>JBCCWB010000167.1:0-9510 GCA_039194345.1 Planctomycetota bacterium
GGGGCGGTGCGGCCCGCCGCCGTTGCGCGCAGCGAAGCGTCTGGTCGCGTCAACCCGCTGGTCCTAAGACCATTTCGTCGACGCTCTTGCCCGCGGGCACCATCGGGTAGACGTGCTCGTGCTTCTCGACCAACGCGTCGAGCACGGCCGGGCCGTCGTAAGCGAGGAACTCGTCCATGACCTTCGGCAGGTCCGCGAGCTTCGTCACGCGGAACGCGCCGCAGTGCATCGCCTCGATCAGCTTGCAGAAGTCGGGGTTGTGCATCTCGGTGTGGCTGTAGCGTTCGTCGTAGAACAGGTCCTGCCACTGCTTGACCATGCCCTGGAAGTCGTTGTTGAGGATGATGGTCTTGGCGGGGATCTTGTACTGGGCGGCGGTGGTCATCTCCATGGCGGTCATGGAGAAGCTGCCGTCGCCGTCGATGTTGACGACCTGGCGGGCCTTGCGGCCTTCCTTCTCGGCCTCGACCATCTCGCCGAGCTGCGCACCGACCGACGACGGCACGCCGAAGCCCATGGTGCCCAGGCCGCCGGAGGTCAGCCACTGGCGGGGCTCGGTGTACTTGTAGAAGTGGGCGGCCCACATCTGGTGTTGGCCCACGCCGGTGGTGATGATCGCGTCGCCCTTCGACGATTTGTACAGCTGCTCGATCACGGCCTGCGGCTTGAGGTGGAACTCGCGCTCGTCGTGGTCGTAGCGGTAGGGCTCGTCCTTCTTCCACTGGGTGAGTTGTTCGAGCCAAGGCGTGCGGTCGTTTTCTTGGGTGAGGTGCGGCAGCAAGAGCTCGAGGTTCTTGCGGGCGTCGCCCTCGACACCGATGGTCACGGGCACGGCTTTGTTGATGTTTTCCGGGGCGATGTCGAAGTGGATGATGCCGCCACGGCCTTCGCGCTCGGCGGCGCGGGCGGCGGGGGCGAACTTCGCCACGTTGCCGGTGACGCGGTCGTCGAAGCGGGCGCCGATGGACACGACGACGTCGGCGTCACGCATGGCCCAGTTGGCATAGGCAGCGCCGTGCATGCCGAGCATGTCCACGCTGCGGGGGTCGTTCTGGTCGAACGCGCCCAGGCCGTGGAGCGTGGTGGTCACGGGGATGTTGCCGGCGTCGACGCACTTCTTGAGGATTTCGGTCGCGCCCGAGAGGATCGCGCCCTGGCCGACGTAGAACAGCGGCTTCTTGGCCTGGTTGATCATGGCGGCGGCGCGTTCGATTTCGCTCGACGTGCCGGCTTCGCGGATGTGGTAGCCGGGCATGTGGGGCTCGGCGTAGACGGGCTCGTCGAGGACCTGAGCGGTCACGTCCTTGGGCAGGTCGACGAACACGGGGCCGGGCCGGCCGGTGGTGGCGATCATGAAGGCCTGGTTGATGGCGCGGGGGATGTCGCGGACGTGTTTCACGAGCACGTTCCACTTGGTGCACGGCCGGGTGATGCCGGTCATGTCGGCTTCCTGGAACGCGTCGGTGCCGATGGCCGAGGTAGCGACCTGGCCGGCGAAGACGATCAGGGGGGTGCCGTCCATGAGGGCGTCTTGGAGCGGGGTGACGGTGTTGGTCGCCCCGGGGCCGGAGGTCACCAGGACGATGCCGGGCTTGCCGGTGACGCGGGCGTAGCCCTGGCCCATGTGGCCGGCGCCCTGCTCGTGGCGGGAGAGGATGAACTTGAACTGGTTCGACTCGTGGATGGCGTCGAAGACGGGGAGGATCGCGCCGCCGGGGTAGCCGAAGATCGTGTCGACGTCATGCTCTTTCATCATGGCGTTGAAGATCTGGGCACCGGTCATGCCGCGGTACTTGTCGGTGGGCGTGCCGCGTTGGGCTTGGAGTTGGGTGGCGCTGAGTTGTTGGGCGGGGGCCATGGTGGGGCTTCCGTAAAAAGTGGTTGGGTTCAGGGTGTTTTTAGACCTACATCGGCCTCGTGGGAGGCGGCGGGTCATGATCAAGTGTTATCGGGTCGTCTGAGCGTGATCGGCGGGAGAGGGCACGGGTCGTCCGCTCAGATAACGACCACGCCGACCGTCGCGACGACGTCGGGGAGGGCGATGACGAGATGGGCGCGATCGCGTTTCATGGGCCGAGGATTATATCGACCCACCGCCCGGGGGGTCAACACTCGACTTGCGATCTTGCAAGGGTTTAACGCGGAAAACCCGCCTCGGCCGGGTCAGCCGAGGCGGGCGTGGGATGGGGTTTGGGGCCAATCAAGACGTTTTACGGCCGCGGCGGCGGGCCAGCAGCACGGTGCCCAGTCCGCCCAGGGCCAGGGCACCCGCGGGCTCGGGGACCGCCCGGATGCTGTCGATGGCGAATTCCTGCCCGCCGACGCCGAAGGCGGTGATCGGGGTCACGCCGTCGCCCAGCAGCAGCCGGCCGATCTCGTTGTTGCCGCCGGTGAGCTGGGCGGTGAGCTGGAAGTCGATGCCGTTGTAGCTGCCGTTGGTGGTGGAGACCGCTCCACCGAGCGCGACGCCGAGGATCTGGCTGAGCCCGCCGCTGACCGAATCGACGGCCCCGTTGACCTGGAGGTTGCTGTCCCCGCCGAGGAAGGCGTAGTCGAACTGCAGGAGGGTCGGGTTGCCGCCGAAGTCGAACTCGGCGAAGACGTTGTTGAGCTCTAGCTCCTGCTCGGCGTCGCCGAACGGGCTGGCGAGGGGGATGTACACCCGGTTCTGGACCTCGGCGAAGCCGGAGCTGAAGCCGCCGCCGGACAGGGTGAAGTCGCGGATGGTGATGTCGATCCCGTCGGAGTTGACGGTGGTGACCGGCGACGCGGTGGACCCCGCCGGGGTGGTCTCAAAGCTGGTGCCGGCCGGGAGGGCCGCGAATCCCGTGGCGGGGAGTAGCAGGGCGGCGCATGCGGCGGCGGTCCACCGGGCACGAACCGAGGTCTGGGGGGCGAACGTTTTGAGCATCTCTGGTCTCCGGGAGTGGCAAAAGAATCAGGCCACCGCGGCGGCATCGCCACCGCCTGCCGCGGGCAACGCGATCACGCGTCGGGCCGGTCACTGCGGATACGAAAACACCCGGCGCGATCTGCGCCGGGTGTCAGAGATTTTTGTGTTTGAGGGTGATCAGTCGACCGGCACCAGCCGACGCACGAACCCGGCCTTGCCCCCGTCCTCTACCGCGACATACAGCGCCCCGTCGGGTCCGGGCACCACGTCGCGGATCCGGCCCTGGCCGCGGTAGATCGGCTCGTCTTCGATCACGGTCTTGCCGTCTTCATTGAGACGGACCCGGCGGATTTCTTCTTTCCTTAAGGCCGCGACGAATAGGTCGTTCTGCCACTTGGGGAACCCTTCGCCGACGTAGAAGCTGCTGCCGCACTGGGCGATCGATGGAATCCAGTAGTGCACCGGCTCCACGAACCCCATGTCTTCGTGGAACGGGGCGTTCTTGCCGAAGGGGGTTTGGTTGTAGTTCATCGAATACGACACCACCGGCCAGCCGTAGTTGTTGCCGGGTTCGACGAGGTTGATCTCGTCGCCGCCGCGGGGGCCGTGCTCGATGTCGTAGAGCAGGCCGGTCTCGGGGTGCTTGGCGAGGCCCTGCGGATTGCGGTGGCCGAAGGACCAGACCGAGGGCATGGCGGACGAGTCGTTGACAAACGGGTTGTCGTCGGGAATCGAGCCGTCGGTGTGGATGCGGTGGACCTTGCCGTTGGGTTTGTCGAGTTCTTGGGACCGGGGCATCTGGCCGCGGTCGCCGATGGTGAAGAACAACGTGTCGTCATCGTCGAAGACGAATCGGCTGCCGAAGTGGACCCGTGCGGCGCTACCGTGCTCGGGGCCTGTGGTGAAGAGTGTTTCCTGGTCGGTCCAGAACCAGCGGGAGCCGCGCTGTTCGAGCTTGCCGCGGACGACGGTGGTCATGCCCGCGGGGCGTTTGCCCGAGTCGTCGGTGATCTCGGAGTGCGAGAGGTAGATCCAGCCGTTGCCAGGGTGGCCGGGGGTGTCGTAGTTGGGATCGACGGCGATGTCGAGCAGCCCGCCCTGGCCATTGTTCCAAACTTCGGGCGTGCCGACCACGGGTTGTTTGATCAGTTCATCGTCGATGATCAGGCGGAGCTTGCCTTCGCGCTCGCTGACGAGCATCGTGCCATTGGGCAGGAACTCGATCGACCAAGGGCGGACCAAGCCTTTCGCGACGGTCTCGACTTTGTAATCGTGGTGCTCGGTCTCGTACACGCCGTCGGCGTTGGGCGTGCTGTCGCCGAGCTCTTCGCGGATTCGGTTCCCCTGAATTTCGCGGAAGTAGACGACCAACGCCCAGGACTCGGCTTCGCTCAGCCCGCCCTTGAAGGCCGGCATGCCCGCGAAGTCGATGCCTTCATGAATCGCGTTATAGAGTTCGCGGTCGCTGCCGTCGGTCAGCCAATCGCCTTCGAGCATGGACGGGGCGCTGGCTCCGGCGAAGTCTTCGCCGTGGCATCCGATGCAGTTGTTCTTGAACAGTTCTTCGACGTTCTGAGCAGTGACCGAGCCCAGCGTCGCGGAGGCGAGTAAGGCAGTGGTGAGAAGAGTCAGTCGCCGCGGAGGGAAAGATGGGGTAAGCATGGTGGAAGATCGTAGCCTGCCGACGGTCGGATCGACAGGCCCATCTTCCAAAATTAACGGACGGGGAATCCCAAACGCTTCATGGCATTCTGCCGCTAGCGGCTTAGCGTTCCGCTTTGTCGGCCACGCGCTAAGTCGCAAGCGGCAGGAGCGTGAGAAGGTTGCGGGTTACTCAGAGCGCCGAGGCGAGGTGGATCGCGGGCTGGGCTTGCTTGACGTCGTCCATGGTGTCGCCGACAAGGTAGAAGACCATGTCGCCCTCACGCCAGACCATCATGGGCTGCTCGGTGTGGTCTTGCGGGGGGATGTAGGGCACGCCGGGGTCGAGGGTGGGCTTGCCGTCGTAGGTCTTGATCCACAGCGAGAGCATCTGGCCCGCGGGGTTTTCGTACATCACATGGACCGACTTGTCGCCGGGGATCGGGCAGAAGCCCGCGACCTTGTACTCGTAGCCGAGGGTCGAGAGGTCGAGGGCGGCGCCGTCGAGTTCTTGGCCGACGTGCTGCACCAGCGAATCATCGAGCAGGGCGACTTCGGCGGGGAAGAGCTCGGTGTCGTAGGGGGAGGATTTACCCGCCGCACATTTCAGGTGGCGTTCGCCGAAGGTGTTAGCGAGGCTGGCGGTGAGGATGCCATCCGGTGAGTAACCCCGGTTGTTGTTCATCACATTCAGGGCCACGAGGGCGCCGATGAACAGCGTAGCGGCCACAGCGATCGGCGCGATCCAGTTGCCGATCCGGCCGATCACCGGGTTGTCGTACGCTTGCGACTCGGCCAGCTGCGATGAAGCGGGCGACTCGGTCGCGCTGTGCTCTTCGGCCATCGCACAAATCTTTTCACGCAGTGCATCCGGACACCGCATCGCCTGCGAATCCATGGCGCGTCCGCAGGCTTTCTTGAGCTGTTGCTGATGCAAGACCCGCTTGGTGTTGGTTGGGTCGGCCGCCATCTGCTCCAGAGCGCGGAGGCTCTGTTCTTCGTTCAGCTCGCCGTCGGCGTAAGCGGAAAAAAGTTCGTGCGCTTCTTGGGGGGTCATGCCATTGCTCATGGTTGGTCTACTCGTGATTCTTTCTGCCCGTTGTGGTTTCTAGGGTCTTCGCCACCCGAATTTGTCTGTCTGTCGAAGCGGCGAGCTTCAGCTCACCGCGATGCCTTGTTCCTGCGCCAGCCCCGCGAGTTTCTCGCTGAGGATGCCACGGGCCCGATACAGCCGGCTCATCACCGTGCCCAACGGCACGTCTAAGACTTCGCCGACTTCCCGATACTTCAGGCCTTCCACCGCCCAGAGCAGTAGCACCTCGCGGTACTGGTCGGGCAGCTCATCGATCGCTTGCTTGAGGCGATCATCTACCTGTTCCCAGTCCATGTGCTCCAGGTCCCACGCCGGGGGCGGGGCGTCCACTTCACTGGGGGTGCTTTCGTGGATGTACTCATCGGGAATCGTGGGTTCCCGCTTTTTCTTCTGGTACCGGGTGTAGAACGTGTTGTGCAAAATCTTGAACAGCCACGGGCGGACACCTTTTTCCCCGAGCTCGAACCGACCCTCGGCTTTGAACGCCTTGAGGTAGGTCTCCTGCATCAGGTCCGACGCCTCGTCGGGGTGTCGACTCAGGTGCATCGCCATCCGATACACCGCATCCATTTCGGCCAACGCTAATTCTCGAAACGCTTCACTATCCACGTGCCACACCTTTTCCTCATCACGAAACGAACACCGTCTCGCTGTAAGGATAACTACCCAGCCCCGAAGACTATTCCAGGGCGGGCTCACAGAGTTGGATTTGGCAGGGTTATGGGACGCGCAGCCCGGATTCAGCCCGTGGCCGACGGGGCGCTGGGCTGGGGCAAATAGCCGGTGGGGGCGGGCTTGGGGTTGGCCTGACACTGCTCGCGGATGTGATCTGCTGCGGTCTGGAGGTCAGCCCGGAAGGCGTTAAATTCTTGCTCAATCGGATTTTGCAGTCCGGTGTCGGGGTTGATCAACGCCACGGAGATCTCGTTGAGGCGTTCGGGCCAGGCGATGGCCGACTCGACCGAGGGGTCGATCTGCTGGCCCATCCGGGTTTCGAGTTCGCCCAGGCCGGCCAGAAGCGAGCGGACCGAAGGCCCCAGCGTGTCGGGTCGGGGCTCGGCGGCGAGGATGCCGGGTGACGGGGCCGTCGGGTTGGGCATGACGAGCTGGGTCAGCGTGACCACGCCCAAGAGCGCCGCGGTGCTGAGGCCGCCCAGCCCGATCAACCACAGGACCCGAATGACCACGCCGGGGCCGGTCGCCTGGGCACGATCTTCGGCACTACGCGGCGGGTAGTCGCCCACGGGGTAGGCCGGGGCGAGTTGCTCGAGCGTGGATCGGCGGTGCTGGGCGCCGTCGCGCAGCTGCTTTTCGAGGTCTTGGAGAGTCGGTTTGGGGTTTGGGGTGGTTTTCATGGCGTTCACCATCGGGGTTACATCGCGGCCAGGGCCGGGGAGTCTTTGAGTTTGTCGCTGAGGATCTTGCGGGCCCGGTGCAGCAGGACCCGGGCGTTCACCCGGCTGATGTTCATCGCCTTGGCGACCTCAGCGGGGGTTTGGTCTTCGCCGTAGTGCAGCCAGAGCGCGGTCCACTGCGCGGGTTTGAGCACTTCATCCGCCAGCCGCCAGAGGTCCGACCGGCGGTTGTGTTGCTCGGCCTCGATCGTGCGCTGCAGCGGGCCGTCGGTCTGATCGGGCAGGGCGATGATCGCGTCGCCGCCCGCGGTGGGCTCGTGCCCCGACGGGGCGACGTGTTTGGCGTTGGCCCGGCCGTGGTCGATCGCTTTGCGGACCGCGATCGTGAAGAGCCAGGTGCTGAACTTCCGCTTGGGGTCGTATCGGCCGATCTTCTCGTAGGCCGTAAATAGCGTGATCTGGGCCAGGTCTTCTGCATCCGATTCGCGCCCGACCCGGCGGCGAAGCAGGTGGATCAACCGCACGCGGTAGCGGCGGTCGAGTTCTTCGTAGCTCTTGACGCAGCCGGTCTGCACCCGCGCCGCCAAGGCTTCGTCGGTGACCGCGTCTTGTTCGACGGGCTCGACAGCGTCGGCGGGTGGGGTGACGGTGTTGGGCGTCATCATGGCGGTCATACGCGGTGGTTCCCTCAAAGCTCGATCGTATTTCCTACGAATCTCGAGCGGCCGCGGTTACAGAAAGTGAAAACAAAACAACCGGTTGCAGGCCCCGGCGATTGCCGGGGCCCACGGGAGTCAAGAAAAAAGGCTTGGCGTTATTCGAGGCCGAGCTCGTTAAACGCCCCGGCCTCGTCGAGCATGTCGAGTACCGATGCCAAACCTTCGTTGTCACACAGCGCGGTGATGCTCAGCAGGTTGCTGTTGTCCGCGGGCTGTTCCACCCGGACATAGGCCAGCAGGTCAGCGAGCTTGGCGGCGTCGGCATCGTTCGACGCCGCGAGCTCTATCAGGGCCTTGCCACCCGCCGCCATCTGGTAGATCTGCCGGGCCCGAGCGGGGTTGGTCAGGGTGACGTTGAGGGCGAGCCGGGTGTCGAGTTCGCCGGTGCTGCCGACGATTTCGAGCGACTGGATCATGCCCGCGATGTTGGACTGCTGCGGGCTTCCTTCGAAAAGTTCCGCGGGGATACGGTCGACCCATAGCCGGAAGAAGTCTTCGCCGCCGAGGATGTCGGGGTTGATCACCTGTGTTCCGGTCTTCGCCTGATCGACCAGTTCTTCGGTCTTGGTCTTGTCGGGCGAGAGCAGAAGCACGCCGGACTGCGTTTCGCTGCCGGGCAGGATCGCGCAGAAGAAGCGGGGTTTGTCTTGGCTTTGGACCGAGTGGATGATGAGGTTGGAGTAGTCGTAGGAGTCGTAGTTCTCCAGCGCGAGCAGCAGGCCTTCGACGTTGGTCTGAGCCGAGCCGACATCGACAGCGATCGAGATATCGCCCGGGGCGAAGCCGTCGCCGAACGCGACGATCTTGCCCAGGTCCTCGTGGAGGTTCAGGCCCAGGGTGTTGGACACGCCGTCGATCATCTCGCCGAGCTGATCGCGTTGCTCCACGGTGAAATGGTCCATGACCTGCGAAGCCAGCGTGCTGGTGCGGACCTTGGCGGGGTCGAGGACCATGCCCCACGCCACGTCCGGCGGGGTGAGGAACTCCTGGGCATTTGAGGGGGCCAACGGGACCGCGGCCAAGGCCACGGCTCCGATCACGGTGGTTAAGAAGCGTTTCATGTGAAAATCCAATCAAAATAGTGGGATAAAGCAATGGTAGGGCGAGCTCGCCGCCGGGTATACGACGCCCCGCCCACGACCGTTACCACCACGGCTACCATGCTCCCATGAACGACAGCCCCACCCAAGACCAACCCCTCAAAATCGGCATCATCGGCGGCAGCGGCCTGGGCGACATGTTCGACGCTCCGGGCACCGACCCCGCCGACCAGGTCGTGAAAACCACCCACGAGATCGACACCCCCTTCGGCAAGCCCAGCGGGCCGATCACGGCCGTGGAATGGTCGGGTGTCGAGGTCTTCCTGCTCCAACGCCACGGGCCGGGCCACGTGCTCAACCCCACAGCCGTGCCGTACCGGGCCAACATCTACGCCATGAAAGCCCTGGGCGTCACCCACCTCTTGGCCAGCGGCGCGACGGGTTCGCTGCGGGAACACCTGCAGCCCGGCGAGCTGGTCATCGCCGATCAGGTGGTCGACAAGACCTACAAACGACCCAACACGTTTTTCGAGAAGGCCGCGGTGCACGTCGAGTTTTCCTCGCCGTTCTGCCCGGTGATGCGGCGGTGGCTGCTCGACGCGGCGGCGAAGCTCGACGGCGACGTCAACGTCCACGACCACGGCACCTACGTCTGCATGGAGGGCCCCGTCTTTTCCACGCGGGCCGAGAGCGAGTGGCACCGGCAACTCGGCGGCGACCTCATCGGCATGACCGCGATGCCCGAAGCCAAGCTCGCGCGCGAAGCGGA
>JBCCWB010000168.1:0-9500 GCA_039194345.1 Planctomycetota bacterium
CCGCCGGTGGAGGTGAGGATGCCGTCGGCCGAGTGCATGCCGTCGACGTCTTCGGGGCTGGTTTCCTGACGAACGAGCAGGACACGCTCGCCGGCGTGGGTCCGCTCGACGGCTTCCTCGGCGGTGAACGCCAACGCACCGAACGACGCGCCAGGCGACGCGGGCAAGCCCACGGTCAGCGGCGAGGCCGACTTCTTGGCTTTGGGGTCGAACGAGGGCAGCAGCAGCTGGGTCAGGTCGTTGGCGGGGATCCGCTTCACGGCCGTCTTCTCGGTGATCAGCTTCTCCTTGACCATGTCGCAGGCGATCTTCACGGCCGCGGCACCGGTCCGCTTACCGTTACGCGTTTGCAGCATGAACAGCTTGCCACGCTCGATGGTGAACTCGATGTCCTGGACGTCCTTGTAGTGCTTCTCGAGGATGCCCTTCATCTTCATCAGCTCGGCGTGCATCTGCTTGCCGACGGTCTTGTTGTTGGGAGCCTTCCACTGCGGCATCTTTTCGCAGGGCAGCGGGGTACGGATACCCGCGACGACGTCTTCGCCTTGCGAGTTGACGAGGAACTCGCCGTAGAACTTGTTGGCACCCGTCGAAGGGTTGCGGGTGAAAGCCACGCCGGTGCCGCAGTCGTCACCCATGTTGCCGTAGACCATGGTCTGGACGTTCACGGCGGTACCGAGCAGACCGGTCATCTCGTTGATCTGACGATAGCGAATCGCACGCGGGACCATCCACGAGCTGAACACGGCGGTGATGCCCATCTCCAGCTGCTTCATGGGGTCTTGCGGGAAGTATTGGCCGGTGTGCTTCTTGATAACTTTCTTGTAAGCAGCGCACAGCTTGATGAGCCCCGCGGTATCGACGTCGGTGTCGAGGTCAACGCCTTGCTCGGCCTTGATCTTGTCGAACTCGGCTTCGAAGGCGTGGTGGTCAACGCCCATGACGACGTCGCCGTACATGTTGAGTAGACGACGGTACGAGTCGTAAGCGAAGCGCTCGTTGCCGGTAGCGTTGGCCAGGCCAACAACGGCTTCGTCGTTGAGGCCGAGGTTGAGGACGGTGTCCATCATGCCGGGCATCGACTGGGCGGCACCCGAGCGGACGGACATGAGCAGCGGGTCGGTGTTGCTGCCGAACTTCTTGCCGTTTTCTTTTTCGAGGAGCTTCACGGCCTTGTAGACTTGATCCATCAGGCCCTTGGGCAGCTTGCGGCCTTGCTTGTAGTACTGGTCGCAGCACTCGGTGGTGCAGGTGAAACCGGGAGGCACGGGCAGGCCGATGCTGGTCATGTCGGCGAGGTTGGCGCCTTTGCCACCGAGCAGTTCGCGTTGTTTTGCGTTGCCATCGGTCTTGGTCTTACCGAAGTAATAAACCATCTTGCCGGGCTTCTTAGCGGTCGATGAGCGGGTGGTCTTTTTCTTGGCCATTCGATGCAACTCCGTTTGTCGGGGGTCCCGGAGACATCCGGGAGCTCAGGTGTATCGCGCGGCTATACCGCGCTGGGGTTATGAAAGAGCGAAGATTCTAGGGGTTTTGCGTGTCGCGTCAAAATCCAGCAGCCTAAAACCAGGCATATTTACTGACTTTGAACGTCAACAATTGAAAGAGCCTCGCCCCGCGGCCAACAAAACCACAGAGTTTCGAGTTTTGGGCGGAAACCTGGAACACGGTCCCAGACACTCCTGTAGACAATCACCCGGGTCAGTTAAAACAGCCCAAACCGCGATCTCGCTTCAAAAAGTACGGAAAACGATGGCCTGATCTCGGTATAAATCGACCATTTCTTCATCAGCCAAATAGTAGTAGCCGTCCATCGGATCGATGATCCAGACGCCTTTGTCCGACACCTTCGTGATGACCACCATATGCTGACGTGTCGGCTCAAATTGGAGAGGAGTAAGCATGGGCAATGCAAGATCGCCCAATTCTTCGTATCTCGGCGCGACTAAGACCGGCCGAACACGCTCACCTTGGAGTCGCTGCTCAAGGCCATCTAGAGCGCGGATCATCGTCGCCCCAGTCCCTGGCCTTGTCTGGGTCAACTGGGCCATCTGCATTTCAGTCGACGGGAAGTCCAGGATATTCAAAGCCGTGGCACAGGCCGCAGGGACACAGGAGTAGTCTTGGCTCTGCCGAATGTCATATGGAGAGACGCTCTGCCCCATCACGGCTGTCGGAGTTTCTTGGAGCATCCACATCCCGCCGTTCACGAAATAGATCGCGCCAAACATCATCGCCCAGCCGATCACAACCCGCTGACGAGCCACCTCGGAGCGCGACCAGGCAGCGCCTAGCACCATCATGAACAGTGGCACTCCTCCCACCCCCTCGATACGGCTAAGCACACCCACCGGGATGACCGCCACGGCTGTTGCGGGGTGACGGATCAACCATCCCCACACCAGGATCAACAAAATACCCCCTGCGATCGTCAACCTTCCGATCCAGATACCGTTTCGGCCCAATCGCACACCTCCCCACCACGCCAACACCGTGAAGAGCGCAATCCCGATGAACCAATTGACCGATTCGGTACCACTCATGACGAAATGACTGCCCTCTCGGGGCCCAATGAATCACCAAACCCGCTAGACAACGAGTAGTGAACCACGAATAACCATTTCATATTTCGGAAAATTGACAGACCCGCTTGGGGTGTAACCCGTCACGGACCTTGATTGAGAACCTTTTCCGGGACCGGCCGCAACTTCCCATCTCCATCGACACAAGCCAGCGTCGTCTCCGCTGCGGCGATCAGTTCTTTCCCCCGGCGGATTTCGTAGCGGTGTTCCAATTTCACCCCCACCGTTGGTAACGCCGTAACGGTCACCTCCAATTCGTCGTCGTACATCGCGGGACGTCGGTAACGAAGCGAAAGTTTCGCCACCACCAGAAAGACCCCCGCCGCCTCGAGATCACGATAAGTTTGCCCCATCGAACGCAGCAATTCCGTCCGCGCGATCTCCAACCAAACTGGATACACCGAGTGATGCGCGACATTCATGGGGTCGCACTCCTGGTAACGCACACGGATCGGCACGGCAATCTGCGGAAGTGATTCACTCATTTGCATAGCATAGCCGCGAACCACCGCGCATAAAAAACCCCTCGCAGAGAGGGGTAGTGCTTTCACAATACTAAAAGCGGTGCTGCCCTAAAACTCAATAGCTATTGCCAGATGAGCTCGCGGGGGAGAAACCGTCACGCATATATGCGTTAAATGTTGCGGCGGTAACTTCTTCGTTCCATTCGCCACGGCGGCGTTGAACCGCTTGGCGTAGGAACTCGGAAAAACCCCCGTCAATGTAGTTCTCCATGCTCACGGTCGGATCCTTGTAAACCACACGCTTGCCCGTCTCGGTAACAACGCCATCAATGGTGTTGTTGTAGCGGGTAACGTTGCCTTCCTTCGTGCTGATCGGAATATGCGGTTCATTCATCCACCAATTCCAAACAATGTTGTCATGGACTTTGACGTTATAGGTCGGGATCTTGCTGACGTCGCTGGTCCAGGCCGTCTTGAAAGCGGTCATCCAACCGGCTCGGCCGACCTTACGGGTCACGATGTTATTAGCGACAAGCGCTTCTTCCGTTGGGTTAACGGTGATGCCCTGGCCCCGAATTTCCTTGTCATCGATGTCATCCGCTTCGATAACGACGTTATCCACGATGTTGCTGGGGTCGAGCTGTACGAAACAGGCCAACGCATTACGGACAAAGAGGTTTTCGACAATGTCGCCACCACAACGAAGTTGCAAGCCGTGCGAAGCACCGCGGGAGATGATGCTCTGGCGGACGTTCACATTTTCGTTGTCGTATTGAACGTACAGGTTATGGTTGAATTTAGTACGGTTGGCGCCTCGCACCTGCGGATTCCAGCCGTTGCGATCGAAAGTACACTCAACGACTTCAGCATTGACCACGCCCTTAAGAAACAGACCGGAAGAGTGGCCCGCTACGTCGTGGTCCCAGTGGCCGAAGGCATTATTAACGATGCAACGATAGATCATCACATTACGAATCGATCCTTCGCTGTAGCCCTGGAAGACCAGATTGAACTTAAACCCTTCGAATTTGCAATCTTGGAAGAAGTAGTTCTGGCCCTTGCCAAGGAGAAACACGCCATACTCACGCCAAGCGAGCTCGTCGCTACTCGTCCCAACACGTCGGTTGGCGAAGGCGTGGATACCCTCCATACGGATATTCGAAACCGAACCGTAGGCCTTCCAGAACTCGCCGCCATTGGTATGGATAACAGGACGGTCCCCTTCTCCGTAGACGCCAACATGTAGCGGGGCTTCAGCAGAGGCCCCCGATTTGGTCCAGGTACCGAAGCCACCACTAAAAACCTCACCGGCTTTGAAGAG
Source organism: Planctomycetota bacterium (assembly GCA_039194345.1). Taxonomy (GTDB): domain Bacteria; phylum Planctomycetota; class Phycisphaerae; order Phycisphaerales; family Phycisphaeraceae; genus Algisphaera. The sequence goes on from JBCCWB010000168.1 coordinate 4,368, forward strand.
GATCCAGTCACTCGAACCGTTACGGACTTTGCCGTAAGCCGCTCTCGCCGTACGGAGAGGGCGGGCTTCACTCAGACCATCATTGCTGTCGCTCCCGGTAGCACTCACGTAATAGATGCGGGCACCCGCAGGAGGCTCGAACTCAACAAACCCTTCGCCGGGGGTGAAAGGTACATCGGAAGGCGTCTGCCCTTCCCAATCAAACCAATCGCTGTCAGAATCCGAATCGATGTCGCCGGGCTCGAGGATGTAGAACGGATGGCTCGCAGACGCGTCATTGCGTCCCGGGGTGCGGAGCGTGGCGGAGATGGTAACCTCGCCCGCCGGCAGCAGGTTCATATATTTGGCGTCGATAAGCCAATCACCCCCACGGATCACGTGCTCGAACCCGGCGACCTCCTCGCCGGTGTGATCAATGGTGGCCTGCAGAAGAATTTCCCCACCCGCGGGCAAATAGCCATCGGTGATGAGCAGGTAATCCTCTTCGGATTCAAGTTCGTACACCGCGGGCTTCTGCGGAGGGAAAAGCACCGTCATACGGGCGTCGCCCTGATCATCAGCCAATTCATCCAAGTTCGAGACCTTTTCGGTCTCAAACCCTTGGGTGACATGCACCGTGTTTTCAGGCGTCACCTTGATAGTGACTTCCTGTCCCTGCGCCACGCCGGTCATCACCAGCAAGGCAAACGTCAGAAGGGTCACGAGGGTCTTATGCATGAAGCGAGCCTTTCGTCATCCCGCAGGGCCGATAATCATTGGGCTCAGCGGGTTCTTTTCACGAACTTGCGACGGCGTACTACCGAAGCGTTTATGCATTGTTCAATAAGGAGGCTTGGGGGATCGTCTTGACAGGGGCGGTCAAGATACTGAGGGTCTGCCGTGGAAACAAAAGTTGGCAGTGTGTGGGGTCAATGCGGAGGGAACCTTGAAATGACGATTCCTTGTCAACTGAATTCCCGGCAACGCGTCGTGCATTGCCTGATACCCAACTCATCATCCACCAAAAAACGTCAGATTTGAAGCTGAACTCGTGGATAAACTAGGCAAATGGTAACAATCATACGGATGTTGTAAAGCTTAACTTTGATAAGCGGGGTGTTGACCCCTATTTCTACTCAGTGCTTTAATACATCGGAGAAAAACCCCGCTTGAGATGAGATATATGGATTAGAGGCTGAGGATGGCACCCCAGCACTCTGCAATACAACCCTAAGAGCATTCCCAAAATGCACTTAGGGCCTCCACCATTCTATTGTTTTGTGCTCTAGGCCTGCCGCTTCAAGATTCGGTGACGCGTAGCACTTCATCCACGGTCGTGAGCCCATTGGACACCTTGCGGAAACCGTCTTCCCGAAGCGTCACCATGCCGCCTTCGACACACATCCGGCGGAATTCAGTAACGTTCGGGTTACTCGCCACGCGGTCCCGGAGGTTGTCGTTCAGCACGAGCATCTCGTAGATACCCAGACGACCGGCGTACCCAGTCCCCCGACACTTGTCGCAGCCCGCGCCGGTCCAGACCTGATCCATCGCAATGCCCTGCATCGCCAAATGCTCGGCGACGACGTCATCCGGCACGGTCTGGGTCTTACAGTTGGTGCAGATTTTCCGCACCAGACGCTGAGCCAACACGCCGTTAACCGCGGAACCGATGAGGTACGGCTCAACGCCAATGTTGATCAGACGTGTGATTGCGGACGGCGCATCGTTGGTGTGCAGGGTCGAGAGCACCAAGTGACCGGTGAGCGATGCCTCGATCGCGGTCTTGGCGGTCTCGACGTCCCGGATTTCACCGACCATGATCACGTCGGGGTCCTGACGCAGAAGCGCCCGCAACGCCGCCGCGAAAGTCATGCCGATGCTAGCATGTGTCTGGGTCTGGTTGATGCCGTTGAGGTGGTATTCAACCGGGTCCTCAGCGGTCGAGATGTTCAGCTTCTCGCGGTCCATCTTGCCCAGCGAAGCGTAGAGCGTAGTCGTCTTACCCGAACCGGTCGGGCCGGTCACCAGCACGATGCCGTGGGGCTGGCTGATCTGGTGCTTCCAGATATGCAGGCTGTCCTGGTCCATGCCCAGGTCATCGAGGTCGACCTGAATCGATCGCGTATCGAGGATACGCATCACGCATTTCTCGCCCTGAACCATCGGCAAGGTCGAGACACGCAGGTCGAGCTTACGGCCGTGCACCATGGCACGGATACGGCCGTCCTGAGGCAGGCGGCGCTCGGCAATGTCGAGGTTCGCCATGATCTTGATCCGCGAGATGATCGCAGACCGCATCTGGTTCGGCGGGTTCGTCGCTTCGAACATCACGCCGTCGATGCGGTATCGCACGCGGATTTTCTTTTCTTGCGGCTCAATGTGGATGTCAGACGCGCCTTCCTTGACCGCGTTGAAGATCAGGTAGTTGACGTAGCGGATGACCGGCGACTCGCCAGCCATCTTCTCGAGATCGAGGTCGTCGTTACTGTCCTCAACCACTTCGACGTCGTCTTCGTCGATGCCCTCGAGGACATCGTCCATCGAGACCGAGTTGTCTTCGGTCTCATCGCTCTTCAAGGACTCGGCCACGGCCTCAATGTCACCACGCGTGACCACCACAGGCTTGATCGATTGGCCAACCTTGTGGCGCAGCTCGTCGAGAAGTACCAAGTCGTCCACGTGGACCACACCAACCACCAGCCGTGAGCCTGCATACCGCAGCGGCATCACGCCGTGCTCCTGACAATAAGCCAAGCTCAAGCGGTTGATGAACTTCGCCGCCTCGAGGTTCTGCGGATCGATGCGTTCGAAGGCCATGTGCGAAATGCTGGCCAGCGTCTGCTGTAACTCAACCTCATTCACCCCCATATCGAAGAAGATGTCAGCCAGCGGTTTGCCGGGCGTCTTCTCCGCCACGCCTCGGGCGGTCGCGAGCTGAGCGGCACTAATAACGCCACTGGCTTCGAGCGACTTGCCCAGGTCCCGGACGGCCACCAAGGCGGTAGACGACGGGGCCCAGAGGTCTTTGAGCCCGACCTGGCTGGCGGGCACAGGCAGCGCATTGCTGTCGTGTTCAAATCGTTCCATGGCGCTTCTCCCCTGCGCTTCGATTGCTGCGGGCGTGGTGTGCCCGCGTCATGTATCAACGGTCGGTCTTCATGCCCAATGCGAACGCGGATTCCCCGGGGCGTAGCTCAAATCCGGGGGCGTCGAAGGCGATCCGACGGTTGTCGATTTCGGTGATGACGAAGCTGCCGACCTTGTCGCCGACCTTGAACAGGTCGCCGCCGATGAACGCTGCGGGGCGCTTGCCGCCGACGAGACTCTGGATCTCAATGCGGGCCAGTTCGCCGTAGAGGGACTGGAGTTTGGCGGTACGCTCGGCTTCGCGGATCGCTTCGTTGTCGATCTGCTCGGCCACGGGGTCTGCTTTTTGATGGACCGAGGTGAACGGGTTCATCTGCACCAGCGCGAGCGGGACCTGTTTCTCGGTGGGGTCGTCTTCGATCGCAGCGACGATATCGTCGGTATCTTGGAACAGCCGTTTAATATTGGCCGAGCTAAATGGATCGTTGTCGGACATCTTGTCCATATTTGCGATCCGGCTCTCTAACTCGGTCATGAACTTCATGGTCTCTTGTGAGATACCGGCGGCACTAGCATCCTTCTGCGTCACCCGCATCAACGCCAACGCTCCGAAAGCAACCACCGTGACCGTCAGGCCGATGAGCAGAGATTGCTGAGCAAGTTTCTTGCTCTCATTGCCACTGCCGATGGCGAACTCGTCGCCAGGCAATGCGCCGCCGCCAGCGATGCCGCCCATGAGGGACATGGTCTGCGGCTCTTCATCGACGTGTTCGTCTAGCGGGTTGTCGAAATCTTCAAACTCACTCATCGGGTTTCCCTTGTCGGGTGGATCGGCGGTCGTGCCGCGGGGGTTAGGGTCGGTTCAAATAATGGCGGGCGTGCAAATTGGCATGAGCCCGTGGTTGGTTAGGAGCGGATGTCGCCAGCGTCATCGCCTTCGAAGAAGATGCTGAGCGTCATCTCGGCCTTCACCACGCCGCCATCCTCTTTGGATTCACGCTCGATCTTGATCCGAGGCATGCGGGTAATCCGGGGGAGCTTCTCGATATCGCGGATGAAGTCGTAGAAGCCGTCGAAGTCACCCACGATTTCCATCATGATGGGCAGCTCGGCGTACTGCGCGGCGGGGACGATCTTGTCCGGACGCACGCTCTTGGCGTTCAGGTCGTGTTCACCGGCCAGCTCCCAGACCTCACGGAGCAGGGTCTCGACCTCGCGGTCGCTAGGCAGCATGCTCTGGAAGTGGTTGATGGCGTTCTGGAGCTTCTCGATCTCGGCCTGAAGGTCGTCGATCCCGGCGGTCGCTTTCTCGACCGACTTGATCTTGGACTCGACCTTGGCGATGTCCTCGGTGCGTTGCATCTTCTTCTCGAGGCGTGGCTTGGCCACGGCCATGTACCAACCGCCCGGGATGGCCAGTAGGATCAGGACGAACAGGATTTCTCGGATACCAAATCGCATGGTGTTTCTCCGGCAGCTTGCCGTTGGGTGTTAATCAGGTCTCAAGTTCGGTCACACGTCCAGGGGACGCGGATTAAAGTTTCCGGCAGTTACTCGGTTTCAACCGAACCGAGCGATTCGGTGGGACGGACGAATTCGCCCTCGGGGTTGATCTGCAGGGTTTCGCCCGTCGGATCGATCTCCAACTCACGGTCGGCGAGGGTGGGCTCGAATTCACTGGTGTCGAAGTCGCGATCGAGTGCGAGTTCAATGCGGAACTTACGCATCACGTTCTCTTCCTTCTTGGCTTCTTCCACGAAAGCCAGGCTGACGTTACGGAATAACTCGTGGGCGTTGAGGCTGCCGATGTAGTCGGAGATCTCCACGTCGGTCGGGGCCATCCCGATCAGGGTGATTTCGACAACCGTCGGCACAACCTGAACTTCTTTTTGGCCCGTGCCCTTCTGACGCATCTTTTCACGCTGGATCGCAGTACGAGCTTTAGGGGCACCGTTCTTGGCGACCTTGGTCTGCAACTCGAGGTCGGTCAGACGCAGCGTGGCGGGCATGTTGTTGATCAGCTCAGCGAAGACCATCGACTTCAGGACGTTGTCCTTGAGCGTC
>JBCCWB010000169.1:0-9493 GCA_039194345.1 Planctomycetota bacterium
CAGGTCTCCATCGCGTGCTATCATCCCTCCTCGCAGGGCCAAACCCATAAAAAACGCCCACGCCGATACGGGATCGAGGCGGGCGGGGTCAGGTCGGGCGCTTTGGGTTCGCACCCGGATGGGTCATTTGAGGTACTCGTCTTCGAGCGTCTCACGGATCTTGATAAGAGCCTTGTTTTGGATCTGGCGGACGCGTTCCTTGGTCACGCCGATGAGCTTACCGACCTGTTCGAGGGTCAACGGCTTCTCGTCCGGGCCGCGGTCGCGCAGCACGTCCGGCAGCTGGTAGTCCTCGGACCGCTGGTTCGGGTCGACCTTGCCTTTGGTGAACTTCGGCGCTTCCACCTCGGCCTTGCGTGCACGGCGGCGACGCGGCTGGTCGGGCTTCACGTTGAAACGGGCCGCCACCACGGTCCGCTCCACGTCGGACAAGTCCGCACGGTTGTCCACAACAATCTGGCGAACTTCATCCGCGCAGTCGTCCTCGTGGGCGGCGTTCTTCTCCGACTGGTAGTTGGACCGCTCAAACGACGGATCGTACTCCACGGGGAACATGCCGCGGTACTTGGTGAACTTGATCCCCTGACGCGAAAACGCCTTGAGGATCGCACGGCAGGCGTAGGTCGAGAACTTGAAGCCGCGGCTGACATCAAACTTGTCCGCCGCACGCAGCAACGCCATGTTCCCTTCGCTAATCAGGTCGGGGAAGTCGCCGGGGTGCATGCGGGTCCGCTTGGCCATGGCCAGCACCAGCGCGAGGTTGGTGTCGGCGATCTGGGTCCGCAGCGCATCGGCGCGGACGTACCAGTCGAGCATCTCGCGTTGGGCTTTACGCCTGCCGTACTCGGTGAGCGGCTTGGCTCGGCTCTTGCTGCCGTCGGGGCGCACGCCCAGCAGGCGGTCACGCAAACGGCAGACGCGCAGCCGGCAGTAGTTGTACTGGCTGAACAGCACGCGTTCCTGCGCCGCGGTGAGCAGGACGCTGCCGGTGTTGTTCGCGGCCTTCTTAGTGAGGCTGGCGGTGTCGTCGGCGGCCGAGGTCGTAGGGTCCATCAGCCCGTGGTACCACGACACGTCCGGCACGGGCACGGGCTCGGGGTCGAGGAACAACTGCTTGTACGCCTTGGCGTGGGGCAGGTCGAATGCTTCGTGATCGACGTATTCGTACTTCTCGGTGAGCAGGCGTTCGAGGGTGGCACGCTCCTCGGGGCGGAGGGCACGCTTGGCCCGCTTGGCGCTCGGGGCCGAGTCAATCATCGACTCGGGGTCGTGGGTGAGGGTGAGGGTGGTCGCCGCGGCCTTGGTGTTCGGACGGGCGGAGGCGGGGGATTGCGGGGCGAGGCTGGGCATCGTGCGTGAGCCTTTCAGCAATAAAGAAACGAATCGAAGCAGGCACTTGGAGTCAACCACGCCCGCAGCCGCTTTATTGCTCACGACCACGCTCGCACTGACCCAAGGGTTAAACAGTAAATCGTACTGATTTAATCCCGATTTGGTTCATTTTTTCTCATCGATTCCCCAAATATTCGTTTAATCTTTTTCTTTCATGCATTTACGGAAAAGCCTAATCGGGCTGACAACCTTGACCCTGTTCCAGCGTCGGCCTAAACTCCCCCGCTAGGCAGCGCCCGGACGACCGGGGGTACGCTGCGAACAACGTTTTTGTTACCCGAACCTCCCAAAGGAGCTGCTTGATGGCTTTCGAGATGCCCGCCCTGCCCTACGCCCTGGATGCCCTGGAACCAGCGATCGATGCGAAGACCATGGAAATCCACTCCCAGAAGCACTGGGGGGCCTACACCAGCAAGCTCAACGCCGCGATCGAGGGCACCCCCGACGCCGACAAGACCATCGAAGAGATCCTCGCCGGCGACATGTCCCCCGCCGTCCGCAACAACGGCGGCGGCTACTACAACCACCGCCTGTTCTTCAGCACGCTCAAAGCCCCGTCCGAAGGAAACGCCCCCACCGGCGACCTAGCCGCGGCCATCGAATCCGACCTCGGCGGCTTCGACGCGTTCAAGGAATCGTTCAGCAACGCCGCCGCCACCCGCTTCGGCTCGGGCTGGGCCTGGCTGGGTGTCCTGCCCGACGGCAAGCTCTGCGTCTGCTCCTCGCCCAACCAAGATAACCCTCTGATGAACGTCGACACCTGCGACTGCGGCTGCGTGCCGATCCTCGGCCTCGACGTCTGGGAACACGCCTACTACCTCAACTACCAGAACCGCCGCCCCGACTACATCGAAGCCTTCTTCTCGGTCATCGACTGGGACAAGGTCGCCGAGCTCTACGCCGCGGCGAAGTAAGCGATAGCGCCACAACCAAACAAACTCGAAGTCCACGGATGAATCATCCGTGGGCTTTTTTAATAACGTTCAAGAGGCTTCTTCGGGCTCTCGAGCCGGGCGAAGCTTGCGCACCAATTCAGGGCTAATCCCATTGCGTTTAAGGGTGATCAGTTCGTCGATTCCCAACAGCTGGAAGCCCGGTTGATTCATTTCTTCTGCAAATTCTTTTTTTATGCCGTTCTGCTTGAGGGTCACCGCTTGGTTAATCGTCAAGTCATATCCCGTTCGGTGGAAGCCTGCGACCTCATCCGCCGAGAGTCCGTTACGTTTGATACGGATAAGCTCATCGATGCTGAGTAGGCGATTGAATGCTTCTGTAAAACGTATAGCTCTGTCTACTTTTAGCCCGTTACGTTTGATCGTGATCAGATCTCTAATCTCATCCCCGTACCCGATAGCCTGCCACGACGCGATCCAATTCGGATCCAATCCGTTACGTTTGATACTAACGATGTCGTCTACGCTGTAATCGCGCGAAACGGGCTGAGCGTTAACCCGTGACTTGGGCTCCGACACGGGGCGAGGGCTGCGAAGTTGAGCCAACCAATCCCCCGAAACTCCCGCTCGATACAACCTTACGGCGTCATCCCATGTCAGCAGATCCGAATCCTGAGCCGCGATTAGTTCGTCTAACGCCGAACCGCTCATCTGCGACCGCCACACCCGGAGCATCAGGTCGCCGCGCGGCGTACCGGCCAAACGTCCCGCGTACCGATCGGGCACACCCGGGCTGAACTCCAACGCAAACGTTCCTCGGTCGGCGTAGCCCGCCTCCATCTCCAGGCGCAACGTGACGAGCTCACTCGATAGTTCCACGCCCGACTCCGACTGCTCCGAAAGGCCCGCTCCACCATCTCCTTGAAACGGCCAAACAATACTTTCGTAGAACGTCGGTCCGGCCGTGCTCTCGTATCTCACACGCAGTGCCTGGCTTTTCGACATCTCCGGGGGCCAGCCACCATCGAAGGACCATTCGCCCACTCGGCCATCGTCCTTGGTTCCCGCCGTAAGCACCAAAGAAGCGTAGCCGCGGTTCAGTGTCGTCTCTTGATATCTGCTTTAACACCCCGCTTGGAACAGTGAAACGGTTGCCAACAACGTACCTGTGACCCACACACACCAAAGACGCGTCATTACCGTGATCCTTTCAAAATCGATAACGACCAGTCTAGTGCGAAAGCAACTCCTGATAGATGCCCAAATCACCGATTTACCATTAATGCGATTCTTTGAGTGGGATAGACAGGATTCGGGCACTATGCTTTTTAGATGTTCCGTATGCTTCTTATATTTGGGCTTGCTTTAACAGCTTTTGGTGGATGTGCCAGTCCGAACTCACATCAATCCGATGTAACGACATCGAGCTCCCAGAAAAACGGGGGTGATACCGCATCTTTGCCTCCGCTTGACCTAGACCAGTACACGTGGTCGCACCGGCCATTGTTGATCTTCGCCACTCACGAGAACCTGTCAGCGCTTGACGAGCAACGACGGAGACTTACTGGCCAGAACGCCGCGCTCGCCGATCGGAAGATGGTCGTGATCGAAGTAATTGGAAACCGGGTTACGGTGTACGGCCAAGACCACGATATTGATCCAGCCGCGCTAAAAATGCGTTACGGCATCGATGAGAGCCAGACGTTCGCGGTGCTACTCGTCGGCAAGGATACGGGCGTGAAGCTTCGGCGAGCTCAGCCGGTGGCGATGGATGAGGTGTTCGGGCTGATCGACTCGATGCCGATGCGGCGTCGGGAGATGCGCGAAAGGTCGGAATAACTGATCGACTTTTTCCACGAGCCGGTTGCCGGAAGGTATTATCGGGGCCGCCTGTGACTCGCTCACGCCGAGGGCCGTCTGTGTCGATCCTGACGGTCGAGACACCTCAAGAAAGATCAGGGACATGAAACATTACGACGTGATCATCATCGGCACCGGGCCTGCCGGCCAGAAGGGCGCGATCCAAGCGGCCAAGCTCGGCAAAAAGGTCGCCATCATCGAGAAGAACAACGTCCTCGGCGGCGCCCAGATCAACACCGGCACCATCCCGTCCAAGACGCTCCGCGAAGCGGTCATCCAGCTCACCGGCACCAACCGTCGGGGGCTCTTTGGCGAAGCCTACCGCGTCAAGAAAACCATCACCGTGGCCGACCTGATGTCCGCATCGCAGAACGTCATCCGCCACGAGTGGGACGTCATCCGCGGGCAGTTCGAGCGCAACGGCATCGACCTGATCTGGGGCGCTGCCCACTTCGAGGGGCCGAACCTGTTGCAGATCGTCCGGGAAGACGAAACCGAGATGCTTACGGCGGACAAGTTCTTGGTCAGCGTCGGTACCAAGCCCGCCCGGCCGGGCACGATCCCGTTCAACGGCACGACGATCATGACCAGCGACGAGCTACTCAAGCTCGACCGCCTGCCCAAGACCATGATCGTCGTCGGCGGCGGCGTCATCGGCACCGAGTACGCTTCGATCATGGCGACGCTGGGCGTGCGCGTCACCCTCGTCGAAGGTCGGCATCAGGTGCTGGGCTTCCTCGATCAGGAGATCGCCGGTGCGTTCCAGTACTTCCTCCGCCAAGAAGGCATCACGCTGCGTTTGGGCGAGAAGGTCAGCGCGATCCGTGAGGTAGAGCACGACCGCGGCGTGGGCGACAGCAACGGCAACGGCAAGGGCGAACTCGTTCAAGCCGAGCTCGAGTCGGGCAAGAAGCTCCACGCCGAGACGCTGTTGTACGCCGTTGGGCGTCAGGGGGTCTGCGGCATCCTCGGCCTGGACAACGTGGGCATCACCTTCGACGACCGCGAACGGCTTAAGGTCAGCGACAACTACCAGACCAACGTCGAGCACGTCTACGCGGCGGGCGACGTCATCGGCTTCCCGGCGCTCGCCTCGACCTCCATGGAGCAGGGTCGGCGGGCGATCTGTCACGCGTTCGGCCAGGACGTGGGCAACTACAACACCGCCCTGTTCCCCTACGGCATCTACGCGGTGCCGGAGATCTCCATGGTCGGTAAGACCGAAGAGCAGCTCACCGAGGAAGGCATCCCTTACGAAGCGGGCATCGCCGGCTACAAGGAGCTGGCCCGCGGCAAGATCCTCGGTGATGAGGACGGTATGCTCAAGATGCTGATCCACCAGGAGACGCACAAGATCCTCGGCGTCCACGTCATGGGCACTCAGGCCACCGAGCTGATCCACATCGGCCAGGCGGTAATGGCCCTCGACGGCACCGCCGAGTTTTTCATCAACAACGTGTTCAACTTCCCGACGCTCGCCGAGGCCTACAAAGTCGCGGCGTACAACGGGCTGAACAAGCTGGCGCACATCCGGTAGCCCACCTCGGGTATAGCAATATGTTCCTCGAACCCCGCGTGACTAAACCGGCGTGACCGCTGGTAATCTATTTTTGATAGAAACAGGCAGTACCTGTTTCTACCGACCTACCTTTTCCGCACCCGATATTGACAATTCTGGGGGTTTGGATACGCTAGCCGTTGAGATTTATTCTCAATTTACTAGCGACATCCCGTGTCAAACATCAAAGCATTCGTATTGCTTTTGCCAGCAACCAATTAGATAAAAGTAGGGGAATATGATGAGCAACAAGTACGTTCGTAGTTTTTCGGCAGCGGCGATTGCAACAGTTACTTTGGGGGCATCAGGGCTGGCTTCAGCCAACATCGTCGTCCCGGTGGAAGAAGATTTTTTCACCACCGCCTGGGCTTTCGGGGCTCCCTTTGTCCGCGACGCGGGGCGTCCAACAATCGGCGTCTCCACTCCCGACCCCTTCCTCCAAAGCGGCGGTGGCACGGTCGGTACTTGGGAAGAGACAACCTATTTCACCTTCGATTTCGATCCCTCACAATTCACGGGACCTGTGTCCAACGCGGTCTTGGAGGTAGAAACCGCCACTCGCGCATTTGGCACCGTGCCCAGTGTCACTGACCCGTTCGCAATTTCTGCACACCGCGTCACCAGCGACCCTACAACGATTGATCCGAGCCTGGACTCGTCATCAAGCGACCCACTGTCGTACGTAAATTTCAATTCAACTGAATTTGGCGCGGTTGAAGATACTGTATCGATTACCGGCACAGGGATCGAGCAATGGGACATCACTGATCTGGTAAATGAGTGGATCGCAAATGGTGATGTAAATTTCGATTACTCGATCGCGATGACGGGTCGGGTCGGCAATCCTGCCGACACTGACAGTTCGGGCTTCTTCCATGCTTTTGTCAACTCAGGCGAAGGTCCCGGGCAATCCGCCCAGCTTATTATTGTGCCGTCCCCGTCTGGCGCGATCACTCTGGCAGTAATCCCCTTGCTCGGCCTTCGCCGTCGCTCCGCATCTAGCCGCTAGGTCGGAGGACCAGAGGTTACATCACGATCATGGACATCCTCCTCAGAGGGCCGTTGCTGCCACCCACAAAATGGTGAGCCTTTATCGCCGTCTGGATGTTGTGTTTTGACCACTCGGATTTAGAATAATTTTATGAATATTTCCCATGCGATCACTTTCGCCATACTCGGATTTGTCTTATCTGCTTCGGGGTGCACCTACTACGAGATCACCGACCCCACCACCGAAAAGATCTACTACACCACCAACTGGGACCGCAAGGACAACAAGTCCGGCGTGATCCAGTTCAAGGACATGAAGACCGGCAAACAGGTCACCCTGACCAACGCCGAGGTCGGCGAGATCAAAGAGAAAGAATACAAGGCCGCGATCAAGGATTGATCGCCCCGCCGCCGATGCCGGTTAGTATCGGCAGCAACAAAATATTTCCTGGGTCTCTTGCAACACCCCACGCCCCGCCCCGATCACCAGGGTGGGGCGATTCACTTCACGCGCACCCCTATAGGAGACCCGTGATGCAGATATCTCGATTTAACGTTGGCGTCGGCCCCGGGATCAACAGCCAGAGCGGACCGCAGGTCCCGCCCCCGACATCCAAGAAGATCAAGACCGCGCCGATCCCCGCGCAGCCGTTCAACCCGGTGGTTTCGAGGCTTAGCCATTTGCCTGAAACGGCAGGCAAAGCCATAGCTGACAGCGCCTCGGCCCGCGCGTCGCGTTGGGTCCATGAGTTGCCGGTGCGTACGACCCTCAAGGTGGCGAATTGGTTGAGTGAAGGTTGGGCCCGGTTCCGAAGGAACTTCCAGCCGTTGTTGCCTGAGACGCCGCACATCCGGCGTATGGGCACCCACGCTGGGATCAGTGATCAGGACAGCGTGCGTCGCCCCACCCTGATGGGCGGACGCGGTGGCGGCTTCGGCAGCACCTGGCACGCCCCGCACAATTTTCCGTATTGATGCGGGAACGCCCGCTTACGGCAGCTCGAGCTTGGTGTCGTCCAGGTTGGCGTACTCGGACATCGAGCCATCATAGATCGCGACCTTGTCGTAACCCATCTCGCGGAGCGCTTGGTACGGTAACGCGACGCGGGTCGAGGTCTGGCAGTAGATCACGACGGTCTTGTCGGGGGTGATGCCCGCCGACACGAGCTTATTTTTCATCGCCTCGCGTTCGAGGACGGTCTTGGCCTCGCCTGGGGTGAACAGGTCGCTGAAGCCCAGGTAGACCGAGCCGGGGACGTGGCCGCCGCGGGCGTTGCCGCGTTTTTCGGTGCCGTCCCATTCTTCGGGCGTGCGGTTGTCCCAGAGGACCACGCTGGGGTCGGGGTTGTCGACATAAGCCTTAACGTCGGCCAGGTCCCACACCGCGTCGTCTTTCGGCTGGGCGGTGTATGTCGTCGCGGGCCGGACGGCGGATGCGGTGGCGAGCACAAAACCCGCTTCGGTCAGGCGCTGGGTCCCGACGCCGTCGAGGAAGTAGACCTTGCCTTGGTGGCCGAGCAGGTGCAGCACCATCACGGGGACCGAGCCGTCGCCTTTGCCGGCATGGTTGCCGTAAACCAAAACGGGTGCGTCTGCCGAGAGACCCGCGGCACCCAGTGCTCGGTTGTAGTACGCCGCGTCGAGCGGACCGCTGTCATCCGCACCCTCGCGGTAGAAGTGTCGGCTAGGCCCTTCGCCAGGCTTGGTCTTGGGCGTGCGCCAGACATTGGGGGGCAGGTTGATCGCACCGGACAGGTGGCCCTTCGCATAGGCGTCGGGCTTACGGGCGTCGATCAGGACCAACTCGTCTCCTGCAGCTTCGACGAGGCTCAGGGCTTCGCTTGCATTGATGAAGGTGGTGAAGCCATCGGTGTCCACCGCGCCAGCCACGCCGGGCACGGGGGTTCGGTCGGTGACCGTCTGCTGGCTGCAGCCCATCGAGAGCACGATTGCCGAGGCGAAGAGAGCGGTACCAAGCGTTGAGCGTCGAAAAGTAGTCATATCGAAAAAAGATCTGTCAAAGAAACGGAATGAAAACTCGCGAAGAGTGTAGGCCTCGCACCCCCGGTCGAAAAAGAGGAACATCCCTACAGCCCAGCCCCCAAGTCCGCGAAACTATAGCGAATAGATCAAGCGAGAGAGCCGCTGGTCACTAATCGATCGGCAAGGCGGGGGACTGCGTCGATGCAGAGGCGCTGCCCTTGGCGGTGATGTCGAGCATGCGGTTGAGCGAGAGCATCGCTTGGCGCTGGGCCTCGGGGTGGACGCTGATCTGGTTGAGGACCTTGCCCTCGGCCAGGTGGTCCAGGATCCACAGCAAGTGCGGCAGGTCGATGCGGTACATCGTGGTGCACAGGCATTGGCACTCGCTGAGGATGCGGGCGGTCACGCCACGCTCGGCGGCGGCGTTGCACAGCCGATTGACCAGGTGGACCTCGGTGGCGATGGCCCAACGGCTGCCGGGCTCGGCGTTGTCGATCGCGTTGATAATGCCCTCGGTGCTGCCGGTTAGGTCTGCTTTTTGGCAGACCTCGTACGCACACTCGGGGTGGGCAATGACGGTCACGTCCGGCCACTCGGCGCGGAGCTGATCGATGTGCTCAGGGCGGAACAGCTTGTGCACCGAGCAGTGGCCCTTCCACAGGATGAATGTGCTGTCGCGCAGCTGATCTTCGGTGCAGCCGCCCATGCCATCCGCGTCGCGGGGGTCCCAGACGCACATCTGCGTTGCGGGGTCGAAGCCCGCCGCGGCGCCGGTGTTGCGGCCCAGGTGCTGGTCGGGCAGGAACAGGATCTTCAC
>JBCCWB010000170.1:0-9415 GCA_039194345.1 Planctomycetota bacterium
ATGTTCGTCATCATGCTCGCAACCCCGCCGCGCAGCTTCGAAGAAAAAGACGACGGCCCGGAGTACGAACGCTTCGCCAGCGAGCCGATGTGGGCTGCCGCAGCAGGCTTTCTGCTGCTGGCGGTGGTGTTGAGTGTGTATTTCCAGCCAATGGAAAAGAATCTCGCCGCCGCAGCGGATAAAGATCAGGACGTTATCAGAACCATCCTCACCGACCGCAGCGACGCGGGGAAAAATTCGGCCCTTGGGACCCCTTCGGGCAACCCGGGTGAGCAGTTTTTGGATGAGAACGATCAGCCGGTCTTCGATGAAAACGACGAGCCCGTAATGGCAGAGCAACTCACCAACGTCGAACGCGTCGGCCTCGACCTATTCCAAGCCCACCCCTTGGCGATCGAACTCGCAGGCGTGATCCTGCTGCTGGCCCTGATCGGTGCCGTGGTCATCGCCAAGACGCAGATCCACGACGAGGACGAAGGCGAAGAAGAAACCCAGTCCGCTGATTCGTCGGCCACGACGGAGGTGGCGGCCCCATCATGAGTTCACTGCTTGCCCTGTCCAGCCCGATGCTCTCGCACTACCTCCTGACCGGGGCGGTGCTTTTCGTGCTGGGGCTGATCGGCTTCGTCAGCCGACGCAACCTGATCGTGATGTTCCTGTGCACCGAGATGATGTTCCAGGGCGTCGTGGTCACGCTGGTCGCGTTCAGCGCGTTCCACGGCAACTTCACGGGGCAGACCTTTGTGATCTTTGTGCTGACCATCGCGGCGGCAGAAGCGGCGTTGGCCTTAGGCTTGGTCGTCCTGCTGTTCCGCCGAAAACAGACCCTCGACGCCTCGGCGTGGTCGAGCATGCGTGGATAGGAAATCGATTCGATCATGGGCAACCTTGCCGTCATCCTGATCCCTTGGCTCCCCGCCCTCGCGGCGCTGTTGATCGCTGTGATCGCGTTGAAGGACAAGCTGCAGAAGCTCGCCGCGCCGATCTGTGCCGGGGCGGTCGGTGCCTCGTTCGTCATTGCGATGATCGTGTGGATGAACCTGGGCGGCCCCGAGACGGTCGACTTCTACAACTGGATCGCCTTTGGCGACTTCCGCCTGGGCATGTCTTACTTCCTCGACCCGCTCACCATGGTGATGCTGGGCGTTGTATGCGGCGTGGGCTGCCTGATCGCGATCTACGCCACGGGCTACATGAAGGGGGACCCGGGGTATTGGCGGTTCTTTACGTATGTGGCGTTGTTCATCTTCTCGATGACCACGCTAGTCATGGCCGACAACCTGGTGCTGCTGTTCCTGGGCTGGGAGGGCGTGGGGGCGTGTTCGTACCTGCTGATCGGGTACTACTACGACAAGCCGTTTGCGGTCTCGGCGGCGAAGAAGGCGTTCATCGTCAACCGTGTCGGCGACTTCGGCTTCCTGCTGGGCATCTTCCTCTGCTACCAGCGGTACGACACCGTCCAGCTCAGCGTCATGCTCGAAGCGGCCCGGCACAACGTCGAGATGCTCGCGGCGGGGGCGTACAACCCGACCGCGGCGGACCTCTGGATCCCGTTCCTGCTGATGGTCGGTGCATTCGGTAAATCGGCTCAGATTCCGCTGTACGTCTGGCTGCCCGACGCGATGGCCGGCCCGACGCCGGTGTCGGCCCTCGTGCACGCCGCGACCATGGTTACGGCCGGCGTCTACCTGATCGCCCGTTGCATCCCGCTGTTCGAGCTGTCTCCCGCAGCGCTGCCGACCGTGGCGGTGGTGGGGGGCTGCACGGCTTTGTTCGCCGCGACCATCGCGCTGTGTTGCAACGACCTCAAGGGGGTGTTCGCCTATTCGACGGTGTCCCAGCTCGGGTACATGTTCGTAGGCGTCGGTGCGCTCTCGACTGATGGGGCGGTGTTCCACCTGTTCACCCACGCCTTCTTCAAAGCGCTGCTCTTCTTGACCGCGGGTAGCGTCATGCACGCCCTGGCGGGGCAACTCGATATCCGCACCATGAGCGGCCTCCGGCACAAGATGCCGGTGACGTGTTGGCTGATGTTTGTCGGCTGCCTGTCGCTGGCGGGCTTCCCCTTCATCACCGCGGGCTTCTGGTCGAAGGACCTGATCCTCGGCGATGCCTTGGCCTACGGCCTTGACCACAACCAGCTCTACCTCTTTGTCACCCTGCTGGGCGTGATCACCGCGTTCCTCACGGCCTTTTACACCTTCCGCCTGTGGTTCACCGTGTTCATGGGCGAAGAGAAGTTCGAGATGGGTGATGAGCACCATCACGAGGAAGAAACCCACGCCGAGGGCGACGAAGAGCATGACCACGATGATCATCACGCCCACGAGCCCCACGAGATGCCTTGGCTGCCGATGAACGCTCCGCTGGTGGTGCTGGCGATCGGCGCGATCATCTTCGGTGTGCTGGGTTACAAGCTGCACTGGTTTGAGAACATCATTGGTTACTCCACCGCCAACCCGGTGACCGTACCCGTGCTCGACCTCGCCCATCACGGCGACGCCCACGGCGACAAGGTCCACCACACCTACATCATGGGCATGGACCCGCACAACTTCATGATCATCCTCAGCTCGATCCTCGCCGTCGCGGGCATCGCGTTGGCCGCGTTCTTCTTCTGGATCAACCGTCCGTTGACGGCAAGCCTCGCCAAGACGTTCACCCCGATCGTAAAGCTGCTGGAAAACAAGTACTACATCGACGAATTGTACGACTGGATGTTCGTGCAGCCCCTGAAGCGGGCCGGCGGCCTGTTCTACGTCGTCGACGCCATGATCATCAACGGCCTGGTGGCCTTCGTCGCCTGGATCCCCGCCATGATCGGTCGCGGTGTGCGGCCCGCCCAGTCCGGCCGACTCCAAGGCTACGGCCTGGGCATGGTGATGGGCGTGGCGATCTTCGCCCTGCTGATTTTCATGGCCGTCAACCGTTAACCCCTGGCCCCCGGAAGTATCCCGGGATATGGCCTGACCGTTCACTGACCCCGACCTAAGCTTCGCCGACTGCGACCCCGAGAGACCTCTACCTGATGGACCCCGCCTGGATCATTTCGCTGCAGCTCTACCTGCCCGTGCTTTTTGCCGCCGGGCTCCTGCTGCCGATCCCCGCTTTGAGCGAGCGTAAGGTCGCGTGGATCTACTCGGCGACGACGTCCTGCATCTCGCTGCTCATGACCTGCGTGGTGTTCTGGGCCTTCGACTGGAGCCAGCCCCACGTCATGCAGCTCTCGGCTGAGGTGCCCTGGCTGCCGCAGTTCGGTCTGACCTTCCAGTTCGGCGTCGACGGCGTGTCCATCTGGCTCGTAGGTTTGGCGACATTCCTTATGCCGGTCGTGGTGCTTGGCTCGCTGCTCGAAGTCGACCACGACATGCGGGCGTTCCACTTCTGGCTGCACATCCTCGAGGCCTGCCTCATCGGTACGTTCATCGCCCGTGACGTGCTGATGTTCTACGCCTGCTTCGAGTTCAGCCTCATCCCGCTGCTGTTCCTCATCGGGATGTTCGGCCACAAGAACAAGCTAAAGGCCGCCAAGGTCTATTTCTACTACTCCTTCACCGGCTCGGTCTTCCTGCTGGCGGGCATCCTCTACGTCGCGTGGTTCCACTTCAACCAGACCGGCGAGTGGAATTTCGAGATCGTCGCTCTGATCGAGTCCGGCCAGGCCATGAGCGTCACCGAGCAGTGCTGGGTGCTCGCCTCGTTCCTCGCGGCGTTTGCGATCAAGACGCCCATGTGGCCGTTCCACACCTGGCTGCCCCTGGCCCACACCGAAGCCCCGACCGCCGGTTCGGTCGACCTCGCGGGCCTCGTGCTCAAGCTCGGCCCGTACGGTTTGCTCCGCATCGCCATCCCGCTCGCCCCCGCGGCCGCGGCGCTGTTCGCCCCGTACCTCGGCGTCTTCGCCGTGCTCGGCGTGATCGTCACCGCCCTGATCTGCTGGGTCCAGACCGACGCGAAGAAGCTCATCGCCTACTCGTCTGTCTCGCACATGGGCTTTGTCATGCTCGGCCTCTTCGCCTTCGACGGCGGCGACATTGGCGCGACCGGGGCGATGTACTACTTGATCGCCCACGGCCTAGCGTCCGGCGGCCTTTTCCTCTGCCTCGGCATGCTCTACGACCGCTTCCACACCCGCGACCTCCGCGAGATGGGCGGCCTCGCCAAAGAGATGCCCATGTGGTCGTTCTTCTTCATCCTCTTCGCCCTCGCCGCGGTCGGCCTGCCGGGCCTCAACGGCTTCGTCGGCGAGTTCCTCACGATGATGGGCACCGCCAACTCGCCCGACGGCGTGCTGGGCTGGTCCTTCGCGGTGGCCGCTGCGTCCGGCGTGATCCTCGCGGCGATCTACATGCTCTACTGCGTCGGCCGGCTCTGCTTCGGCCCGCTCAAACTGCCCGAGTACGTCCCGCAGAAGGAAGTCTTCGAGGCCGCGATCAGCAAACGGACCTTCCACGGCATGTCCCGCCGCGAGGTCATGACCGTCGGCCCGATCTCGGTCGCCTGCGTCGTCCTGGGCCTCTACCCCACCCCGATGCTCAGCAGCATGGAACCCGTCGTCCAAGCCAACACCGCCGCGGTGAAAGCCGAGATCGCGAAGCTGCACGGCTCGCCGGAGGCGGAAGTCGAAGTGGCTGAATTTGACACAAGCGGCATGGAAGTTTCGAAGCAACGCCTTTACAACATGGACTTGATGGTGGAACCCATCGCTGGCCGCGATGTCCGGGCAGAGATCAAACAAGCGTTCGGTACAGGGTCGATTAGCTATAGCGGGTCGGCCGATATTTCGGGACTGATAGCGGAAGTTGCCGCCGAGTATCAAGCTGAGCGGGAGGCTGCCCAGTGAACCCCTTCCTCGACAAACTCGCCACGCTCTGGCCCGAGATGATCATGCTCACCGGTGCGGTGCTCTGCCTCGTCACCGGGCTCGCCCCGCAGGTCGCTTGGCGTAAGGCCACCCCCTGGGTTGCCGGCATCACCATGGCCGTTGCGTGGATCGCCACGCTCCTTTCTCCCGTAGAGACCCACCCGCTGGGCTTCGGCGGGATCGTGCCTTACGTCAAATGCCTCGCCCTGGCGATGGGCCTCTTGCTACTCATGGTCAACGTCGGCGTGCCCGAACGCCTCCGCCAGAGCCTGTCCTCCGAATCCGCCGCCAAGTTCAACCCCGGCGACGCGGTCCGCGGCGAGTTCTACAGCTTCTTCCTGCTCTCGATCACCGGCGTCATGCTCACCGCCGGGGCGACCGACCTCGTCTGGCTGTTCCTCGCCCTCGAGCTCACCAGCCTGCCGACCTACGTCATGATCGCCACCAGCCGCGACCGCCTCGCGGCCCAGGAATCGGCCATCAAGTACTTCTTCCTCGGCGCCCTGTCCGCCGCGGTCTTCCTCTACGGCTTCGCCCTGATCTACGGCGCCACCGGCTTCACCGAGTTCGGCCAGATCGCCGAGGCCGTCGCCGCGATGGAAGGCGGCCCGTCCTCGCTGATGATCCTCGGCATGGTGCTGGCCATCCTCGGGCTCTGCTTCAAGATCGCCGCCGTGCCGATGCACGTCTACGCCGCCGACGTCTACGAAGGCGCCGCCACCCCGGTGACCGCCTTCCTCGCGGTCGTGCCCAAGACCGCCGGATTCGCTGCCCTGATCCTCGTCATCGGCCTGGTCGGCTGGAACCCGCTGCCTGAGCCGATCGCCTACCTGCTCGTCGGCATCGCCGTGCTCACCATGACCGTGGGCAACGTGCTCGCCTTCATCCAGACCAACCTCAAACGCGTGCTCGCCTACAGCTCGATCGCTCACTCCGGCTATCTGCTCGCCGGCCTCGTCGCCGGGTTCACCACCGAGAACGTCGCGACCAGCTCGGAAAACGTCGTCGGCGGGGCGATGGGCAACGGCGTCTCGGCCGTGCTGTTCTACCTGCTGGCCTACGGCATGGCGACGGTCGGCTCTTTCGCCGTGCTCGCCTGCATCCGCGCCAAGCACCCGACCATCGAGGGCGGCGACACCGAGCACGACACCATCACCTACGACGACATCGCCGGCATCTGGTGGAAGAACCCCGTCCTCGCCGGCATCATGCTCGTCGCCATGCTCTCGCTCGTGGGCATGCCTCCGCTCGCCGGCTTCGTCGGCAAGGTCTACCTCATCGGCAGCACCTTCACCGCCGGCTACACCATCCTGGCCATCGTCATCGTGATCAACTCCGCCATCTCCGCGGGCTACTACCTCCGCATCGCGATGACCTGCTTCTTCGGCCAGACCAACGAGAAGGTCCACTACCTCAAGGCCCCGACCCTCACCGTCAGCGCCGCCATCACCACCGCCGCCGCCTTCGCCCTCGGCGGCTACGCCGCGAACGGCATCATCATCAAGTCCCACGACGCGGTCGTGCCCCAATCTGCTCCCGCGGAAGCCCAAGTCGAGCCTCAGCCCTCGCTCGAAGAGAGTCGATCAGACGCTTAAGTCAAATCGACCGCAATACCAAGAGGTCAGTCTTGGAGCGGCAACCTATATTTCAATTTGAGATTCGTCCACTCCACGAAAGCGACTGCGACAAGATTGGGCCGCTCTTACGCGAGATCTGGTTGGATGCCTATCACGGCATTCAGACCGACGAAGAGCTTTTAACACAATCGCATAAAGTTCATACGCCCGAGCTGATTGCCTTAGAAATCGATGACCCCAATATCCACAGTGTTGTCGCGGTGAGCAATGGGCGAATCATTGGGCACGCACGCAGCGATCTCAACAATGAGGTTGTCGATGTCATCCGACTTTTTATTTTACGTGAGTTTTATGGGCAGGGTGTAGGTAAAGCGTTGTTGCAAGAGGTCGATTCATATTTTGACCCGAAATATGAGATTCGGCTTGAAGTTTTTGAAAACAACAAACGAGCAGTCGATTTCTACCTGTCGCAGGGATACGAAATTGTGGAACGGGCCACCGAGGTCCAGACCGAAGGCAAGGACGTCTTCGAATACAAAATGCGCAAGCAGCGAATAGGGCTGTGAAGCGTTTCATTGGGGGGAGGGGTACACTTCTTATCGATACGATGGAAAACGCGCAGGCCATGCTTTGGATGAATGGATAATGACGATCCAAGGCTATTTTTCAGGCAATTTAATTAGCTCTGGGATGGATATATGAAGTGATTCGCATATCACGTTAAGCGATCCAATGATTGATTCTGCCTTCTGGGCGGTAGAAACATAGAGTGCAAAAGTACATGAGTCGTGATACGGCCATGGGCCACCCATGGTGCACCATAGTTCACAGGCAATAAGACCGGCTAGCTGGGTTTCACTCCTAAATTCCGTCCATAATGGAACATTTAAATCGCCGATGTCACTGGGAATCGCTTGCTCATAGGCGTCGAATGAATTGTGACTTGAGGATTCAAAGCCTTCATGGAAAATTTTTATGTCGTCACATCCAAGAGCTTCATATACGAATTTTAGTATCGGTAATACAAATCGCTTTGTAGTGATGTGGTCATAATCATCTGACACATCGCAAACAAACGCGATGCGATGTGAAAGCTTGCTGTTCGTGATTTTTTTCAGCTTCAGCGCATCTTTGCCGCCAATCACAATGCAAGTTGGTTCAGGCAAAGAATGTCTCTCGGCGGAATGCCACAGTCTATCTCGAATGGCGGCCGAGAAAAAAAGTGCTCAACGCCAAAACACACAATGAGCTGGGCTCGGGGATCGGCGTAGCGATGAAGCCGTAGCGGGTGCCGTCGGGGGCGACGGCTTCGCCGACGATTTGGCCGAGGTCGTTGAGGCCGATGGGCAAAGTCGAAGTGGCGCCGGTGAGGTCGAAGGGGAGGAAGGTGCCGGTGGCGTCGCGGATGAAGCCGCGGGCGGGTTGGCTTTCGGGGGAGCCGAGGGCGGCGAGCCAGGCGCCGACGAGGACGCCGTCGTTGTTGATCCCGCCAATGAGGGTGCTCACCGCGGCGGGGTCGGGGTGGTCGATGGGGGTGAAGGCCAGGCCGTCGTCGCTGACGTAGCCACGCAGGGCCCCGGTGGCGGCGTCGATGTAGAAACCTGCGATGCGTCCCGAATCGTTGATCGCCCGCACGGTGGTCGATGTCGCGCCCGGCACCGTGACGGTCTGGAAGGTTCCGCCCGAGGACGCGGAGAGCTGGACGAAGCCTTGTTGCACGCCGCTGGTGTCGTCGTATTCCCCGACGAAGTCGCCGGGGTTGTTCAGGCCGCGGATGGTGGTGCCCTGGGTGGTGCCGGGGGCGTCGTAGGTGGTGAAGGTGCTGCCGGTGAGGACGAAGCCGTGCGAGCCCATGTTGTTGAACGAGCCGACCACGGTGCCCGCGTCGTTGTTGCCGAACGCCCGGCGGTCGCCGGTCGAGGTGGGCGGGTTGATCGTTTCGGGCACCCCGCCGACGATCCGCAGCGCGTTGGCGGTGTTGAAGTCGCTCGCGTCGGTCTGGTAGTAGCCCACCACATCGCCGGCCGCGTTGATGTCACGGAACCCGGTGATCGGGGCCCCGGGAAACTCATACGTGCTGACGGTGTACCCCGCGATCGACATCGCCGAGGCGAGCGAGCCCGCCGCGGTCAGGACGATCGCATACGCAAAGACCAGCCAACGACGCGGTTTCATCCTCTTCTCCAGCATGTGGGCGGACACGGGTATCGATCCTAAAGCATGGCCCCTAACGGGCAAAGAAGATCGTTCCGCGACGAACCAAGCTTTCCGCGGAACGTGTAATCTTTAACGCCTCACACAATTTATCATTATCACCTCGCTTGTCCTTGGGGACCGCTAGGCACGGTGTCCACCGATATTATTCAAGCTAGGGTAGCCAAAGATGAATGCAGAATCGATCAGAGTTCGAGCTTCAGCGGTCTTCATCAGTCGGAATCGGATACTCGTACACGTGGTGGAGAATCAAGATGACGGGAAGGTTTGGCACATCCCTCCCGGTGGCGGTGTTCAGTACGGAGAATCCAGTGCCGAGGCTTTGAAAAGAGAAATTGAAGAAGAATTAGGCTGGAGTTTCTCGGAGGCATATTTGATCGGCTCATTCGAAAGCTGCCATTCAATCAATGGAGTAAAGGAGCATGAGATTTCCTTCGTTTACTTTGCAGAACCGGTATCTGACTCAAGCCGGTCTTTTACTTCTATAGAAGTCGTTGAAGATAACGGTAAGGAAAAGAGATTCCTATGGATTGATCTGGAAACACTAAAGCAGCCAACCTCGATTCTGTACCCCGAAGGGCTGTTAGAAAAGATCGTGGCGCGTGGCCAGGGTGAAGGGTAGTGCCCACGCATGGAATTGTCTTAAACCATTAACTCCGGCACGTTCCGGGGGCTCACTTTGTTCGTCCCCGGGCATCCATCGACTTCCATAGGCAAAACAAATCGTTTTGCCTTTGGGGTGGTTCAGCCTATTCGTGAC
>JBCCWB010000171.1:0-9327 GCA_039194345.1 Planctomycetota bacterium
AGTTCGTCGGCATCCTCGACCAGCTCCCCAAGAACTCGCACGTGCTCCTGCAAAAACCCATGGGCGACGACTGGGAAACCACCCTCGCCATCCGCGACGCCTGCTGGCGCAACGGCCACCAGGCCGCGATCAACTGTCAGCTCCGCTTCGCCCCGTTCACCATGGCCGCCCGCGACCTGATCGACCGCGGCCTCATCGGCGACCTGCACCACATGGAGGTCCACGTCGAGGTCTACACGCCCTGGCACCTGTTCCCCCACATCCACGGCCTGCCCCGCGTCGAGATCCAGCAACACTCCATCCACCACCTCGACATCGTCCGCTCGTTCCTCGGCGACCCAGGCTCGATGTACGCCCGCACCCTCAAACACCCCAAGCAGGCCGAGCTCGCCTCGACCCGCACCACGATGATCCTCGACTACGGCGACGACATCCAGGCCACCATCCTCGTCAACCACGGCCACGAGTTCGGCGCCAAACACCAACAGTCCTACATCAAGTGGGAAGGCACCAAGGGCGCGATCAAAGCCACCATGGGCTTATTGAAAAACTACCCCGACGGTGTGCCCGACGAGTTCGAATACTGCCTACTCGAAGACGGCAAGGCCCCCGAGTGGCACAGCGTTGACCTCGAAGGCTCGTGGTTCCCCGAAGCCTTCGTCGGCAGCATGGCCCAAGTCATGCGTCACAAAGAAGGCAGCCTCGACGCCATGCCCACCCGCCTCGAAGACGTCATGCGCACCATGGCCTGCGTCGAAGCCGCCTACGCCTCCGACGCCGCCGGCGGCACGCCCGTCGACTACTCGTTCGCGGTCGAAGGATGAGTGCCGGCGTGTAGCGTCACCGCCTCACTTCACCCAAGGCATTTCGCCGAAACGAAGCTTCACGGTTTCCATCATGCCCTGCTCGTACTTGTAGTGGTTGTCCCACTTCGCTTCGGACATCTGTTCAGCGATGAGCGGTGCGAGGTCACGGCCGTCATCGCCCATCCACACCACCATGTTGAACAGCGTGAGTGAGGCGTAGGACTGCTCGCGGATCATTTGCGACAGCGCTTCGATCCCGCGGCTCCTCTCGCCTGTGCGCACAAGAAGCCAAGCGGCCATCGCACGGACCTCATGCGATTCATCATCGATCGCTAGCAGTCCGCCCGCCTGATCGTTTTGTAGGAAGCACCCCACAACGCCCCAGTATCGCATCGCGACGTGGTCGTGATCGAGCAGGCATCGAAGCGATTCGAGATCTTGGGGCTGCTGTGAAAGCGCCATATCCGCAGCGTCCAAAATCGCCGAAACGTCGTACAGATCGGGACGACGCACCAGCTCGTACTTCGTGGTATTGTTTTCTGCCGCGAGGCGGGCCATCTCTGATTCGGGCATGAGCCCAGCATCAAATGCCTCAAGCTGTCGGGCACGCAGTCGGCTACGCATTTCGTCCAGCACGCCGCCGTATGCAGGGTCACCCGCAAGGTTCTTCACGTTATCCGGATCGACCTGCGTGTCGTACAGCTCTTCGGTCCATCCTTTGGGTTCAAAGAATCGCGCTTGTGCCGGGGTCGCGCGCCCCTCTAAGACCGACTGGTCCCACGCTTGGCTCGCCTGCATCCGCCACAGGTACTCGATCCGCTGCATCCAGGGCACGTAGGGCATGTAGTTGCGGATGTACAGATAGCGCTTGGTCACGATCGCCCGGGCGTTCTCCACTCGCTCGTCCATCCGTCCGCGAAACGCAAAGTGGTCCTCCGGCTCGGGGGCTGCTTCGGGCCCCAAAAACACACGGCCCTGCATGTGCCCGGGCACCTCCGCCCCGGCAAGGCTCAGCCACGTCTTGGGCATATCTACAAAACTCACCAAACGGTCCACCTTCGAGCCCGGCGACTCGGCGGGGTAGAGGTGATTAAAAGCTTCGGGAATACGAACGATGAACGGGCAATGCAACGAGTTCTGGAAAAGGAAACGTTTGCTGCGCGGCATCACGCCGCCGTGGTCCGAGACATAGACAACGATGGTATTCTCCGCCAGGCCGTGGGCTTCGAGCTTGGCCAAGGCCTCGCCGACCTTAGCATCCATCAGCGTCAGCGCGTCGTGGTACACCGCGTAGTTCTTGCGAACGGCTGGCACATCGGGGTGGTACGCGGCGATGGTAGTCTTGTCGGGGTCGTGCTTCGCGGTATCGCCATCAGAAAACGCTCGGCTCTCGTGCGAATGGAAGAAGTTCACCACTTGAAAGAAGGGCTGCTTGTCCTTGAGTGCGTCCCAATCCACGGCCTCCGAACTATCCCAGCAGGCTTCCCACGGGCGACCGCCGATGTTGTAATCCATCTTGTTCCAGTTGCCGGTGTAGTAGCCAGCCTCCCGGAGATAGTCGGGGTAGAAGCGGATCGTGTCGTGCGGGATGCGGTAGTTGCTGCGCATCGGATGCGTGCCCGTGGATACCGCCAAGACGCCGGTGATCCAGGTACTGCGCGATGGCGCACAGACCGGGGCATTGGCGTAGGCGTGCATGTACTGGAAGCCGTCCCGCGCAAGTTGATCGAGGTTAGGTGTCTGAGCGTGCTCGTTGCCATAGCAGCCCAGCCAGTGGGCGCTGTTGTCTTCACTGGTCAGCCAGAGGACGTTGGGTCGATCCAGTGCCTCGGCTTCACCAAGTGTTGGCTGACTAAGCACCAGAGCCCAAACGACAAACCACAAAGGCTTCAAACTCATCATGGCGGACCTCAGAAATGGAATCGGAGAAAGAAACTCGTGTCCGTTCTGATGCTACTGTCGAGCACCCAGCCTGTCACATCACGCCAGCACGCAAGTCCTAGCCACGCTGTTTTTCATCCATGGCAAGCAGCGAATTGAAGGACGCCGACAACACGGATGTTGGCCACTTAATCCCTGGCGATCGGAATATACGCCCAACCCTTAGGCAACCTAACTTCTTGCGTCTTTCCGCTTGCGGTGTAGATACGAGCGGTAGTGGCATGGGGGGACCAAGCCACTAGTTGGCGGCTTCCCTTTCTATCGCGGTACACGCGCGACATCGGCGCGTCCGACCAAGCCGAATCGTCTTCGCGCCCCAGCGCTAGGCGGGCGATGGCATCTGCTTCCACGAGCTTGACGCCGTTGCGGTTGGCCATCGGGTGCTCGTCCTGGCGGAGCTTGGCGATCTTTTTGATCACCGCCTTCGGGTCCGCAAGCGCCTCGTAGCCCAAGACCAGTTTGCCGAGGTCGTAACCCATCGCCTCGATCGTGGCGGATCCCTCCTTGGCCTTACGGTCTTTGCGCAGGGCCTTGAGCTGCTTGTCGATGAAGTCGGGGGCGGTGGCGAGGTACGACATGCCCGGCATCATGGGGATCCACTGGATCGCATGCACCCACGCGGGGTCGGCGGTGAAGTAGGTGGCGTATTGCTGTCCGCCGCTCCAGAGGATGCCGACAACTTTGTGCGGATAGTCTTTGGACCAGTTGGTGCCGTATTGGTCGAACCAGTACTCGACGGTCGCGCGGGTCTCCATCGCGTAGCCCAGCGCACCGGTGGCCGCGAGGTGTTCGTCCTCGAGCGCCACACCAAGCAGATAAAGACCGATCCAACTCATCACCGCTTCGGAGGTCGATTCCTGGTTGCTTCCTCCCGGGCTGCTGGTGCCGCTGGCCCAAGAGTGCCCAGCCCACGGGTCGAGGTTGCGCAGCTTCGGTAGCGTGGGGTCGCCGTGCTTGGCGCCGGGGTTGGCGTAGTCGTAGGCGACTAGCCTGGCCATCGGGCCGAAGTCTTCGAGGAAGTCGGGGTCGAGCATGCCGAGCACGGCCGAGGCGTAGGCGTAGTAGCCGTAGTGGAAATGGTGGTCGTTGAACATGTCCGAGCCGTAGCTCGGCGCGATGCCGACGATGCCGCCGGTCTTGGGGTAGCGCACAAAGTAATGCTTCGACTCGCCGGGCGTGTAGGTGAACCAATCGGCGAGTTCGTCGCGTAGACGCTTAGCCAGAGCCTGAGTCTCGGTGTGCTCCAGGCTCTTGGCCAGCCACATCGACCGCGTCAGGTCGAGCAATGCTTTGCCCGCCCAGTAGGTGTCGGGTGGCAGCTCGGCTTTCGGCATCGCGGTATCAAGCAAACGCTCAGCGGTCCCTGGCGAGATGTTCTCCGGCATGGGGTAAGCCGGCAGCAAACCGTGGAACGGCCAGTCGATTTGGAACGACTCGCCAACCGCCGTCTTCATCGTGCCGCGGGGGGTGAGGTACTCCATCGGCAGAGTATCGAAGCCCACCGCCGTGTCGCGCAGGTGGTGCGGCAGCCAACCTTGCAGCACTTCACTTGGAGCACCGGGTTCGAGGGGCTGTGTGGTGATCGACCATGTGCTACGCACCACGCCCGCTGCGCGGTCCAGCGACCAGGTTAGTTCGGTGCCGGTGGGTAGCGACCGGGCGTGTTCTGCCACCAGATCGAAATCACGCAAAGCGCTCATCGCGCCGAACACGAGGTAGCCGCGATCGCCCTTGAATCTCGCCACCATGTGTTCGCCGATACCGGTGGGCTCGAAGCGCGTACCGGGCGGTGCGACGACCGCGATCATGCGCTCGCCGTCCTTGAGCATGAACGACTCGGCGGCGAAAGGACCGTCGATCATGCCTTGCCCTTTAACGCGCACTTCGGTTCGTCCGGGCAGCTTGAGTTCCGGGCTGACGTTTTCAAACTCCATCCAGACATAGGGCATGCCCCGCCCGAGCGTGGTGCGGATACGGCCTTCCTCGCCCCCCGCCGTGGGGCCCGCCTGCACAAAGCTGACCGTCCAGTCGCCCCATGCCTCGGCCCGCGTGTCAGCGGGCGTGAACCTCTCCCCCACGATGTCGATCGGACGGTCGCTGATCAGCCGACCACCGTCCTTGGCCCAGCGTGTGGGCAGGAAAACCGACAGCCCTCGCTCACTGGTGTCCACCCGGAACGGATAGGCCCAGAGCATTTGGCCGTACTGCGAAAATAGGACATCACTCCACCAATCGTTGGTGGGAAGAATTTCGCCCTTTTTCACGTTCCAGTAAACAGGCTTTTCTTGGAACAAAGTTCCATCTGGCGCCACCCCTTCGGGCAGCGTGGACGCGATCGACCCGGCCCCGACCGGCTCGATTTGCTGACCTATACTCCATGGCGAAAAATGAAATAATGCAACAAAAACAATTGAATAATGATAAACGTATCGCATCATCGACTCTTTTCCCTAATCCTGGCGAAAACCGTTGACATGAAGCTTGATCAGTGGCATTATAACTGAACACTTTTGAAACATTGAATCAATTCTTGTTTATCTGAGTCACCTATGCCTAGCGTTCGCGAGATTGCCAAATCAGCCGGGGTTTCGATCGGCACCGTGTCCCGTGTGCTGAACAACAAACCCCACGTCAGCGCCGCCGCCCGCGCCAAGGTGCTGCAGGCCGCCAACCGCATGCCCGCGTCCCGGCCCGTGGGAGGGCGGGCCGGGACGACGTCCATCGCGTTGGTCTACGGCGGACGGTCCACGCTCAACTCGACCTTCGACTCCGCGCTATTGCACGGCATCGCCGAAGCGCTGACCACCACGTCGCACGACCTCATGATCATCAGCGCCTCGCGCGGCCGTGGGCCGGACGAATCGCTGGGGCAGATGCTGATGCGCCGCGGCGTGGTCGGGGCCCTGCTCCGCACCACCACCGAGACCCACGGCATCTGCGACGAACTCGCCGAGGACGGCTTCGCCGCCGTTGCCTTGGCGGACCGCATCGACCACGACCGCATCGGCAGCGTCTGGGCCGACTCCACCCCCTCCATCGAGCGCGGCCTCGAGCACCTGCTCCACCTGGGCCACCGCAAGATCGCCATCTCTCTGAACGTCATCGACGACTACGACCACGCCCACCGCCTGGACACCTACCGCAAGTTCATCCAAGCGCAAGGCCTGGAGTTCGACGAGCGCTGGGTCGTCCGCAGCCCCGCCAGCAACGACGGCGGCGGCGCCTCGCTACGCCAACTCATGGCCCTGCCCGACCGCCCCACCGCGGTCTTCGCCGCCGACCCTGCGCTCGGCGCTGGGATCTGCAACGAAGCGCTACGCATGGGTATCAAGCTCCCCGAAGAGATGTCGCTGATCGCTTTCGACGACACCAACGAACGCTTCGGCACCTTCCCCCGCATGTCCTGCATCTGCCAGGACGCAGTCGCGCTCGGAGTCGAGGGCCTGCAACAACTGCTGACGCTGATCGAGCGGCGCGAACCCGCCGAGCGACACGTCACCGTGCCCTGCTGGTTCGAGCCGCTGGATTCCACCGCCCCGCCGCGGGACTAAACCCTTCTTCCAACAAACCACGCGTCGAAGAATCACCCCGACTCACGAACTCACATCCCAGCCCCGCCCTTGCCAGCCTCGCTGCTGCAACAGCCCACCGACAAGGACCCCCATGAAACGCTTCGCCCCCCTTCTCGCACTAACGTGCCTCTTCACGCTCGCCGCCACCACCCAAGCCGCCACCGTTACCGTTGAGAAACAAGGCGATGGCTATCAACTCTTCGTCGACGGCCAGCCCTACGACATCAAGGGCGGCGGCGGCGACTCGTCCAAGCCCGCGCTCGTCACGGCCGGTGGCAACACCACCCGCACCTGGGGCGCTGGCGACGACCTCATGGGCAAGCTCGACGAAGCCGAGAAGCTCGGCCTCAAGGTCCTGGTCGGCATCTGGCTCGGCCACGAACGCCACGGCTTCGACTACAACGACCCCGCTCAGGTCCAGGAGCAGTTCGACATGGCCAAGGCCGCCGTGCTCAAGCACAAGGACCACCCGGCCGTGCTCGCCTGGGGCGTGGGCAACGAGATGGAAGGCTACAAAGACGGCGGCAACCCCAAGATCTGGAAGGCCGTCGACGACATCGCCAAGATGATCAAGGAAATCGATCCGAACCATCCGACCTACACCGTCACCGCGGAGATCGGCGGCGAGCGCGTCCGCGCCATGCACGAGCTCACCCCGCACATCGACATGGTCGGCATCAACACCTACGGCGGCGTCCACTCCATCCCCGAACGCTACCGCGCTGCCGGCGGCACCAAGCCCTACCTCGTTGCCGAGTTCGGCCCGCCCGGCACCTGGGAACAACCCAACAACGATTGGGGCGTGCCCATGGAGAAAACCAGCACCGAGAAGGCCGGCATCTACAAGACCGCTTACGAAGCGCTCGACGCCGACCCGCTCTGCGTCGGCTCGGTCGCCTTCACCTGGGGCTTCAAGCAGGAAGCCACCGCGACCTGGTTCGGCATGTTCCTGCCCGACGGCAGCAAGCTCGGCGCCGTCGACGCCATGACCGAAGCCTGGACCGGCCAAGCCCCCGACGACCTCTGCCCGGTCATCGACTCGCTCACCGTCACCAGCGACAACATCGTCATCCCCGAAGGCAAGGTCGTCGCCAAGCTCGCCGCCTACGACCCCGAAGGCAAAGACATCGAAGTCGAGTGGATCCTCAAGAAAGAAGACAAGGACTATTTCACCGGCGGCGACTACCGCCCCGATATGCCGACCTACCCTGCGGCGATCGTGGCGTCGAGCAACGAGCAAGTCGAACTCAAGATGCCTAAGAAGGCCGGCGAGTACCGCCTCTTCGCCTTCGTGCGTGACGGCAGCGGCGGCGCGGCCACCGCCAACGTCCCGCTCAAGGTCGCCGGCGGCAGCACTTCGCTCTACGTCGGGGCCGATGTCGAACTGCCGCTGGCGGTCCACACCGACGACATGCCCAACGGCCTGCCATGGATCCCCTCGGGCTACATGGGTGAGGCCGGCTCGATCAGCATGGACGAGGCATCCAAGGAAAACCCCAAGGCCGGCAACACCTGCATCAAGGTCACCTACAGCAACCCCGGCGGTTGGGGCGGCGTGGTCTGGCAGAACCCCGTCAACGACTGGGGCGACAAGCCCGGCGGCTTCGAGCTCACCGGCGCCACCCGCCTGAGCTTCTGGGCCCGCGGCGTCAAGGGCGGTGAAAAAGTCAAGGTCGGGTTCGGTATCCTCGACCGCACCAAGAAGTTCTACGACACCGCCAAGGGTGAACAGGAAATCACCCTCACCCAGGAATGGAACCAGTACCACTTCGACCTGGCCGACAAGAACCTGTCCTGCATCAAGACCGGGTTCTACTGGGTCGTGGCCGGGCAAGGCTCGCCGATGACGTTCTACTTCGACGACATCGTCTACGAAGCCGAGGCGCCGACCGAAGAGCCCGGCTAACCCGCCCATCGCCACGGCGGGACGGTTGGAGGACCGCCCCGCCGTGGACCTTTCGGCCCCGCACCGACAGGTCTCATCTCTGCGTCAACAACCCGAAGCCCGCCACCTCTCGGCAGGGGTCAGGGGAGGGTGTCGGCCGTGATGGACGCGTGTAACTGTTTACCGCGGTGGTCCGACACCCTCCCCCAGCCCCTGGTGCCCTATTCGTTCATTTTCAGCCACGGAATTTTGTCGTGTATAAACCGAAGTG
This sequence comes from Planctomycetota bacterium, assembly GCA_039194345.1. Taxonomy (GTDB): domain Bacteria; phylum Planctomycetota; class Phycisphaerae; order Phycisphaerales; family Phycisphaeraceae; genus Algisphaera. The sequence goes on from JBCCWB010000171.1 coordinate 8,476, forward strand.
GTAGAAGGTAAGATGAGGGCGAATTATTACGACCAGCTTGCAAATGAGCTTAGAGAAGTTGGGGGTCTATGTTGGCAAAATCATTTTGGGGCAAAGCAGAGCGTGCCGGCGAATCGTTTGAACTGGGGGTGAGGGTCATCCTAGGACTAATATTCGCATTCCTGCTTGGTGGTGCGGCTTGGGCCATAGGCACTTATGTGTGGATCGGCATTTCGATTGTTCTTGCCATTCCAGCGGCCCTCATCGGTTTTACTGCTGGTTTCTTTTGGGTAGAGATCAAGCTTCTTATTGACTGGTAGTTCCCACTTGGGAAGCCACGCAACCCAACGCTCGAACCACATTCAGCTATTGCTATACTAGTCCTTTACGCCCGCCAACCCCGCCGGGCCCCACCCGAACCGCTCAGAGGATGATCCCCGATGGCGACCAGCTTCGGTGCCCTGTGCACTGATTTTTACATCAACCACAAGCTCGCTCTGAAAATGGACTTACCGTCCGAACGCGAGACGATCCTGCACTTCTTCGACCGCATGCGCAAGAGCCTGCCGTCGATGAATCGGTTCAAGCGTTACGAAGGCGAGCTGGCCCTGGAGTCGGCCCGCAAGGACGCCCGCTACACCTGGCTGGCCCTGCGCCGCAACTCCATCCGCACCGGCACGGTCAACCCTGAGACCATGGACGCCGCGGTCGACTACCACAAGCTCGTCCTCGAGCTCGCCCCCTACCACCTGACTATCAGCCCCCTCGACGTCGACTACGTCGAGCTCATGTACGGCTTCGACCTCGAGTGCAAGCAGAACCACGACGCGGTCGTCTACGAAGCGTTGTATGCCGACACCCCCCTCGGCGGGC
>JBCCWB010000172.1:0-9325 GCA_039194345.1 Planctomycetota bacterium
AGTTCCGCTGGCCTGCACCACATGGCCTGGGAAGTGCTCGACAACTCCGTCGACGAAGCCATGACCGGCCACGCGACGGAGATCACCCTCACCCTGCACAAGACCGGCGACACCGTTAGCGTCGCGGACAACGGCCGTGGCATCCCCGTCGACAAGAACCGCAAGACCGGGAAGGCCGGCCTCGAACTCGTCCTCACCGAACTCCACGCGGGCGGCAAGTTCCAGAACGACGGCGAGGGCAACTACAAAACCTCCGGCGGCCTGCACGGCGTCGGCGCGTCCGTCGTTAACGCCCTATCCAAAAAGCTCACCGCTCAGGTCAAACGTGACGGCAACGAATACAAGATGGAGTTTGCCAAGGGCAAGCCCACCACCAAGCTGCTCAAGAAGAAGGGCGCAACGCGTGGAACCGGCACGACGATTACCTTCACTGTCGACCCGACCATCTTCCCCAAGACCCAGTTCAACCCCGAAACGCTCAAGGCACGGCTCGAAACCGTCAGCTTCCTGCACAAGGGCGTGAAGGTGAACTTCGTCGACGAGGTCAACGGCAACAAGGCCACGTTCCAGCACCACAACGGCATCGCCGACTACCTCAACCAGGTGCTCAAGGAACGCAACGCCCGGCCGATCCACGACGCCGCCTTCGGCTTCGAGAAAGAGAACGGCGAACGCGTCGAACTCGTCCTGCAATGGACCGAGTCCACCGACGAACATATCCGCAGCTACGTCAACGGCATCACCACCGCGGCGGGCGGTTCACACGAAAACGGCTTCCGCGCGGGCCTGACCAAAGCGGTTCGCAACTACATCGACACCCACAAGCTCACCCCGCGCGGCGTGAAGATCACCCACGACGACATCCGCGAAGGGCTCGTCGGCATCCTCTCGGTGTTCATCGCCGACCCGCAGTTCCAGGGGCAGACGAAAGATCGGCTGAACAACCCCGAGGTCCAGGCCGTGGTCGACGGGGCACTACGTCCGGCACTGGAGCAGTGGCTGAACAACAACAGCTCGGTCGCCGAGCAGATCGTGGCCCGCATCATCGCCGCCAGCCGTGCAAGAGCGGCGAGCCGAGCGGCGTCGGCGTCGATCTCCCGCAAGAGCGCGACCAACAAGCTCACCCTGCCCGGCAAACTCAGCGACTGCTCGTCGAGCGGCCGGGGCGACTCGGAACTGTTCATCGTCGAAGGCGACTCGGCCGGCGGCAGCGCCAAGATGGGCCGCGACCGGGCTCACCAGGCCATCCTCCCTCTGCGCGGCAAGGTGCTCAACACCGAGAGCGCTAACCTCAAGAAGGTGCTCGACAACAAAGAGCTGTCTGACCTCGTCACCGCGATGGGCTGCGGCATCGGCCCGGCCTTCGACGCGACTAAGCTCCGCTACCAGCGCATCATTCTGCTAGCGGATGCCGACTCGGATGGCCACCACATCACCACGCTGCTGCTGACGTTCTTCTACCGCCACCTCAAGCAGTTGATCGATGACGGCCGGGTCTACATCGCTGTCCCCCCGCTCTTCCGCATCGACATCGGTAAGGAAACCCACTGGGCCGCCGATGAAGAGGACCGTATCCGTATCCTTGAAGAGGCCAACGGCCGGGCCAAGCCCGAGATCTCCCGGTTCAAGGGCCTCGGCGAAATGATGCCCAAGGTTCTGTGGGAAACCACGCTCAACCCTAAGACGCGCAAGCTGCTGCGGGTCGAGATCGCTGACCAACTCGAAACCGATCGCGTGATGAGCGACCTGATGGGCAAAGACCCGTCCGCCCGCTTCCGTTTCATCATGGAACGCGCGGAAGACGCCGAAGAGATCGACGTCTGATTCAGACCATCTTTTAGCCACCCACGACGCTGCTCACCGAGAAGATCGGCAGCAGCAACGCGATCGCCACAAAACCCACGATCCCGCCCATGATCGCCACCATCGTCGGCTCAATCAGGTTGGTTGTGGTCTTGATCTGTTCGTCAAACTCTTCTTCAGTGAAGCCCGCGATCTTTTCCATGGTTTGGCCCAGACGCCCCGACTTCTCACCCGCATAGATCATCTGAGCGACCGAACGCGGGATCAACGGCGAATCGAACAACGTATCGGAGAGCTGAGCCCCTTGACGCAGACGATCGTCCACGGCCTCCCACAGGTCTTCATACAGGGCGTTGCGCGTCACATCCTTCACGATGGAGATCATGTCCAACACCGGGACGCCGGCGTTGATCATCGTGCCCATGGTGCGCGTCGCGCGGGTCACGTACAGCTTGGAGAACAAATCGCCAAAGATCGGCGCAGATAGCTTGATTCGGTCAATCACACGCCGCCCCGCACGGGTCCGCATCGCGATCACAAAGCCGACGGCCACCGCTGCCGAACCTCCAGCCCATAGATACCAATGCAGCATCAATGAGTCGCTGATGAACATCAACATCCGCGTTGGCAGGGGCAACGCTGCGCCTTTCGATTCAAAGATCGTGGCAAAACGTGGCAGAACCCAGACGAGGAGCCCCACCGTCACCGCCAGCACCATGGCCAGCATCACGGCCGGGTAGGTCATCGCGCCCTTGATCTTTTTCTGGGTCTGGTATTCCTTGCCCATGTAGTTGCTGATGCGTTCGAGCATCACGCCCATCGTGCCGGACACCTCTGAGGCGCGGACGAGGCTGACCATGATCGCGGGGAAGACTTTGGGGAAACGCCCCAGCGCCGTCGAGAGCTCGCCCCCGGCTTCCACCTGCGACGCAACGTCTTCGATGATCAATTTGAAATCCGCCGAGTCGCATTGCTCGGCGATGCAATGCAAAGCTTCACTGATCGGCACGCCGGTATCGACCATCACCGCCAACTGGTGAGCAAACGCAATGATCAACGGACGCGGCACACGGGTGCTGCCCGAAGCGGTTTTTGCCTTGCCGGCTTCTTTGACCTTACCGCCACGGCTCGGATCGATCTTGACGATGAACAAGCCGTCGCTGCGCAGCTTCCCCCCGGCCTCAGCGACGGACGCCGCGGTGATTATCCCGGTGGTGAGTTCACCGGCGGCGGTTCGGACTTTGTAAACGAAATCAGGCATGACAAGGCTCTAGAACACCGGGGCCTTAACCCGCGGTAGCTTTGAATAACTCTTCCAGGGTGGTGAGGCCGGCACGGACTTTCTCCAAGCCATCTTGACGCAGTGTCGTGTACCCATCACCCGCTTCGACGTGGCGACGGAGTTCTTGCAGACCCGCCCCGCGGCTGATGAGGTCCAGACATTCGTCATCGGGAATCATCAGTTCGTAAATACCCAGCCGGCCGGCGTAACCTGTGTCGCGGCACTTGGAACAGCCCTTGCCGTGGTACACCGTTTCGAGCGGAGCTTCGCCCGCGGGCACCAAACGCTCGATCGTGCGTTGCAACTTCTGGGTCATTTCCACCGGCTCTTTACAGCTCTTGCAAATCTTGCGGACCAGCCGTTGGGCCAACACGCCACGGATCGAAGCGGCGACGAGGTAAGGCTCGACGCCGATGTTGTACAGACGGGTGATCGCCGACGGAGCGTCGTTGGTGTGCAGCGTCGAGAGCACCATGTGGCCGGTGAGCGCAGCCTGAGTCGCGATCTTGGCGGTTTCCTGGTCACGAATCTCGCCAAGCATGATGACGTCGGGGTCCTGACGCAGCAGCGAACGCAAAGCGCCGGAAAACGTGAAGCCCGCTTTTTCGTTGACCTGGAACTGATTCACGCCCGACAAGTTGTATTCCACCGGGTCTTCGACCGTGGAGATGTTAATGGCTTCGTTATTGATCTCATTGAGCGCGGCGTAGAGCGAGGTCGACTTACCCGAGCCGGTGGGGCCGGTCACGAGGAAAACGCCGTTGGGCTCGTGGATCGTCGAGCGGAAGCGTTCGAGCATCTCATAGCCGAAGCCGAGCTTCTCGAGGCTCGTCATGGCGTTGCGGGTGTCGATGATCCGGATGACGACCTTCTCACCAAACTTGCCGGGGCAGGTCGAGACCCGCAGGTCGATCTGGCGTTTATCGATGACGATCGTGATGCCGCCGTCCTGGGGTACGCGGCGTTCGGAGATGTCCAAGCCCGCCATGATCTTGATCCGGCTGACCACCGCGGCCAACATCTGATGCGGCGGCGAGAGCTTTTCAAACAGCCGACCATCGACGCGATAACGGACCCGCAAATTGCCGTCATCGGGTTCGATGTGGATGTCGCTCGCACCGTCTTTGACCGCGGCGTAAACGATATAGTTCACCAGCTTGATGACCGGCGATTCGGAGGCGGAGTCTTCGAGATCCGACAGGTCGGTGATCTGCTTCTCGACCACGGATAGGTCGGAATCGCTCACGTCCATCATGTCGTCGATGACGAACACGTTGCCATCGGGCAAGACCGACTTCAAGGTTTCTTCGATGTCCTGCGGCGTCGTCGCCACCACCTGAACCGTATGCCCGGTCATCCGCTCGACTTCGTCGACGACAAACACGTTGGTTGGCTCCGCCATCGCCAATGTCAGCTTGCCCTGAACCAGGAACAACGGCAAAAGCGTTTGGGATTCCAGGAACTCGCGCTCGAGTAGCCCCACCACTTTGGGGTCGACCATCTTCGGGGTCAGGCGTGCAAACGGTACGCCGTACGCGTCCGCCAGCGCCTCCATCACCTGATGGGCGGTGACGAATTCCATCTCGACCAGCACTTCGCCAAGCAGTTTCTTGTGCCCCCGACTCTTCTGAAACGCCAGGGCTTGTTCGATCTGTTCGTCGGTAATCAAACCTTTTTCAAGCAGCAGATCCCCCACACGCGGAGCGGGGGCCGCGCTGACCTGAGATGAAGACGGATTGGAGTTCAATGCACTCATAATATTTATCCCAAACTCTCGATGGCAGATTCGACGTCTTCACAGCACTCGAAGCGGTTGTCTAGCCGTGTCATCTTCAGCACCGTACTTACGTGCTCTTGGCAACCGGCCAACCGAACCTGCCCAAGCCGTTCATCGCATTGCTCCTGCAGCCAGAGCAATGACTCGAGGCCCTGAGAATCGATCCCTTCTAAGCCGTTGAGGTCAAGAACAAAATCACGGATCCGCGCATCGATCCGTTCCAAGGCGGCGCGTCGGAAGCGATCGGTTTCGTCGCTCGCCAACTCGCCTTGAAGCGTCAAAACAGTGAGTTCATGCTGGTCGTCGTGTGATAATTTCATGATGGGGTAGCCCCCTTCTCTTCGTTGGCACCAGAGCGTCGGGCTGCGTGATGGTTTTGGATCATGTTGAAATAGGGCTCAAAATCGAGATTTAGAAACACCTCGGCCAGTTCGGGATCGAACTGCGAGCCCATACATCGTTGGATCTCGGCGAGAACTTCATCATTATTCAGCGCGGATCGGTAGGTACGGTCAGAACTCATCGCGTCGAACGCATCAGCCAGGCCGATGACCCGGCCAAACAGCGGGATGTCGTGGCCCGAACGTTTTTCGGGGTAGCCCGAGCCGTCCCAGCGTTCGTGGTGATACAACACTCCGGGAATGAGGTCTTCCATCTGGCGGATATCGCGGAGCATGTTTGCGCCGATCCCCGGGTGCATCTTGATGAATTCAAACTCTTCGTCTGTGAGACGGCCCGTTTTGCACAAGACACGTTCGGGGACGCCGATCTTGCCCACGTCGTGAACCAGACCCGCCAGGTAGATGCGTTCAACAGTTGCTTCGTCGATCCCCGCCGCCCGCGCCAGCATCTCCGACAGTAGCGCGACACGTTCAGAGTGGCCGAAGGTATACGAATCCTTCGCATCGATCGCGCTGGTCAGCGCGTGAAGCGTGCCCAGGAACATGGACTGGGCGTCTTCCAGGAACATCAGGTTTTCTAAGAAGATCGCGAGCGTATTGCACAGCGAAGCACAGAGCTTGGCGTCTACCGAGTCGATGTGCTCGTTGTCGGTGCGGTCGCCTCCGAAGAGCACGCCCAGGGTCTGGCCATCTCGGACCAACGGAACAATCAGAAGATTAGTTCCCACCTTGGACGCTGCCCCTGGCATCTGCAAGGTATCGTCGATAATGGTTGTGTCGGTAGTGCCGCCATAATCCCGCATCAGTTCGCGACCGAGCTGACGGATCGGCTTGGCGGAATCGATCGAGCCCGCAGCGTAGATCGCCCCACGGAGTTGCTGGAGCCGTGGCTGGTCTTCGGTGATCTGCAGCGCGATCCACCCCAAGCCACTGACTTCCTGCAACTCGGCACAAGCCTCATTGAAAAAATGCATCGGCGATTGATCTAACGACATGCTGCAAGAGAGCTTGTAAAGCAAGCTCAGCTCTTCGTAGTTATCCGCTAGCTCTTCACTGAGATGGTGAAGTTCTTGGCGACGTAAGGTAAGGTTGGCCGTGTCGCTTTGCATCCAGCCCAGGGCCATCGCGATGCGGGTCGCCTCGGACTCACTGACCAAATGGTTGGCATCGATGCGCTGTGACGCTGCTTCCCAATCGAGTTCTGCTTGGTCAAACAGGCGATGCAGCATTTCGCTTTCAAGTAGTTCTTTCCCGAGCATCAGGACCGCAAGGCAATCACCGTTTGCCTCCGCAGACCCCGCCGTCCCCAGACGAGCGACGAACACACCGGGAAGTGCTGTTACGCATGCCGTTTCCCCGCTGCGAATCTGCTCCAAATTCGACTTAACCGCCCTCCCCATCATCGGAGAATCAATGACGACTTGGTCGAGCCAAGTGTTGGCGAGCACAGGCGTCATCCGACCTTCATTGCTCACGCGCACCAATGACAAACCCATCGCTTGGATGCGGTCCATCAGCAGGCGTGAAACTGAAGGCAAAGTATCGGTGATCATCGCACACCCCCCGCCACCGCTTGGGGCTGAGGTTTCGCGTGCAACTCGATGCGCAGCACATGCCGCGATGGCATTCGCTCACGCAACTCGCAACAAATCAGATTGAACCAACGGTCAGACATAAGTTACCTTGGCCAAGGATGCGGCGCGCAAGGCGCCCTCGAATACGGATGCCCTCAATGCAAACCCGTACCCACAATATTTTTCGGCCAACCCCACATCAGAGTTAACTGTGCTATCTTTATCGATTGATCACATCCAGGAGACGTACGATCTACGGCCGATCCCCGTAGCCGGTTTAAAGCTGAAATTATCGGTACTCACGATCTGGCAGAAGAATCCAGCCACTTAGAAATGCAACACGCCACACGGAGAACCGCGTGGCGTGCCGATTGAATTCATTTCGTGATCAGATGAGGTCAATAGACTTCGATCTGTGCGAGCAAGCGTTGGGCCCGAAGGTCTTCGGGGTTCCGCTTGAGCGCTTCGGTGTAGGCTTCCGCAGCAGCCGCGATCCGGTCCGTCTTCTGCAAGGAAATACCACGGAGAATGAGCGGGGTGCTGTCTTGAGGCGCAAGCTCGGCCGCCCGATCAAACATCTCCAGAGCGTTCTCGATCTTCTCGCGTTTCTGCCACACAAGGCCGGCAAGCAGGTAGCCTTCGTGGCGCTGCGGAGCCAGGGTGATAGCGCGGTTGGCGGCGATCAGGGCACCGCCCAGGTCTTCGGTCTTCCAGCACAGCTCACCCAGACGGATCCAGTCGGCGGTGTTGGTGGGGTCTTGACGGGTCAGGCCGATATAGACCTGCCGTGCCGCATCAAGCCGACCCATGCTTGCCTCGGCCGAGGCCAAAGAACGCTTGAGGTCGTTGCGGTCGGAATACTCGGGGCGTTCCAACAGGTACTTCAACGTGTGAACCGCGTCGGCATGAGCTCCGGCAGCGACTTGTGCGAGTGCGAGTTCTTCCTGGTAGCGGATGTTTTCCGGGTCGAGCATGGTGGCTTGGCGGAAGTTTTCAACCGCGAGCTTGTGCTCGTTCTTCATGTTGTAGAGGTGTCCCAGCATCGCTCGCAGCCCGGCGTTCTGGTCGAAGTAGAACTTCTTTTGTTCAAGCAACGCGATCGCGTCTTCCGGGCGGTCCAGAGCGACATAGGTCTCGGCCACCGCCAGCATCCGGTTGGCCTTGTCGGCCTCGAGTTCGTAAGCCTTCTTGTAGACGTCCAGAGCGGCTTCGTGTTGATGCCAACGCTGCAACACAACTCCTTGGTAGTAGAACGTGTCGGCGTTGGTGTCATCCAATTCTTTAGACAACTCGAATAGGCGGTAGGCCCGTTCCAGCTGACCGCGTTCCAGGCAGATCCGTCCCGCCATCAGGTGGAGCAGCGGGTTCGACGCATCGACCGCCGCGGCTTCGTTGATGGTTTTCTCGGCCTGGTCCAAAGCACCGGCCTCAAACTGCCCCTTGGCCATATCGAGCATGGCTGCAGAACGGATGCCGTTCCACCGGGTGTCGGCGTTGTCCATCCATTCCTGGTGGCTGTTGGTGCAGCCGATCAGCGAAACGACGCAGAGCATCGCGGCAGCGAGTCCGAGGACTTGGCGTTGGCGGGGGCTTTGAGTTTGCATGGCTCAGAAATTCCTTGGCGTTTCTGTGAACCCGCCCTCCGGGGACTCCAGAGGGCGGGCGATAAGGTTTAGATTTCGAAGCGGGCGAGGCTTACTCGGTTGGGCCGACGACAAAGTCGACATCAACTTCCGCCACGGCGGCATCGAATTCCTCAGATCCCGAGGGCGTTTCGCCTTCGCTTTCTGGAGTCGATGCGTCAGCGGTGTCGCCCTCAACGCTCAACTCATCGAACATATCGACGACGATCGTGGTGGACGTGCCGTTTTCGGCGTCCGCGGACTTATCGGCCTCGGGGAGGCCCGCCACCGGAGCGACGAACGTGGAGATTTCTTCTTCGGTCGCTTCGTTCGAGCTGAGCGACCCTTCGAGCATGATGATTTCTTCTTCAGCGGGCAGCTGTTCGATCTCAGCATCGATCATGTCGTCGCCCAGCGAACCGAAGAAGGTGTTGTCGTAGTAAGGCATGGGTTCGCCGGTGATCTGCTCCTTCAGAGCGATCGCGTCCTTGGAGGTCGGGGCGAGGTGCAGGGCGAGGTTCACGCTCCACAGAGCCTTCTTGTTGTTGCCGGCATCGAGATGCTTCTGAGCGTCGAGCAGGTGGGCGCTGACCAGCTTGTCGTTCGACCAAGGCAGCAGGCCGTTGCGGATACCGATACGGGCGTCCATGACGCGGTCGCTGGCTTTTTCGCCGAGGATGGCGAGATCGACGTGGTCCATGATGGTCGTCTTGACCATGAAGATGACTTCGCTGCGACGCATTTCGTCGTCGTGGCCCTTGAAGGCCGCACCGACGAAGGGCAGGTCGCCCAGGCCGGGCACTTGGTTGCGGCCGACTTGGGTGTCTTCGACGAACAGGCCGCCGAGGACCACGGTTTGGCCGGAC
>JBCCWB010000173.1:0-9231 GCA_039194345.1 Planctomycetota bacterium
CACAAGTTTTCAACTTGGTGGTTTTGCCGATGTGTCTGACTGCTAACTGGCCTTGTTCGCATCGTCGATCCGGGCTGGCGTGGGGAGATCTTAGCGTGAAAAATATCCGAACAAAATTAGATCAAAATCATTGACTTAGGTTTATGTTCGGATATGCTGATATCCGAACAAGAACCTTATTTGGAGTTCGATATGCTTAGCGTCAGCCTGATTGAACGGACCTTGGAAGCCCGCGATTACGACCGGCTCCTGCGGGATTTGGCGGACAATGGGATGGAAATCCCGCTGTCGCTTCGGCTCCGCCTCTGTCAATGCCCCGCAGCGCCGGTGGCTTTGGCTCTACGGCGACTGGTGGAGCTCACCTATGGGCCGACGCGGCTCTCGCGTGAATTGGTCGAACGTCTTCTCCTGAGCCAGAGCCCCGAGGGCGGATTTGCTGCCGATTGCGGCCACGATCGCGATCCGCTGGTCGCTGCCGCCGTGTTGGCGGGGCTGGGGCGTGTTGCGGCGGATCATGTGTCTGCGGCAAATGACGATTTATTTGATTCTCTGGACAGAGGTTACGCCGCATTGGCCGAGCTCCAAGATTGTGATGGATTGTTCTCATCCCCTTCGGACCGAAGCCTTGCCGACCGTGCGATGACCAGTGCCTTTATTTTGAGTTTGCTTGGGTCCGAACCTCGATTCCGGGACGCGGTTCGTTTGAGCGAGCTCTTCCGTTGGTTTGAGGCCCAGGAGGGCCGGCTCGACCGACACACCCAGCACCTCTGGGATTTGGCCAGCATCACAAGTTCCCATGTTGAGGTGGAGCCGCTCGTCTTTGCGGCGTGACGGCAACGAGTGATGAATGGAATCCGTGGGCTGGGGAATGCGTGCGTCTGCAAGGCGGTTAGGAAGAGACAGGGAGATGCCGGGGGCAGGGCGGAGGGGCGAGTTTGCAGTTGGTTGGCTGGGGCGTGATAGTGCGTAGGCGTGAATTTCCTGGCCCACCTGTATCTCGCTGACGACAGCCCCGCGTCGATGATCGGGAACTTGCTTCCCGACCTGCACCGTGGTCGGCTGCCGGATGATCTGGACCCGGTGGTCATGGAAGGGGTGAAACGTCATCGGCAGGTGGATGCCTTGACCGATGCACATCCGTTGTTCGAACGATCGCGCGATCGGCTACGTCCCAGGCATGGCCGATACGCGGGGGTCTTGGTGGATGTGTTTTATGACCACATCCTCTCCGTGCAGTGGTCGGACTACCACTTCGAGCCGCGGCCAAGCTTCATCGCCAGAGCGTATGAGCAGATTTTGTCCGAAGCGGATTTGATGCCATCGGATATGCGGGCGATCATGCTGATGATGGCTCACGAGGACTGGATCGGTCATTACGCGACGGTGGATGGCATCGCACACACGCTTGGGCGTATGTCTGCGCGGCTACGTGAACGCTTCAACCGTGACGTGGACCTCGCTTCTGCGGCCTCGGATTTGCGCGACCAGTACAACGATTTTGCCGAGGACTTTCAGGAGTTTTTCCCCGATTTGATGCTTCAGATCGGGGTGGAGCCATGGAGTGGCCGTGGGGGGCAAGCATGATCGGCTTTTTCGCGGATGGTCTGTCTAAGCCCATGGCAGGAAGGTTGGGGGCGATAGGGTTAGCTTGTAGCACGGCCGCAGGTGTCACAATGGGGCAGGACGTTGTGCCCCAGCCCGCTGAGCCAGCCAGTGCAGTTAGTGCGAGTAACGGAGTAACAGATGAATTAGAGGAAGGGACGCCCCCTAAGCCTGCTTCGTTGAGCCTGTTTTTCGAGAACGACGGGACGTTCACCCGCCCGAACCACAATTCGGACCGCCACTACACCTCGGGGCAGGGCTTTGCCATCGCCCTTCACCAGAACGGTGGGGACGGGATCGCCGAGGCTTTGAATCTCGATGCCGACGGCACCGCGTTCGGCCTCACGTTGGTGCAGCAAATTTATACTCCCGACAACATCAGCGTTGAATTCCCCGATACGGACGACCGTCCGTATGCCGGCTACCTCTACCTGGGGACCTACTGGCAACGCCAACACAACAATGTATTTGACCATGTCGAGTTGGACCTGGGCGTGGTGGGACCCTCGTCGAAGGCGGAGGAAACGCAGGAGTGGATCCACGATCTGTTTGCCGAGGTCGACCCGAACTGGAACACCCAGTTGGGGGATGAATTCGCGTACAACCTTACGCTCCGCCGGAAATGGAGGTTCATGCTGTGGGAGGAAGGCACAGACTTGCCGGGCGGAGAATATCAACCGGAAGTCTGGGGGTTGCAGCTCATCCCCGAGGTCGGTCTGGATGTGGGCAACGTCCATCGGCGGGTCAACGCGGGCGGCACGCTGCGTTTTGGCTTCAATCTCCCGGACGACTTCGGCCCGGCCCGCCTGGTCGATCCCGGCAGCGCGACCGGCCAACCCGTGCAAGGCCTCAGCACCTACGCGTTCGTCAAGGGCATCGGCCGTTACGTCGATTGGAATACGTTTATCGAAGGCAGTAACGAGCGCGATCCCAGCCGAGCGGTGTCCTTGGAGCCTTGGGTCGGCGAGGTCGGCGGCGGGTTCGCGGTCGATTGGCGCCGAGGCAATTGGACCTTCAGCGCCACTTACCAGCAGACCTACTTCTCAAGAGAGTTTGAAGAGCAGGTCACCGACGATGGCCTCGGCTCGATCGCGCTGCGGGCGTTGTACGAGTTCTGAATTTGGTAAGCATTTCCTTCTTGAATCAGCGCTAGGCGGCTTAGAAAAGCGTTCCTTGCGAAGGGTCGGTTAGCTCTAGCGGCGGCGGTGCGGGGAGGCCCAACAAGGACATCAGGCGTCGGCAGGTTGCCGGGGCGTGGCCCGCGTAGCTGTTGCCGCAGTAACCAAAAACTTCCTTGATCGGGCTGGCATCCCTCTGGAACGGCTGGAGTTGGCGGACCCACCATTCCAGCCGTAGCGTGGGGTCGACGACCTCGACAGCGTTTGAGGGGAACTGCCCGTGGTTGCCGACCCAGCGGATGAACAGGAAATCGCTGGTCACGATGAGTGGCCGGGGGGCTCGCACGCCGCCGCCTTGCTGTTTATCGTCGGGCGAGACACCCGAGAGCTCCGGAGTGGGTTGGTCCGAACCGGCCCACGCCAGGTTGCGTTGTCGAAATAGCTGGACGGTCTCATCCGACCACCAAGAGTCATGGCGCAGTTCGATCGCGAATCGCAGCCCCGCCCCGGCCTCGGCGATTACATCGAGCAGCTTGATCAGGTCGTCGCGTCGCACCGAGACGAAGCTGGGTGGAAACTGCAGCAACACGACGCCGAGTTTGTCGCCTAGCAAGCGCATGGTGTGAAGGAAAACCTCCATCTGCCTCAGGGTAGCGTCGGCTCCGACCAGCCCCTCGTGGGTGATGTCTCGCGGGGTCTTGACGCTGAAAGTGAATTCATCGGGAGTGACCTCGGCCCACCGCTGCACGCGATCGCGCGGCGGGATGGCGTGGAAGGTCGTGTCGATCTCGATGGTGTTGAATTGCCGGGCGTAGCGTTGCAGACGCTGCTCGGGCTTGAGGTTCTCGGGGTAGAACACACCGGCCCAGTCGTTGTAGGCGAAGCCGATGGTGCCGAGGTGGATCATTGTGGCATGATAGGCCATTGGGTTGGCGGATTGACGCTGCCCCCAGCGCCGCGTAGCTTGCGGGTTCGACCCGCCTGCAAACAAGGATGGCACATTGAATAACGACCCGGCCAGTCTCCGTGGACACCTGTTTCGAACCCGCGTGATCGCATGGATCGTGATCGTCGCGCTCGGCGTTTTGATCTACTTGCTCATCGATGGCGACGGGGCGTTGCCCGGCGCCAAGCCGATGGCCAAGGGCGAGCCTTGGGTGCCGGTCCAGGGTTACGAGCTGAGGACGATGGTCTTGGCTGAACGAGATGCGGCGTTGGCCGAGGGTGATCTTCAGCGGGCAGCCGAGATCAATGGGCAACTCGCTCAGGAAGCGGTGCTGCGTAGCAAGGCGGTGCTGGACGCGTGGATGACTTGGCGGCATCCCGAGACCGGGCTCTTTCCGCAATCCCAGGACAAGCCGGAGTGGAACTACCGCAACACCGCAGCCGATTGCTTCGGGTTCCTCGTCCACGCGGCGATGCACACCGACGACGAAGAAACGTTGGAGCTTCTCCGTGAGACCATCCGCAAGGAATCCGCGCTCGCGGAGAAGGGCGCCTTGTGCCAACCGGCGAAGTACGACACCGCCAAACCGGTCTCAGAAGACCACGACGAATTGCTCTTCGCGTCCAGTGAATACGTCAAAGACGGCCTGATCAGCGTCTACGAACGCACCGGGGACCAGCAGGTCTACGACCGCATGACCGAGGTGCTCGACAACATCCTCGCCAACATGAAGCACGAATCGGATTTCGGCCTGCTGCCATCCACCCGCTCCGAACCCAACGGCAACATGCTGCAGATGTGCTCGCGTTTAGCGTATCGGGAGGGCGGCGAGAAGTATGCCGATCTTGCGGGTCGGCTCGCTGATGCGGTGGTGTCTCAGATGTTGCCTGCCAACCATGGCTTGCCTGCCCACTACTTCGATTTCACCAACAACAAGGTTCTCGAAAGCAAAACCATGCTCCGCGATCACGGCAACGAATTGCCCGTCGGCTTGGCCGAGACGTATGCGTTGGCGGTGAGCCGCATGGACGAGTCGGAGTGGAAGGACCGGGCCGACCGCTGGGCCGAGCCGATGATGAATATGTTCGAACTCATCTTCGCCCACGGCATCAACGAAGACGGGCTGATCGGTAACACCATCGATCCGGCAACCATGACCCTTAGCGATACCCGGCCGAGCGACAACTGGGGCTACATCTTCTGCGGCGTTTTGCTTTTCGTGGAGTCGGCCCGCACGCACGGGGTAATCGAAGCCGAAAGACTCGATGCGATCTTAGACAAACTCGACGGTGTGGTTGAGGCGGTGAGTCAAACCAATGGCGTGCCTTGGCAGGGCGGTAACTTCGATGGTTATGCCGACAGCCTGGAGAGCGCGCTGTACATGGCGGCGTATCGGCCCAGCACGGCGGAACTGATGTCGCCGTGGGTCGACGGGCAGATCGATCTGATGTATCAGGTGCAGGCTGCGGACGGGTTTGTGGCGCGGACCTATCTCGATGGGAACTTCATCCGTACGTCGCTGATGTACGCCGACCAGAAGCAGGGCGGTTGGCGATTGGAACCGTGGGATGCGGGGACGCGGGTCGGGTATGCGAAAGATGAATCGACCGGCAAAGCGGTATTGGTTGTATCGACGACAGACGGATATGAAGGTTCGCTGGTGCCGGATACCGTGCGTCATGCCGAGTTTCTTGGGCTTGCGTGGAATTGGCCGCGGTTGAATAGTTGGCCGGAGTGGAGTGATCAGGATCGAGTTATAAGTACGGTTCTTCGGGAAGGTGCTCCGATTCGAGACAGTTCTGAGTTGTCCCTGACGGGCTATCGACTTGAGTTGGAACCAGGGGGTTCGATGGTGCTCGAAATGAGTTTGAGGCCAGCAAATGAAAACGCCGCAGGCAAGTGACCTGCGGCGTTTCGTGGATTTTGATTGTCGAGCGTCGATCTTTGATCGACGGCTAAACGGTGCGTTTAGCGGACTATGCGGGCGCTGCCGCCGTCGGCGGTGCGGTTGAGTTCGGTGCGGGTGAGTTGGCTGGTGTCGCCGCGGGTGGACATGATCAGGGCGCCGTGGGCGACGCCGAGGTCGACGCAGCGTTGGGGCTCTTCGCCGGTGAGGAAGCCGAAGGTGAAGCCGGAGGCGAACCCGTCGCCGCCGCCGACGCGGTCTTCGATCTCGAGGCGGGGCATGTCGAGGCCCTGGTAGAACGTGCCGTCGTTCCACATGATGGCCGACCAGTCGTTAATGAGGGCGGTCTTCACGCTGCGGAGCGTGGTGCCGACGACCTTGATGTTGGGGAAGTCTTTGACGACCTGGTTGACCATGTTCTTGAACGCGCCGGTGTCGAGGTCGTCGGTCGATTCGATGTCGACGCCTTCGACGTGGTAGCCCAGGACCTTCTCAAAGTCTTCTTCGTTGCCGATAAGGCAGTCGATGTACGGCACGAGCGGCTTGGTGGTGGCGATGGCTTCTTCGGAGGTCCACAGTCGGCCGCGGAAGTTCAGGTCATACGACACGATGGTGCCGGCTTCGTGGGCGGCCTTCACGGCCTCGGCCACAACTTGGCGGGTGTTTTCCGAGAGGGCGGTGAAGATGCCGCCAGTGTGCAGCCAGCGGACGCCGCGGGTTTCGAAGAGGTGCTTCCAGTCGACTTCGCCGGGCTTGATGCCCGCCGTGGCGGAGTGGGCACGGTCGTAGAGGGTGGCCGAGCCGCGCTTCGAAACGCCGACTTCGGTGAAGTTCAGGCCGACGCGGTCGGTGGTGCCGAAGCCGTCGTACTCGCGTTCGACGACGTTGGAGACATCAACGCCAGCCGAGCGGGCGTGGTTGCGGATGATCGCACCCATGGGCGAGCTGTTGAGGCCGCCAACCCAACCGGTGCGGAGACCCAGGCGGGCCAGGGCGTAGGCGACGTTGTACTCACCGCCGCCAACGGAGACTTCGAGTTCCTTGGCGAATTCGATACGGCCGTGGCCGGGCGGCGAGAGGCGGATCATGCACTCGCCCAGGGAGACGAGATCGAGTTCACACGAGTCGGCGGGTTTGACGTTGAGGCTCATAGCGAAGTGGTCCTGAATAAACGGAATGAAGAGGTCGTGGTGTTGCCGGCATACCGAGCCGTTCGTGCTCTCTCGAGGAACGGGTCTGACGAACGCGGGGTTGGATGGCTAGCGTCGCCGTCAGGGCAGGTCGGGTTGGGCAGCACATCGGTCGATCACGCGATCGGCCTCAATCCTGCCGCACGTCCCTCCTGACACCACCACCCGATCCAAATAGGCCTTAACAATCAAACCGTTGAGGCTATTGGGGGGCGAGGCCGACGACCTCCGTGCGGAGTCGAATGGGTAGTTTGCCACAGGAACGCTGGGCGTCAAGGCAAGAAATGCCAGGTTGCGGATTAATGCTGATGGCCGCTGTGGTCCCCGTGGCTGTGGTCATGATGACCATGATCGTGATGGTTGTGGTGATCCTGCGATTTGGGGAGGGGGGTGAAGTCGAGTTCGGTGTCTATAGGTAGGGGGGGCAGCTCCGTGGCGGCCCAACCCTGGTTGTCGCCGCCCCAGGTCACGACAAAAGTCACCTCAACTTTGTCATCCACCGAAAATTCGGCCAAATCCAATCCTTCCGCGACGGGGAAAGGCATGGTCATGACGTCCATTCCGACAGTTTTCCCCTCAGAATCCACAAAATCCGGGATGGCTTCGTGCTTAATACTGAGTTCTGCAGCGGGTTTCTCGGGGGTCGGCAGGTTGGAGATGACCCCCCGAACCACGTAAATCTTGGTGTTGGATGGTGTCGATTCGGCGGATGACGGAGCTGATGGGGCGGTGCTGTCCGAGCATCCTGTGGAAAAAATTAGGCTCAAACAAAAGGCGGAATTGGCGAGTAAACAGGCTGTTTTTCGAGAAAAAGACGGCATCATGGGGCTCCAAGGGAATGAGGTTGAGGGCAAGATTTAGTGTAGCCCGATCGTCGAGTTGACGCGGCGAGTTAGATTTGCTTTAATACTCGTCGCTGGCAAGATTCTGCCGGGCTATAAGCCCTGGCCCAATGGTCTGCCCGGCCGGTAAAAAATTCTTTAAAAAAGAGTTCAGAACTGGCCTTGACAGATCGAATCGCAACCGTATGATGCCTCGCCCATCACCGCACGGTGAACGGGAATGGTACCTGCCCTCGGCAGTTAGCCGAGCGGGTCATACGCCCGCTAAACCAGTCGATCTTTGACAAGTGAACAGTTGGGAAATCGCCGCGAGGATGTGCCCGCCTTCTCTCACCACCACAGGTGTTGAGGGTGGGATAAATCTCCAATCAGCCGTGACACTTCACACGTCACGGTGGGGACACATTCTTGTGGATCGCCAAGGCACGACTTCACAGAGTGCCTTGGTTAAAGAAAGTGAGTAACCCCTAAAACCTCGGGCTCTTAGCCGACCCGAGGTCAACCCGAGCGAACCCTTGTGGATGGTTCGGGTTGCAGACCACTTCGATGACTAATCCATCTGGAAACAGAGGGATCGGGAAATCGAGGGACAGGTCAACCTTCATTGAAGACAACGGCTGACACTTTGAGGTCGGCTCGTCAACAAAACACAATCGAAGAGTTTGATCCTGGCTCAGATCGAACGCTGGCGGCATGGCTAAAACATGCAAGTCGAACGCGAAAGTACCTTCGGGTGCGAGTAGAGTGGCGAAAGGGCGAGTAACGCGTTTCTAACGTACCTCCAAGCCAGGGATAGCATCGAGAAATCGGTGGTAATACCTGATGACCCCGTAGTGTCGTATGGCACAGCGGGCAAAGGCTTGCTACTTGGAGATCGGGAAACGTCCTATCAGCTTGTTGGTGAGGTAATGGCTCACCAAGGCGAAGACGGGTAGCGGGTGTGAGAGCACGACCCGCCGCATCGGGACTGAGACACTGCCCGGACTCCTACGGGAGGCTGCAGTAACGAATATTCCGCAATGCGCGAAAGCGTGACGGAGCAATGCCGCGTGCAGGATGAAGCCCCTCGGGGTGTAAACTGCTGTCAGGGATTAGGAACACAATGACCAACCCCAAAGGAAGGACCGGCTAACTCTGTGCCAGCAGCCGCGGTAATACAGAGGGTCCAAGCGTTGATCGGAATCACTGGGCTTAAAGGGTTCGTAGGCGGATCTGTAAGTATGTTGTGAAATCCCACAGCTCAACTGTGGAATTGCTTCGTAGACTGCAGATCTTGAGCACGACAGGGGCCATCAGAACGATAGGTGGAGCGGTGAAATGCGTAGATATCTATCGGAATGCCAAAGGTGAAGACAGATGGCTGGGTCGTCGCTGACGCTCAGGAACGAAAGCATGGGTAGCGAACGGGATTAGATACCCCGGTAGTCCATGCCCTAAACGATGTGTACTAGTTCGAGGAGGTTTTGACGCCATCTCGGACGAAGCTAAAGTATTAAGTGCACCGCCTGGGGAGTACGGTCGCAAGGCTAAAACTCAAAGGAATTGACGGGGGCTCACACAAGCGGTGGAGCATGTGGCTTAATTCGAAGCAACGCGAAGAACCTTATCCAGGGCTTGACATGGTTGA
>JBCCWB010000174.1:0-9151 GCA_039194345.1 Planctomycetota bacterium
CCCCCCCGCCAACCCCACGCCCAACCCCACGGAGGCTGCCGCTGCTTCCGCCGCGGACGCGGATGGCGCGGACGCGCCGCGACAGTACGACACCGGCGAGCGCGACTGGAGCCCGATGCTCACCCGGGTGCAGACCGACGTGGAGCGAATCTGCGACTTCCTCGAAGCCCTGGCCAAGCGACACGTCTTCTTCCACGACAACGGCTGCCGGCTGTCGGACCACGGCATGTCCCACCTGCCGGAGATGGACTGCTCGGAGAAGACGGCCCGCGACATCTTCGACCGCGCCCGTGGTGCCAGCGACGACTGGCTGGACCCGGACGACCTCATCGAGGATACCGGCCATGTTAGCGCTCTCGATGAGCAGCGGTTTCGCTCGTTCCTGATGACCTTCTTCGGCCGACTCGACCACGCCGCGGGTTGGACCCAGCAGCTTCACTTGGGTGTAATCCGCAACAACAACTCGTATGCGATGGAACATCTCGGCCCAGACACCGGGTTCGACTCAATCTGCGACACGCCGCAGTTTGCCGGGCTCCGCCGTCACCTCGGGACGCTGGCGGGTGAGCAGAAGCTGCCGCAGACGATCCTGTACAACCTCAACCCCAAAGACAACTACCTCTTCGCCACCATGGCGGGCAACTTCCAGGGCGTCTTTCCTGGGGTGAAGCCCGGCCACGTCCAGCTCGGCAGCGGCTGGTGGTTCCTGGATCAGAAAGAGGGCATGCAGTGGCAGCTCAACGCGCTGTCGAACCTCGGCCTGCTGCCGCACTTCATCGGCATGCTCACCGACTCGCGCAGCTTCCTGAGTTATCCCCGCCACGAGTACTTCCGCCGCATCCTGTGCAACCTTATTGGCCAGGATGCCGAAGCAGGCGAGCTACCTAATGATCTGGATATGCTCGGCAGCGTGGTGCAGAACATCTGCTTCAACAACGCACGAGATTACTTCGGGATGGACCTCAAAATCTAAGCCGGGACATGCTTGAGATCGGCCAGGCCGGCTGGCTCAGCGGCTTCACTCTTACTGGGTTGACCTGCCCTCAGCCACGACAAGCGTTCCCAGGGGAACCACACGCCGTACAGCGTCATCCACATAAAGAACGGAGCGGCTTGCAAGAAGAAGATGCCCAGGTGCAGCATGACCCCGCCCGCGAGGAACATCGGCACGGCATATCGCTTCAAGCGCGGCACCAGCGCCAGCCAGAACAGCCCCTCGTACGCGACCGCAGCCACCGACATCAGGATGCAGATTTCGCGGTACTTCGACAGCCAGACCCCGAGGGGGCGGTCGTTACGGTACCCGTCGGTCAGGAGAAAGTCCTGCATCGTGTAGCCGTTGAACCAGTACAGTCCGCCGTTGATCATTTTCGACGCCGCGGCATCAAAGTAAACCAAAGCGAAGAGTATCTGGACCGTCACGATCGGCCACATCGCCATCCGGCTAATAGACCCCACACGCCAAGAACGTCGATCTGATTCCGTGCGCGGGTCGCGCTGACGGTGCCAAGCGTCCAGCGACAGACAGTCGCCACACGGCGAGAACGCCAACATAAACAGAAAGATGCCAAACACGGTTTCAACGTGATGGAACTCCCCGTAGGAGTACCGGTGCGCCAGCAAAAACCAGAAGCAGGCGGTAAACACCCCCAACGAAGTACGGGTCCACCACCCCACCAACGCAAGCATGCCCGCCAGGATGCTGAGGTCATAGACCAACGTAATGGTCAACGGGTGACGGACATTACTTTCGCCAAACACGGCGACCAAAGCCTGTGTAAGCCACTGAGGGTCTTTGAACCCCGGGTGAGCCAGCAGCTCGAGGTCGTAACTCAGCGGATACATGAACCACAACAGGTAGGCCGCGACGCAAAGGATACGCAACACCGCCAAGCGCGTGGTCATCGCTTCGGGGAAGAAGTAGTTCTTGAGAAGACCGCCCGGCCCCCGAACACTATTGCCTGTAAATTCACTCCCCACGATTCGCCTCCAATTCCCCCGGGTCCCCGGCGGGCATCTCTAAGCTCTGTTCAGCGGTGGTCGTTTGAATCTCCCTGCCTTGCAGGGTGCGAACGGTGCGTTCCACGATGAAACGGACAGGCACCTGCTCGGATACTTGCTCCACGCGAAACGCCGCTTTGTCGCGTGCTTCAATGCGGTGCGCCTCGACTTTCGCGGCGAGTTCGGGGCGATCCGGACCAATCGGTTCGGCGACCAATCGTTCGACGATCCCGTAACGCCAGGCGAAGTATTTCAAACCGATGAACTTGGCGGTGACTTCGACTCGCGAGCCATCGGGTAGCTCGGCGAACAGTCGTGTCGTGTCCGCTTGAACGGGTGGCCCAGAAGAGCGGCTATACATGGGATAATCCAAGAACGGCCAGCTCTGATGGACAAGCTCCGGGGTGCCGCCGTGTTTCCGTACAGCGCTGTAAGCACTCACAGAAATCTGCGAACCCAGAACAAATACGATGATCAGGCCCGGAAGCCAATACGATACGCGACCAACCATAAACGAATCCCCTTCCATGTGGTCTACAGTTCGAGGTATCGGCATGTTTTCGTCTGGGGATTACTCCCATCCCAATATTTCAGATGCCCGCAATCTGCCGTACATAGAATGCTCTCGTTGACCGATAGCGTTTGCAGCTACGTCTATTTAGGTTTTGCGGGATGATCGCTATGACAAGCGTCGACACGATTTTTTACGACGGCTATTGCGGGCTGTGCCATCGCTGGGTGAAGTTTGTGATGCCGCGTGATGCGGACGGCAAGCTCTTCGCCTTTGCGCCGCTGCAAGGAAGCACCTTCGCCAGCGTGGTATCCGAGGCGGATCGCGCTGCGTTGCCCGACTCCATCATTGTGCAGACCCCAAACGGTGAGTTGCTCGAAAAGTCCACCGCCGTCCTGCACATCCTCAAAACCCTGGGTGGGGGGTGGGGAGCCTTAGCGTGCCTGGGCCGGGTGTTACCTCGGGGGTTACGTGACTTTGCCTACGACCGCGTGGCGGCGATCCGTCACCGTTTGTTTAAAGCCCCCAACGAGGCGTGTCCTCTCATGCCGCCGGAACTGCGCAGCCGATTCCTGCCCTGATCGACGCACTGCGAGATCAACAGCGACCGGTTAAAATCGGTTGTTCATGACCGCCAGCAGCCCCACCACCGTTCAGAACTTCTACGACGTCATGGCCGAGCGCGGCCTGGTCGCCCAGTGTACCGATACCGACGACGGCATCCGTAAACGCCTGTCGCAGCCTCTGACCGCGTATTGCGGCTTCGATCCGACCGCCGACTCGCTGCACGTGGGCAGCCTCGTGCCCATCATGGGCCTGGCTCACCTGCAACGCTGCGGGCACCGGCCGCTGGTCCTCGTCGGTGGGGCCACGGGCATGGTCGGCGATCCCTCGGGCAAATCCGAAGCCCGCAATATGCTCGACGAGCAGACCCTACAGCACAACGTCGAGGCGATCGCGAAACAGATCGGCCGGTTCCTCCGCTTCGCCCCGGACAACACGCCGAGCGACGACGATGCCTCGGCGGCGTTCATGCTCAACAACTACGACTGGATCGGCCCGCTGTCGTGGCTGGAAGTTCTGCGTGACGTGGGCAGCAAGATGAGCGTCAACCGCATGATCGGCATGGAGTCGGTCAAGCAGCGAATGTCCGGCGAAGGCGAGGGCATCAGCTACCTCGAGTTCAGCTACATGCTTCTGCAGGCCTACGACTTCGCCCACCTGTTCAATGAGTACCGATGCACACTGCAGATCGGCGGGCAGGACCAGTGGGGCAATATCGTCATGGGCATCGAGCTCGGGCGTAAACTCCACGACGCTGAGCTGGCCGGCCTGACCTTCCCGCTGGTGACCAAGAGCGACGGCGGCAAATTCGGCAAGAGCGAATCCGGCAATGTTTGGCTCGACGCAAACCGCACCAGCCCGTTCGACTTCTACCAGTTTTGGCGGAATGTGGCCGACGCGGACGTGGGCCGATACCTCGGCTACTTCACGTTCCTGCCCATGGATGAGGTGAACCAACTCGCCTCGGCCGAGGGGCAGGCGATCAACGAATCGAAGATCCGTTTGGCTTACGAAGTGACCAAGCTCGTCCACGGCGAAGAGGAAGCCGCCAAAGCACGCGACGCCGCGAGCGGCGCGTTTTCCTCGAGCGGAGTGGATGTTACTGGTGACTCGATCCCCAGCGCCACGATAACCCAAGATGAACTCGCCGCCGAGCCGAGCGTGCTGGACCTGCTGGTCACCGCCGGGCTGGCCAAGTCCAAGGGCGAAGCCCGTCGGCTGGTCCAGGGCGGCGGCGTGAAGGTGCACGACACCAAGATCGTCGACATCGGCCATACTGTGGGGGTCGCCGACGCCCCCGATGGATACGTCCTGCTGCGGGCCGGTAAAAAACGCCTGTTCCGTTTTGACCTTGCATAAAGCTCCGTCCGCCCCATGCCTTCCGACCAACCCCACAGCCCCGAACGCAGCTTCGGCAAAGACTTCAAGACCTTCTTCGTCCGCGGCCTGGCGATCGTGCTGCCCACCGCGCTGACGATCTGGTTGCTGGTCATCGCCTACCAGTTCGTCAATCAGAACATCGCTGGCCCGATCAACTCGGGGGTCCGCGCGGCGGTGATACAGTTTTCCAATTGGCCTCAACCCTCCCGAAACGATTTCGACCAGGTCTTCGACGACTTGCCGAAAACCCAGCGCGACGCCTGGGAAACCCATCTGTTCGAGCTTCAAGAAGAACTCGGCGTGTCTCGGCTCCGACCTGATGTCGTTGGCGAAAAACGTTACGAATGGATGCAGACACAAAACGAAGCCGTCTTCGACGCCCGCCTCCACGCTTTTGAAGAAAAATGGGACAGTATCCGCGTCGGCGATTTCCGTGTGCTGAACCTCATCGGCATCGTTCTCGCGATCATCCTGATCTATATCGCTGGGGTTTTGGTGACCAGCTTCATCGGCCGACGTTTCTACCGCATGGGTGAGAACCTGATTAGCCGGGTGCCCCTGGTCCGCAACGTCTACCCCGCAGTGAAACAGGTCACCGACTTCTTCTTCAGCGACGACCCGGATGAGAAAATCGACTTCAACCGCGTGGTTGCGGTGCAGTACCCCCGCAAGGGGCTCTGGTCAGTCGGCCTAGTCACCGGCGACACGATGCAGCTCATCGAGACGACTGCCGGGCAGCCCTGCCTGACCGTGTTCGTGCCCAGCAGCCCCACGCCGTTCACCGGCTACGTCATCACCGTACCCAAGATCGACACCATCGACCTGCCCATCACCGTCGAAGAAGCTCTGAAGTTCGCGGTGTCCGGCGGCGTGGTGATCCCCCAGAACCAGGTCATCAAACGCCCCGGTGCAGACCAGATGACCCTGCCCGGCACCGAGCCCGAAAACCCGGATTCTCAACCCACCCCGGCGGACTGATTCAGGCCGGGCGGTTACGATGGTGATTGGTCGGACCCTCCCGGTCCGACTCGATTCTTCGTTTCACCCCTTCGGAGCCTGCAATGGACATCCTCGTCAACGGCCGTCACCTGGAAGTTACCGACCCTATCCGCGATTACACGCACGAAAAGGCCGGCAAGCTCTCGCGGTATTTTGATCGAATCTCCAAAGTTGAAGTCGTCTTGACGCACAAAGATTCGCACTCCTACGACGTCGAGATGATTGCCCACGTGGACGGCCACGAGCACTTCGTCGCCCACGGCCAACACGACGACGTCTACACCGCGATCGACACCGCCGAGTCCAAGCTCGCCCGGCAACTCACTGACCACAAAGACAAGCTGGTCCATCGGCACCGTGGATGAGTTTTAGCCAGGCCAGCGCTCCAACGCCGGCTGATTGGATTTTGGTATAACGGGGTGTCCTTTTCCTCCAGAGACAGGTTATGAAACTCAGTGACTTTGTAATCGCCGATGCGATCCTCCCCGAACTGAAAGCCGCCACACGCGACGAGGTCGTGGAAGAACTCATCGATGCCCTTATCGCCGCCGGCGCTACTTCGGCCGACATGAAAGACACGCTGATCGCCGAGATCCTCAAGCGTGAGAAGAACGGCTCGACCGGCTTCGGCAAAGGCGTGGCCATCCCCCACGTCAAGCACGAAAAGATCACCAAGGTCGCCGCCGCCATCGGTATCAGCCAGACCGGCGTCGATTACAACGCGCTGGACAAGCAGCCGGTGTATTCGATCTTCATGCTGCTCTCGCCCGCCGACCAGCCCGACCAACACCTGCACGCGATGGAGAACATCTTCGCAAACCTGCAGAACGATACCTTCCGCAGCTTCCTCCGCCAGGCCCAGGACCACGACGCGGTGACCACCCTGCTCGCCGAGGCCGACGCCAAAGAGCTCTGAGAACATTTGGCGATTTCGTGATTGAGTGATTTGGTGATTGCCGAATCACCGTCACTTGCAATCGCTGTCCCCCAGCTTACGTATTTCAATCGCTAAATCACCACAACACTAAACCGCTCAATGTCTTCTGCCACCGCCAACCTAACCATCAGCAACCGGCTGGGCCTGCACGCCCGCCCGGCGATGTCGTTGGTCGACACCGCCAGCGGATTCAGCAGCGACATCAAGATCGCCAAGGGCGCTCAGGTGGTTGATGCCAAGAGCATCATGCAGCTGATGATGCTCGCCGCGACCAAGGGGACCGAGCTGGTCGTGACTGCCGACGGCCCGGACGCCGACGACGCCATCGCGGCGATCTCCGCGTTGGTCAACTCGAAGTTTGACGAGGAATAGGCTTTCGCCACGCCGCCGCCACCGGGCCGCTCACCGCATACGCCACGAAGCCACCGGCGATCGCAGGCTGCGGCCAGACCAATAACAAAAGCAACACCACAACCGCCATCGCCACCGACAAGAACGGGGCCCGGCCGCGGACGTAGCGATTCATCACGTGGACGTAGCGGAACCGGCTCACCATGGCCAGGGCACACAGCAAGGTCGCGCCCAGCAAGCCGTAGGCCGCAAGCCCCGCCCCGAATGATTCGTTGTCGGTGGCCCAGATGTGCTGGTGCAGAAGGGCTAAACCTGCAACCGCGCCGGCCGCACCGGGCGAGGGAAGTCCGTCGAACCACAGGTGCGACCCCACCGTCGAGTCTTCCACCTCGATGTTGAACCGAGCCAGCCTCAGCCCCGCACAAGCGACATAGATCGCCGCGACCGCCAAGCCCAGGCGGTCGTAGAAGGTGTCGCCGGTGTCGGAGAAATAGGGTGCCTGCACGCCGATGATCTGCACGAGGATGAATGCCGGGGCGACGCCGAATGTGACCATGTCCGCCATCGAGTCGAGCTGCTCACCTAACTCACTGGTGCTGCGGGTCATCCGCGCGACCCGGCCGTCGAGGGCGTCGGCAATCTGCCCGATGAAAATGAACATCGCAGCACAGGTCAAAGGCGTCCAATCGAATGCCATAGGCGTATTCATGGGCCTAGAGGCGACAAAAACCGCCATAAACCCGCACAGCAAGTTGCCCAGCGTAAACATCGTCGGCACGACCGCGATGGTCTTGCCGCGGAGGTTGCGGCGCCGCGGCGAATCGTCGGCATCCGACGGCTCTAGATTATCCGCAGGGGCGCCCGGCGAAGCTCTGTCTTCCGGAGATGTCTCAGTCATGCGAAATCCCATAGAACATTATATTAACCGCAGAGACCACCATGGACCGCCACGCCTCGGCGAGGTATCTTGATGAGCTTCATGAATCAGGCGGCATCCCCCCCATCTCCCATCCGGCCCGAACCACAGACCCACCGTGTCCGCGAGGCCTCATGGCCCGCCCGTCTGGTCGCACTTGTGATCTTTGCCCCGACCCTCGCGGTGCTGCTCACGGCCTCCTCGTTGACCGCCAATGAAGAAGGGGTGGGCACGCACACCCAGCTCGGCCTGGCCCCCTGCGGCTTCAAATCCGCGACGGGATTCCCGTGTGCGACCTGCGGGATGACCACCTCGTTCACTCATGCCGCCGACGGCAACCTCTTCATCGCCTTCCTCACCCAACCCGCCGGGGCGATCCTCGCGGTGCTGACCGCCATGGTCGTCCTGGTCAGCGGTTGGTCATTGGCTTCGGGAATGTCGCTGGCCCCCATCGGTCTTGCGCTTTGGCGCCCCCGGGTCATCATTACGATGATCGCGCTGATCCTCGGCGGCTGGCTATACACTCTAATCAGAACTGCAGTTTTCCACTGACACTTGACGCAACGAGTTGTTGCTAATCCTCTGAGTTACATCACTATGCAGTACCCGCCTCCCCAAGCTTCACCCATCACGCTGCAGCTCCGCTGGGCGACGTGGTGTCCGCTATTCGTGATCTCGCTTCTTTTGGGTGGCTGCAACTTCCTCGCGTGGGGAGCCGCGGTTACTCGAGGCGACGACCAGCCCATTGAAGTAGAAGCAGAATACCTGGACCTCGTTGACAAACGTGTGGCGGTGATGGTCTCGGCTGACGAATATACGTTGTTCCGCTTTCCCCGAGCCACCGACAACGTTGGCCAAACCGTGGGTAATGCCATCCACGGCAACGTCGAAAACGCCGTGGTCTCCATCCCACGGGAAGTGGCTCACTACCAGCGCAAAAACCCTTATTGGATTACCGCCCGTCCAAGCCGATTGATCTCCGATCTCGGCGTCGATCGCTTGGTGGTAATCGATCTCAACGAATACCGCACCAACGAAGAGGGCAATTCCAGCGTCTGGCGCGGCGTGATCGATGGGACCGTCTCGGTCTATGAAGCCGATAGCGAAGACCCCGACAACGCCACCTTCCAGCGGGCGGTTCGGGCCGAGTATCCCGAAGGCGGCACCTTCGGGCTAGTCAGCGCGGATGCCGACCGGGACAAGATCGAAGCAGCCACGCTCCAGCGTTTTACCCTCCGTGCGGCCGGTTTGTTTTTCGATCACGAGGAAATGCCACGATGATCAAACGCCCCCGCCCTCAATGGACTTGCTGGGTTGCGTTGCTTTTGCTTCCGACGCTGCTTGTGATACCGGCTTGTGAACAAGCGGCGGTCCTCGCCGAAGCCGTACGGGGCCCTGAAAAAGTCGATCCGCTTTACATCCTCCCAGATGCGCCGACGCTGGTGATGGTTGACGACCCAAAGCCAACTTACACAGGCGAGA
The DNA here is from genome assembly GCA_039194345.1 of Planctomycetota bacterium. Taxonomy (GTDB): domain Bacteria; phylum Planctomycetota; class Phycisphaerae; order Phycisphaerales; family Phycisphaeraceae; genus Algisphaera. Next base: position 9,142 of record JBCCWB010000174.1, read on the forward strand.
AGAGATACAA
>JBCCWB010000175.1:0-9120 GCA_039194345.1 Planctomycetota bacterium
CGAGATGCTCGAGCAGATGCACCGCGAGGCCGACGGCCGATTGCGTCTTGGCACCAACACGGTCAACGGCGAAAACCGCTACGTCGCCCTGCCCCGCGGCTGCGAGCTCAACCCCGTCACCGACGACATGGCCCTCTGCCACCCCGACCTGCAGAGCGCCACCTCCGGCAACGAGAAGAAGCTCACCCTCACCGACGCCGAGGCCGCCTGGTTCCTCCGCGTGAACCACATCACGCACTACGGCACCGACCCGCACCTCGAAAAGATCACCATCCACCCCCAGGACCCGCTGCTGTTCCTCAACATCAACGCCACCCCCGGCAGCACCGCGATGATCTGGGACCACATCGAAGACGAGCCCGGCGTGCCCTGTCCCAACCCCCGCGTGGTCTTCCCCCGCGACAACTACCCCGGCATCGTCAGCGAACCCGTCACCGTGGACATCCGCAGCTTCGGTGTGCGGTGCCCCCCTTGTACCGCCGAACTGCCGACCTACGGCATCATGGGCATCTTCCACCTGCTGCCCCCGTCGCTCGCCTGGCTGTGGCGTCTGGTCGCTCCCCGCGGCCACGGCAACCCGTCCATCGTCGACGAAGGCGGCATGACCTCCGAAGGCGTCGGCAGCTACTGGCCGTTCGCCACCGGCCGGAAGGTCGACCAGGCCAACATCCTGCTCCACCAGGTGCTGAACACGTCCGACACCATGTTCATCCTCTGCCCCAACCAGCACATCGGCTGCTGGGAGACCGGCTTCGCGCCGCAGTGGATCGCCCGCGAGTACCTCTCGCGTCGCGGGGCCAACCCCTTCGCCCCGGAGAAGGTCCTCGACGCCCGCTGCCCGCTGCTGGGCAAGACACCCCGCACCATCCAGGTCGAAGGCCAAACCATCGGCCACTGGTTCCTCCAAGTCGAGACCCAACCCGAGGTCGGCGAAGAGGGCTACGACAAGGGCGCGGAAATCCTCACCGAGTTCTTCCACGAGCAGATCAAGCAGTTCCTCAGCGACGACCTCGACGGCAAGGGCCGTGAGATCATCAACGCCTGCCTCGACGGCGCGACCGTCGCCGACTACGAGAAACTCTCGATCGTGTAATTCGGTTCACCACAACTCAAACCCAAGAAACCCACGGACCACGTCCGTGGTTTTTTTCTTACGTCCACCCTTTGCTTACCAACACAATGACCCCACGCCGACGCTGAGCCGCCACGCGGCGAAGCGTCTGGTACCCACCTTCAATTATCTCCCTTACCCCACCGGATCAATCGCCTTCACCAAAGGCGGCGCCAAATGAATCCCCAACGGAGGACAATCCCCCGCCCCAGCCAAACCCAACAAGTCCGCGCACAACCAGGCAATGCTCAGCCACATCTCCGTCCCCATCAGACTCGATATCGCATCGTCCCGCGTCTCAAACGCAAAACCTTCGCCCTCTCGCCAGCGACCAATCGTGTCCTCCAACCAATACGCTGCCACCGCCTTCGCCTCGTTCCGCCGATAGTCCACTTGCTTCAGCGCCAGCCACAGCGGGTGGATGATGTCGAGCACATAACACGCCGTCGCCTTACCCGGCCCAAAGAAACGCGGGTCGTGGGTGTGCGCCAGCACCGTGTCGATCGCGCGCTCCGCGTACGGCAAAGGCACACCCCATTGCGCATACGTCCCGCGCGTCAACCGGTAAAACCCGTTCACCGGCATCAGCCAGCCGTCCCGCTCACGCCGCTGCCCCCACATGCCCGACGACGGGTCCGCCCGCAGGTTCAACCAACCGAACAGATCGTTGAGGTCACGCCCCTTGCCGTGCTCGATCTGGTCCAGCGCAATCACGCTGGCGAAGTGGTCCACCCACGCACCCGCCGACCACGCGTTGAGTTCCTGATACACCGCCTCGAGTGTTTCGTACAACGTGGCGGTCTCCATCCGCTGAGCGACATGCACCGGGTGCGGCAGTTGGCTGCCCAAGCAACGCAGCGCATACCCCGCCGCCATCGTCAGGTACGCGCTGTGCCCGCATCGCAAACGTTCGACCATCTCCGGCGACTCGCCCAGTTGCCCTTCGTCGTAGGGGCTGTGAATCAGCCCCGTCTCGGCATCCTGCGCTGAGCGCAGCTTCTCGATCAGTTGCTCAGCGGTAAACCACGGCACGTCCTGACCGAACCGCACCGCCAACTCCACCGCATCACACCACGGCCGGAACTGCGGCTCGGCCCCGGGGTGGTTGCGCGGCTCGCCGTCCACCATGCAGCGCGATAACACCGCGGAAAGCTCTTCGCGTACCTGCCCTAGAAAACCCTGCCACCGTTCGGCCATCGGCGAGTCGGCGTGCGCCGCTTCGGGCTGGCGTGAGCGGATCAGCTTCGCCGGGTTGCCGCCCACGATCGCCCACTCCGGCACGTCCTTGGTCACCACCGCGCCCGCCGCGACGATGGCGTGGCTGCCGATGTTCACCCCATCAAGCACCACCGCGTTCGCCCCGATCCACACGTCATCGCCGATCGTGATCCCCTTTGTGATGATCGGTTGTTCGTGGATCGGCTTGGTCAGATCATCGATGCCGTGGTTGAACGCCACGATCTGTGCGTAGCTGGCGATCCGCACGCCGTCGCCGATGGCCACCTCGCCGCGCACCGTCGCCCCGGCGTTCACCGTACAGTTCGCCCCCATCTCCACCTTCGGCCCAACCTGCGTCTCACTACCTATGTAGGTCGCATCCCCAAGCCGCAACCGTTCAATCGCCAGCGACGCATCCGTCGAGATGTACACCCCTTCGCCAAATTCGCAGTCGCCCCGCGACCGCAGTTCCCCCTGCCACTCCGCCTGTGCCGCCCGCTCCTCCTCCGTGGCATACTTCAGATACAGCCAAGGCTGCCTGCCATATCGGTCGCTGGGGAATCGGCTCAAGTCGTGCATACATACATCTCGCGAAAGGCCCCTCCATAGTAATCCATGAACTTAGCGCATCCGGGCCCAATCTCCCCCCACCTCTCTACGCCCCACGCCGATGCTGAGCCGCCAAGCGGCGAAGCGTCTGGTATCCCACGCATACCCCAAACTTTGCCACAAGACAACCCCCATCCCCCGCTCTATCATCCACCCATGGCCGAGCTCCCCTCTCCCCACCCGCGCACCGCGATCGTCGTCGGCTTCGGCCCGGTCGGCCGACTCGTCGCCGAGGGTTTAGCCGACGCGGGCTTCGAAGTCACCATCCTCGAGACCAACCCCAAGACCGTCGAGCAGCAGCGCAAGCTCGGCCGACGCATCCTCCAGGGCAACGCCTGCCTCGCCGACGACCTCCTCGCCGCCGGCATCGAGACCGCCGACACCATGGTGCTCACCATGCCCAACGAAGAAGACGCCCTCATTGCCTGCCGCGTCGCCCACGGCATCCGCCCCGAGGTCTTCATCAGTGCCCGCACCAACTTTGTCAGCAAAGGCATGCTCGCCATGCAGAACGGCGCCGACCACGTCGTCGTCGAAGAACTCGTCACCGCCGAAGCGATGCGCAAAGCGATCGTCGACCACTGGGTGCCGGATTGACCCGCGTGGACGGGCCTAGAAAGTTTTGAGCCCAGCGGCTTACCGCCCGCTACTCCGCAAAGATCTCTTCGAAGAACACCTTCATATGTTCCCAAGAGCGTACGTCGGCGCTTCGGTCGTATTTCGCGCCTTCCAACTCACCCGTCGCACCGGGGTCGGTGAAGGCATGGACCGCGCCGCTATAGGTCAGCGTCTGCACGTCCTGCCCGGCCGACTGCAGGGCGTTGGTGACTTCCAGGAGCTGCTCGTTGCTGTAGAACGGGTCGGCTTGGCCGTGGGCGATGAGGACTTTGGCTTTCACGTTGGTGGCGTCGTCGCTGCCTTCGCGTGGGGGCATCAGGCTGCCGTGGAAGCTGACGATGCCCGCGAGGTTGGCCCCGTCGTAGGCGAGCTCGAGCACGGTCGTTCCGCCAAAGCAGTAGCCGATCGCGGCGCAGCGTGTGGGGTCGACGTTGGGTTGCTTTTTGAGCATCGCCAGGCCCGCCGAGGCGCGGGCGCGGAACAGATCGCGGTCTTGGTAAAACGCCCCGGCGAGTTGGCCAGCCTGGTTCGGGTCGTCGGTGTAGACGCCCTTGCCGTACATGTCGAGGACCACGGCGATGTAGCCGAGCTCGGCGAGCTGGCGGGCGCGGTGGCGGGCGTATTCACCCTGGCCCCACCAGGCGTGGCAGATGAGGACGCCGGGCGTGGCTTCGGTCAGGCCGTCGGGCTGAGCGATGTAGGCCGAGAGCGTGACACCCTGGTGTTCATAGTCGAGCGAACCCGTGACGATGTCGGCCGGGGCGGAAACCACGGCAACGGCCAGCAGCACCCCCGCCATCCAAGAGCACAGTACGTTCGAGCGGTTGAGCAATCGATTCATCGGGCTTCTCCAAAAATTGAGGCTACCGGCCGGGATCATCGCAATCATGGGATTCTAGCCGCAAAGTCCTCGCGGAAGCCCCGTCAATTTCGCTAGAATTGTGGTGTTGGTAATTACGATACGGTGAGGCGGGGTCTTGCCGTTCACTTCCTTTCTCCCGGGATCGACTCGATGACAATGACTGGATCACGCGCGTGGGCACTAGGGGCCATGATGGGGTTTGTGCTGGCGGCCGTCGTGCAGCCCGCCGCCGCCGAGACACGATACAAAGTCGGCGACGCGGTGAATTTCACCTTCGAAACCACCGACGACCAGTTGATCACCTCCGGGATGCTCAAGGGCTATCTCGTGGTCGTCCACTTCTGGGCCGCCATCTCCGAACCAAGCCTCGAGAACCTGCCCGATATCCAACGCCTGCACGAGACCTACCACAAGCAGGGCGTGGGTATCGTCAGCGTTAGCGTCGACCCCGACGCCGAGGCCGCCCGGCAGATGGCCGAAACGCAAGGCCTGGAAACCCTGGTCGTGATCAACGCCGAGCAAACGATCCCGGTCAACGCCCAGTTCTTTTCCAAGCGATACGGCGTGCCGCACGCGTTCATCATCTCCCCCGAAGGCAAGCTCATCTGGGACGGCCACGGCTTCCTGCTCGAAGAGCATCTCAAGCAGGCGATGATCGATTTCCCCCCGCCCACCGATTCGATCCTCGGCGAAGACCTAGTGGTGGACTTCGACCCGTTCGCGTCCAGCGTGGACGCCGAGGAGCTGGCCAAGACCGCCTCGCAAGCCATGTTCGCCCGGCCGATGGACTTCCACCTCTTGTTTGATGCGGTCAAACAACTGCCCGCCGAGTCCTTCGATGAAGCCAAGGTCAAAGCGTTCGGGCGTGCCGTAAAACGAACACTGAGCAACCTCGATCCCGAGCAAAAAGAAAACTACGAGCTGTACCGCACCACCTACCCCACCACCGCCCAGAACCTCGACGACTGGCTCGCCGCCTCGGCCCGCAGCATCTCCTCGGGCGGCGGCGGCTCGGTCAGCCCCGAGGTGGTCGCCAGCAAGTTCCAGCAAGCCGAAGACGCCGAGGCCGACGGTGACGACCTGGCCGCATACGAGCTGTACCGCTGGATCGTCGACCGCGCTCCCGATAGCGACGAGGCCCTGCTCGCCCAGGACATGGTCCTCATCATGGAGGGCGATGAAGCCCTGATGGGCCAAGTCCAGGCCGCGAAGCTCGAAGGCAAAGCCCAAAACCTCATGACCATGGCCAAGAACTACGCCAACGCCGGGCTCTACGACAAGGCCGAGGAAACCTACCAGAAGGTCATCGATCAGTACCCCGGCACCGACGCGGCCAAGCAAGCATCAGAAGAATTGAAGTAGTCTTCCGGCGTTTCAGTAGACCAACGCCGTGTTTAGCGGGAGGCACGAAGTGCCCCGCGTCGGCGGGTGGTGGGAATACCGTCATTCAACCCGCGCTCGACGTCAGCTGCGTCGTCACACCCGGAGCGGGCAGCTCGGACTGGCCCATCAGGTGCTCGTCAATCTTGCGTGCCGCGCCACGGCCCTCGGCGATGGCCCAGACGATCAGCGATGCGCCGCGACGCATGTCGCCCGCCACGAAGACGCCGTCGATGTTGGTGGCAAACTCGCCGTACGCCGCCTTAACCGCACCGCCCCACTCGTCCGTCTCGACGCCGAACTTCTCGACGAGCGTCGGCGTGTCGTGGCCGGTGAAGCCGATGGCCATGAACACCAGGTCAGCGGGGAGCTTCTCGATGTTACCGGTGGCGGTGGAGGTCCACTTGCCGTCCTGCTTGGTCCAGTGCAGGCGTTCGATCTCAACGTGGGTGACGTGGCCGTCGCCAGTCTCGTCGAGGAAGGCCTTGGGCAGTATGCCGTACTCGCGCGGGTCGCGGTCAAACTTGGCGGCACCCTCGGCGTGGCCGTAGTCGACGTAGAACGTGCCCGACGGGCCCGGCCAGGGGTGGTCCTCGTCGCGCTCGTCCGGCTCACGCTCACGGCGGGTGATGTTGGTGATGCTCTTGCAGCCCTGGCGGATCGCGGTGCCGATGCAGTCGGTGCCGGTGTCGCCGCCGCCGATGACGATCACGTCTTTACCTTCAGCATCGATGAAGTCGCCATCGGTAAAGTTCGAATCCAGCAAACTCTTGGTCGCGGGGTGGAGGTACTCCATCGCCACGTGCACGCCCGCCAGGTCACGGCCCGGCAGCTTGCCGAGGTCGCGCGGCTTGAGCGCACCACACGCTAGCAACACCGCATCGAAGTCGCGCTGCAGGTCGGCCGGGTCGATGAACTCCGACTCGGTCGCCGTGCCGTGCGCCGACGGGCCGCCGCCGACGTTGCAGTTGGTCTTGAAGATCACGCCCTCGGCTTCGAGCAGATCCACACGGCGTTGCACCACGCCCTTGTCGAGCTTCATGTTCGGCACGCCGTACATCAGCAGGCCGCCGATGCGGTCGTCGCGCTCGAACACGGTGACAGTATGACCCGCCTTGTTGAGCTGATCCGCCGCCGCTAGTCCTGCGGGTCCGCTGCCGACGATCGCGACGGTCTTGCCCGTGCGGTTCGCCGGCGGGTTGGGCTTGACCCAGCCTTCTTCAAACGCGCGGTCGATGATGGCGCACTCGATGCTCTTGATCGTCACCGCAGGCTCGTTGATGCCGAGCACACACGCGCTCTCGCACGGCGCGGGGCAGATCCGCCCGGTCCACTCGGGGAAGTTGTTGGTCTTGGCCAGCCGTTCGTACGCGTCCTGCCAGCGGTCGTGGTAGACCAGATCGTTCCACTCGGGGATGAGGTTGTCGATCGGGCAGCCGGTGTCGGCATGGCAAAACGGCACGCCGCAATCCATGCAGCGCGCGCCCTGCTCCTGCAACACGTGCACCTCGTGCTGGTCGTAGATCTCGTGGAAATCCGAGATGCGCACCAGCGGGTCGCGCGCGGGCATCGGGTTGCGTTCGTACTCTTGAAATCCGGTGGGTTTACCCATGGTGTAAATCTATCTATCAGTCAGTCAATTGAATCAGTTCAAGGTCATGGGGCAGAGACAGTGGGTGCGGCGCTCATGTATCCGCTTTCCCGGCGTCCTGCTTTTCTGCTCGATCGCTCCGCGATCAACCGTGGCCGACCTCCGGCTCCCCAGCCAGGGCTTTTTCTTTGGCCTTCTGTTGCATCAGCACGCGGCGGTAGTCGATCGGCATCACCTTGACGAAGTTGCCCTGCTGGTTGTCCCAGTCTTCCAGCACGCGCTTCGCCACTGGGCTGCCGGTCGCTTCCATGTGGCTGGTGATCATCTCCACGCACTCGGCGATGTCTTCGGGGTCTTCGAGCTTCTCCAGATCGACCATGCCGGGGTTGCACAGCTTGGGGAATGCGGCTTTGGGGTCCCAGATGTACGCGATCCCGCCGGACATGCCCGCGGCAAAGTTACGGCCCGTCGGCCCCAGCACAACCACACGGCCGCCGGTCATGTACTCGCAGCCGTGATCGCCCACGCCTTCGACCACCGCCCGGGCACCGGAGTTCCGCACGCAGAAACGCTCGGCCGCGATCCCGCGGAAGTACGCGTCGCCGTTGGTCGCGCCGTAGAGCGCCACGTTGCCGAGGATGATGTTGTCCTCGGCGACGAAAGGCGATTCGTCGTGCGGCTTGATGATGATCTTGCCGCCGGACAAGCCCTTGCCGACGTAGTCGTTGGCGTCGCCGGTGAGGTTGATGGTGATGCCCGGCGCGAGCCACGCACCCAGCGACTGCCCGGCCGAGCCGGTCAGGTTGATCTTGATCGTGCCATCGGGCAAACCTTCGCCGAGGTACTTCTTGCTCACTTCATTGGACAGCATGGTGCCAACGGCGCGGTTGAGGTTGATCACCGGCTTGTCGATCACCACGGGCGTGGCGTTCTCGAGCGTGTCCTTCGCCTCGGCGATGAGCTGGTTGTCGAAGTGCAGCTCGATCTCGTGCTCTTGCTCGATGAGCTTGCGGACGCCGACTTCCGGACGCGGCTTGTTCGCCGGGCGGAGGATCGGGGTGAGGTCCAGGCCGTCGGCCTTCCAGTGATCGATCGCGTCGCGGGTCTTGAGCAGGTCGACCCGGCCGATGAGTTCATCGATCGAGCGGATGCCGATCTTCGCCATGTACTGCCGGGCTTCCTCAGCAACGAGGAAGAGGAAGTTGATGACGTGCTCGGGGGTGCCGTTGAACTTCTTACGCAGGTCTTTGTCCTGCGTGCAGATGCCCACGGGGCAGGTGTTGAGGTGGCACTTACGCATCATGATGCAGCCGATGCTGATCAGCGGCGCGGTGGCGAAGCCATACTCTTCCGCACCGAGGCACGCGGCGATCGCGACGTCGCGGCCGGTCTTGAACCCGCCGTCGGTCTCGAGGCGGACCCGGCTGCGCAGGTCGTTGAGCACCAGCGTCTGGTGCGTCTCGGCCAGGCCGAGCTCCCACGGCAGACCCGCGTGCTTGATGGAGGTCAGCGGCGAAGCACCCGTGCCGCCATCGTGGCCGGAGATCAGGATGTGGTCGGCCTTGGCCTTGGACACACCCGCAGCGACCGTGCCGACACCGACCTCGGCGACCAGCTTGACCGACACGTCGGCCGTGCGGTTGGACCGCTTGAGGTCGAAGGAACCCGTTCCAAACCGTATTAAGCTTTTGGAGTTCATTGCTCGATAGTTCCCATGATTGCACACTATAC
>JBCCWB010000176.1:0-9044 GCA_039194345.1 Planctomycetota bacterium
GCCAACGTCCTCGACCCGCGTGCTGGGGGCGGCCGCGCGATTACGCCACGGTCCATCGTGTCTGTTGTCGGCAAGGTGACTCACCGACGAACGCCGAAACCCCCACGCTTGAAAAACGCGAGCCCGGCCCTCCCCACACATCTCACGAGACGGTCCTTGCCTGCAACCGCCCCGCCGCCGCGGGGTGCCGAAAAGTTCTCTCCTCCATTAGGGGGTGGCGTGTCACCGTTGTGCGCACATAAATGGCACCAGAACCCACAAGCCGGCTCAAGGGCGATGGATAAGCCGTGAAATTTTTTTAGCTGGAACGATACCGGCGCGATTTGTGGTGCGCACCGAAGTGTCGCTTGCTTCGGGTGGCCGGGGCAGAGCAAAGCGATGCCCCGGAATCTACAAGCACTGATCTCACGAGCAGCCGTTCCGGGGCATGCTGCCCCAGCCACCCACCGCCTGCGTCCAAAATCTTGTGCGCACTTATGCGTTGTTAGGCAAACGGCAATCGCTCGAATTGAAAGTTCGACCGCGAGGGGCCATAGACGCGGAAAATATCAGGATTGCGCAGACTTTCCCATCCCGAATAACTGAACTTGTCGTCGAGAGAATGCAGAACTAATGCAATGAAGTGCCCATGAGTTACGAATGCTGGCAAATTATTCTCGGCAGCCAAGACATCACTTATAGCAGCCCAACCCCGCAATAAAACATCGCGAGCAGATTCTCCTCCGGGCGCGCGGCTATCGTAGTCGTCAAACGATCGACGGATATACTCCCGCCAATCCGCAACCGGGGGATCAGCGAGCAGCCGTTCAGACAAGCGATCATCTATTTTTAAAGCGAGTTTCTTAGCCTGTGCGAATGGTTCGATCGTATCGCGAGCGCGTTGGAAAGGGCTGGACACGAGACGATCAACCCCGTAGCTGTTAAGCACAGACGCTAACTGCCTAGCCTCACGAACACCCTCGTGCGACAAGGGGGCATCAGGAGCTTGCCCCGTTGCGTGGCAATGTCGGATTAGAAGGAATTCGTACATGCCAGAAGCCTAAGCCGATTTCGATACCCGACTCGCGCTGTGGCCGCAGAAACCAAAGCGGTTGGAGTAACGCCGCTCACCTAGACATCCCGCATGCGCTTGCGATACCCCGCGGGGGTTTCATCGAGCATCTTGCGGAAGACTTGGCTGAGGTAGGCATAGGAGTTGAGGCCCGACGCTTTGGCGACGTCTTCGAGTTCCATGTTGGTCTCGGCCAGCAGCTTCCGGGCTTGGTGCACGCGGCGCCAACGGATTTCCTCCGCGGGGGTTTTGCCGAAGGCGTCTTTGAAGTGGCGTTCGAGTGTGCGGCGGGATAGGGGGACCTGCTCGAGCACGTCTTCCATCTGGATCGGCTCGAAGGCGTTACGCTCGATGAACTGCATCGCGGTGATGAGGTTTTTGTCTTTCACCGCGTAGGTGTTGGTCGAGGGGTTGCTGTGGATGTTGACGGGGGCGAGCACCGTTTTGCGTGCTTCGACTTCTTCGCCTTGCATCATCCGGCTGAGCACCTCGGCCGCTTCGTAGCCGATCTGGTGACTGGCGGTCACCACCGCGGACATGGGCGGATCGCAGGCTTCGCAGAGCACGTCGTCGTAGTCGCCGCCGAGGACCGCGACTTCGTGGGGCACGGAGACATCCGCCATCCGGCAGGCCTCGAGCAGGTCCACGCCGCGCTGCGTACCGAACGAAAACACGGCGCATGGCTTGGGCAGGGCCTTAACCCACTCGGCCAGGTGCTGCATCAGCTCGGCGTAGTTGGCGTGGGGGTCACGGGAGACGGGGACGGTGTCGGTGATGACCTTGAAGCCGTGCTTGCCCAGCTCGGCTTCGAAATCCTTGCGCTGGGCCTTGACGTAGGGCAGGTCGTCTTCGCCGGAGTAGGCGAAATAGCTGAAGCCGCGTTCGAGGAAGTGCTGGGCGGCGATCTCGGCGATGGCTTGTTTGTCCGAGGTGATCATCGGCGCACGCTTGCACGACGCGATGCTGGAGACGTTCACGTAGGGCACGCCGAACGATTTGACGTGCTCGGCGATCTCCGGGGTCGACAGCCGGGCGATGATGCCGTCGCCGGTCCAGCCCTCGGGGATGCGGACCTCGCCCTGCGGATAACGAGCGCGGACGTCGAGGTGCCAGCGCCCGTGGCGGTGGCCGTATTGGAAGACGCCTTGGATCAGCCGTCGCCCCCAGCCCGTGGCGGTATCGACCAGGACCGCGACTCGCGGAGCGCCGGACGCGGTCGATAAGTCTCTCTGTGGCGGCAAGTTGGAAGCGGAATCCGGATCGGTCATATCAGCTGTAGCCAAGAGTAGGCGGAGACAACGTTCAGTTTAGCGTATCGCGGTACCGACGCTTTTCATGCGGAAAATCGGGCGTGGGCGGCTTGTGGGAGGAAAACCAAAGAATTTTGTTCAAAACCATTCCTGAAGTATTGACATCTGTTTGGACGATCTTATGATCGATATGAACGATTTGAACGATTTGATCGTTTTTTAGATTCCCCCAAGGAAAACGCCATGACCGCGACCGATACTCCGAAAATCGCCGACAACACCTCGTTTAATGAGGAAATCGAGGTTAAATGGCCCAAAGTCCTGAAAAAACACGAGCGTCGCGAGCTCGCCCCCCTGCTCCAAGAGCCGATCGACTTCATCGACGATGAACGTTTTTATGAACCCCAGGCGTGGCGGAAGATCCTCGACCCCAAGCAAGACATCCCCCGGGCTAGCGTCGGTTGGTACACCCGACTCGCGCACGAACGGGCCAACGACCCCCGGCTGAAGAATGCCAAGCTCCCCCTGCTCACCGCTGAGCAAGAGCGCGTCATCTTCCTCCGCTTCAACTACGCCCGGTTCCGTGCGGAGCAGGTCCGCGAATCGATCAACCCCAAACGCTTCGGCGTCACCAAGGCCCAAGAGTTGCTCAAGTGGCATCGCATGGCCATGGAGCTCCGTGAGCAGATCGCCGAGTACAACCTAGCCTTGGTCCTAGCCATGGCCAAGCGGCTGCCCCCCGGCAGCGTGGACTTCCCCGAGATGATCAGCGAAGGCAACATGGCTTTGCTGCGGGGCATCGACAAATTCAACGTGTCCAAGGGCTTCAAATTCTCGACGTATGCATGCCGGGCGATCCTCAAGGCGTTTAGCCGGCTGGGCATGAAGACCACCCGCTACCGCTCGCTATTCCCCGCCGGTTTCGAGCCCGATCTAGAACGGTCCAACTACTCGGCCGAGAAGGCGGCCTTCGAAGAAGAAGGCTGCGTCGAGCAGGTCAGCATGATCTTCCACGAGAACCGATCGAACCTGACCGACCTCGAACTCGACATCATCAACAAACGCTTCGCTTTCGATAATCCCGACGGAGGCAAGGGGATGACCCTCCAAGAAGTCGGCAAGCTAGTGGGCCTGACCAAAGAACGCGTCCGCCAAATCCAGATCCACGCCCTCGCCAAGATGCGAAGCACCCTCGAGACCTCGTATCTCAACGGCCCCTCGCTCGGCCAAGCTCTCGAAGAATCCGACGCAACCGTCGGCTCTTGAGCCCTACCCCTTAACCATCCCCCACCAAAAGCCCGGCCTGCATCCCGCAGGCCGGGCTTTTTTTAGGCCTATCCACCGGTATCACCTGCCGCAGGGGGGGTACTCCAATCAATACCCAAAGCTGGCCATCACCTTGCAGCGATAATCTGTGTACGACACGTACTCGCCCGCAAACCACACCAGCGTCTCTGGACGGTCACGTACCAACACCGGACGGAGCTGATGGTTCACCGGATCGAACGTGAGCTGCTTCCATTCCCAGCGGCCGCTGCCCACATCCCGGGTGCCGCGGAAGAGTTGATAGACCCGCCCGGGCAGCGGCTCATTGGTGCTGGGATTCACGTCGGCAGATACGACGATTCGTGCATCGTCGTGCGGGTCGAGGGCGATACCCCCGGCGTAATGCTGCTCTTTGGGGTAGAGGTTGCTGCCCGCAAAAGCGATCTCTTCGGTCTGCCATCTGCCGTCGATCAGACGCGCGGTCCAGTAACGCATATCGGTACCCATGTCGCCGCTGGGCGAAGAGATGAACGCCCCATAAGGCTGACCGGCCTGATCGTATTCGAGGTCCCAGACCCAGCCGCGGCCGCTCGCTCCGCTGCCATCGAACACCAATGTCCCGTCTTCGGGGGTCATCGTTTGCCCGGCGAGCACCTGGTCCATCGTGAGGATGACCGATCCATCGGTCCGGCGGAACGCGCCGTCGAAGTAATACAGGTGGTAGACGTTGTTGGCTTTCAGATCACGCGGATGGCCGTCGGTGTAGAGGAGGTCGAAACGGTCCTTGCCGTCGTGCACATACTTCACGTACGGCCGCTGGTTGCTGTTCTCTCCGGCAGAGATCAACAGATGCGGGTCGCTCCAGGTTTCCCCCAGATCGTCGGACGTGATGAAATTGGGATTGAAGTTGTTGCCGCGGAAAAAATTGTAGATGCGTCCACCCTCATCGGAAAGCGGGATGAGGTTTTGGTAGGTCAGGCCCCGCTTGGTTTCGGTAACCTCGAACGCGTGCTCTTCCGACACCTCGGGCGGGTTCCACCATTTCGGCGTGAGGTAACGCTGATAGAACGACTTGCTGGTACCGTGCTTGGCGTAGGTCACCAGCAGCCGGCCGTCGGACAGCGGCAATAGCGCGCCGTTGTTGTGGTCGTCTTTTTGGGTCCACGTGCTTAGCAGGACCTCCCGCTTGGCGTTGGGGGCGGGGGGTTTTTCCATGTCCGTGCTCACCGCGAACGACGACAGCGCCGTCGTGCCGTCGCGCTTGACGTAGTTGACGTAGAGCAGGTTGCCCATCACCACCGAACGCTCGTCGTTGTACCAGGTAAAAGCGCCGTCCTCTGCGACGACCCGGGGCCGGAAACCCCCGGGCGACGGGTTGGTCGGCAGACCGCCTTCGCTCCACCGGGCCACAGCCGCCGCGGCCAGGAGCAATGCGCCGGCGCCGTAGTCCATCGTGTCCCATGGCCTAACCGCATTGGGCGCATACCCCACCAGCTGGGCATGGGTGACCCGTCCTTCAGGCGTCACGCAGCTCAGCAGCCCGGTCCAGCCGCGGAGGATCGCCGACTCGTAATACCCCCGCGGCAGCCAGCCCTCGGCCACGCCCTTCGCCAATCCGTAAACGAAGAACGCCGAACCCGTCGACTCCTTCGTCGGGTAGTGGCCGGGCTTGTTGATCCACGAACGCCACAGCCCGTCGTCCTGCTGCAACGCCACGATCCGCCCCGCCATGTCGCGGAACATTTCGAGGTAGCGATCACGCTGCGGATCGTCCTCGGGCAGGTGCTCGAGGATGCGCACCAGCCCGGCAAACACCCAGCCGTTGCCGCGGCTCCAGAACACCTTCTCGGCTTCCTCTTCGGCGTCATCGCCTTGGGGCAGGTATCGGCCGTCACGGTAGAACAGGTGCTCTTCGGGGTCATAGAGGTAGTCAGCCGTGTCCCAGAACAGTTCGTGCATCGCCTCCCGGTACGCCGGGTCACCCGTGGCGGTCGCCAGCCGCGCGTACACCGGCGGGGCCATGTACAACGCATCACACCACCACCAGAGGTTCCGCCCCCGCCAGGGCTTGGCCTCTTTCTGCCACGTGTTCAATTCGCCCGGCTCGATCGTCTCGCGGTCGAGCAGTGGCTTGATCGCTTCGACCAATGACGACAGCATCTCGGGGTCTTCATCGATGAAGTACAACTCGAGATAGGTCTGGCCCGGGCAGACATCATCCGCGTGCACCGGGTTGTTGATCCCCCATTCCGAACGCTCCCCCCACGCCCGTGATTGCTCGAGGTACCACTCATCGCCGGTCGCGTGGTACGCCTCGATCATGCCGGTAAAAAACGTCCCCACTAGCCAGTCCCGCATCGGCGGCTCGGGGCCGTAGCGGTTGAGCTGATACTCTGCGACGCGTCGCATCGTGTCCCGGATCGCCGCGGGCGAAGCCGCCTGCACTTCCAACTGACTCACAATGCCAGGCTGGGCGGCGACGGTGCGATCGGTCAACACCATGCCCAAAACCAATACCGCCGTGAGCCAACTAAGAACACTGAGCTTCGCCATCACAAACCTCGTTTCAGAACCATGAAGCGGAACAGAATCCACCGGAAAATCGAGCCATTACTTCAGAACGAAAGATAACACAAAAACAATCAAACTCACCCGGCAGCATAACCAGATACACGTGTCATTTCAGGACGTTTAACCGCCGTGAATCAAGACTAATCTACTTCGATTTAAGCACCGATCGCATACCGCAAGGATCAACCCCAGAATATTCTCGCGAGATACCAATTTTTACTTTTACGATCATTACATTCGCTTCACTATTCTCCCTGCAGCCACAAGCCTCTGCCTCCCGATAAACAGGGGATGCACAAACCATTCATCGTGACCGGCTTGTTGGCTGCCGCGCTCTTCCTGGGCGTTGCGCTGGGCCGATGGACCGCCCCGCCTTCGGCCGAAGCTGTGCCGATTGCCCCCGCCTCAACAACCACCGACACTCAGACCGCAGACCCACGTATCATCACCGCGCGATCATTTGAAGTGACTCGCGTCATCGACGGCGACACGTTCAAAGTCCTCTACGACGGCGACCTGACTTCGGTCCGCCTGCTCGATATCAACGCCCCCGAGCGTGGAGATCCGAAAGCCGACGCCGCGACGGATGAACTGCGTCGGCTGATCGAGGGGCAGATCGTCGAACTGGAGTTCGCCGCAGCGCGTCGGCGAGACAACTTCGGCCGACTGCTCTGCCGGGTCACGGTGGATGGACTTGACGTTGGACAGCACCTGCTGGACGCGGGACTGGTGAGCGTGTATCAACCCGGGCCGCGTCGTAGTAACGCTTCGCCGTAAGCGATTGGGGTCAGTCTTTGGGTTCGGGGTGTTTGCTGGACTTTTTAGGGTAGACGATCGCCGCGATCACCAAGCCTGCGAGGACCATGCCGATCAATCGATCGACGGCCATGGTGATGGAGTGGTCGGTGGGGAAACGCATCCAGTTCCAGCTGGCGACGTCGCAGGCCAGCACCACGACCACGCCGATGCCCACGACGAAGACCCAGCGTTTGAAGAAGCCTTTCATGTGCGCCATCGCGACCAACAGGCTGGCGAGAAACGCGATGCCGACGTTGGTCGCCCCGCCGATGGCCCACATCGTGGGCGGCATCGGCTGCTGCCCAGCGGGCGCGACCACGAGGTGACCCGTGGGCATCGAGGCGTGGCGCTGGTTGTAGGCTTGCATGGCCTCCTGATCGCCCAGGTCGTCGGGCATGGCCGGCCAGTAGTACCAGCCGGCGTCTTTCAGGTCCGCTTCCTGGATCAACGCCACCAGCGCGTCCTCGGTCTCGGCACTACCCAGGTCGTGGTACGACGCGTCGTGCCAACCCAAAGCCATCCATGATGCGAAACCCCAAGCCTGGAGGAGGATGCCTCCCAAGAGCGCGGCGATGCCGATCCGTACCATGTCCATCCCTTTCTGATGATTGACTGAGGATCCGCATTCTCCGCCGATCGCGTGCAAACAGCAACCGCAGTGCAACATCATTCGGAGCGATCAACACGTGACGCGTGGCGTACAATTCTTCTCCATGCCCGAACGACGCGAGAAACTCGACGAGCTGCTCAAGAAAGCACGGCAGCTCCCCAAGGTGCCGGGCGTCTATCTCATGAAAGACGCCGCGGGTGTGGTCGTCTACGTCGGCAAAGCCTCGAAGCTGCCCGACCGCGTGTCGTCGTACTTCGTGCCCTCGGCCGACCTGGGGATGAAGAAGCAGCCGATGCTCGAGATCGTCGACGACTTCGACACCATCGAGTGCGAAGGCGAATGGGAAGCCCTGCTCACCGAGAACCGTCTGATCAAAGACATCCACCCCAAGTTCAACGCCCGGCTGATCGACGACAAAACGTTCCCGTACCTCGCGATCACCCTGAAGGACGACTTCCCCGGCGTGTTCATCACCCGCAACCCGCAGGGCGAGGAGTTCAAGGGCGCAAAGATCTTTGGACCGTTCACGAGCGTGTATGCGCTGCGGGAGTCGGTACAGATCCTGCAGAAGGTGTTCAAGTTCCGGACCTGTCACCTGGACATCCGCGAGGACGATGACCAGCGCAGACACTTTCGGCCGTGTTTGCTGTATCCGATCAAGCAATGCACCGCACCGTGCGGGGCGAAGATCGACCAGGCCGAGTACCGTGCGGACATCGACCGGTTTGTGCGGTTCCTGGGCTCCAAGCGTTCGGTGATGCTGCGCGAACTCAAGCGTGACATGGAACGCGCGAGTGAAGACATGCGCTATGAGCAGGCGGCGACGATCCGGGATCAGATCAAGGCCATCGAGAAACTCGATGAGCGCGGCACGACCAAACAGAACTGGCAGCCCGAGAGCGAGAGCTTCTACGTTGACCCCGAGAAGGGTTTGGAGTCGCTGCGTAAAACGCTGGGCCTCGACGAGCCGATCCGCTGCATCGAGTGCATCGACATCGCCCACCTCCAAGGCGGGGAAACCGTGGGCAGCAAGGTGTGTTTCGTCGACGGTCGGTCGCTTAAAAACGAATACCGCCGATACAAGATTCAAACTGTGAAAGGCGGCAACGACGACTACGCCAGCATCCGCGAGGTCGTGTCGCGCCGCTACCGCGAAGCGGGGCAGGGCCACGAGTTGTACCCCGATGTCATCATCATCGACGGCGGTCTGGGCCAGCTTCACGCAGCACAAGAAGTGTTTGAGGAGCTTGACGTGAAGCCGCCGATGGTCATCTCGTTGGCAAAGAAGGAAGAGCTGATCTACGTGCAGGCGAAGAAGGAGCCGATCCGCCTGAGTCGGCAAAACCTGGGTCTGAAGCTCTGCCAGGCGGCGCGGGACGAGGCGCACCGTTTTGCGCAGCACTACCACCACATCCTGCGACGCAAGAAGGTGCTCGGCGAAAAGGGGTAAGGCGATGCAGGTCGGTTTGCTGCTGTTGGTGTTGGTGGTGTTGGCGAC
>JBCCWB010000177.1:0-9028 GCA_039194345.1 Planctomycetota bacterium
CTCAAGGACCTGGTCACCGGCAAGCTCAGCCGGGCCGAGCGCCTCATCGTCGTGCTCTACTACTACGAGCAGATGAGTATGAAAGAGATCGGCGTCACGCTCGACCTCTCCGAGTCCCGCGTCAGCCAGATGCACAGCTCGATCATGGCCCGCCTCAAGGTCCAGCTCGCCGACCGCATGGACGACTTCCACTCGCCCAACGAATAAGCGAAGTACCCACACCGCTACCTCCTTCGGCAACGCCGCGAACTTCCGCGGCGTTGTTGTTTTTCAGGAATTCCCACACCCAAGTCCCACAGAACCCCCACGCCGACGCTGAGCCGCAAAGCGGCGAAGCGTCTGGTCCCAAACCTACACAACCCAGCCACGCCCCCAACCACACCTGCTACCATCTCCCGCGATATGAGCGACCTGCAATCCACCCTCGAATCCCGCCTGCAGCAAGCGGTTTCCGCCGCGCTCGGCCCCGATCACGCCGACGCCGACCCGGTCATCCGCCCCAGCAACAACCCCAAGTTCGGCGACTACCAGGCCAACCTCGCTATGGCCCTGGGCAAGAAGCTCGGCCAAAAGCCCCGCGACGTCGCCGGGCAGATCGTCGCTGCTCTCGACTCCGACGGCCTATTCAGCCATGTCGAGATCGCCGGCCCGGGCTTCATCAACCTCACCCTCGCCCCCACGCTGCTTGGGACCCAAGCCGCCGCGATGTCGATCGACGCCAACCTGGGCATCGCCCAGGCCGACCCGCAGCAAACCGTCGTCATCGACTACTCGGCCCCCAACGTCGCCAAGGAGATGCACGTCGGCCACCTCCGCTCGACCGTCATCGGCGACGCGCTGGCCCGCACCTTCGACGCCGTCGGCCTCAAGACCATCCGCCAGAACCACCTCGGCGACTGGGGTACGCAGTTCGGCATGCTCATCACCAACCTGCTCGACCAGGGCTTCGATCCCAACGCGGGCAATTCGCCGGGCGAGCTTACGAAGGTCTACAAGGATGCGAAGCAGCGCTTCGACAAAGAGCCCGAATTCGTTGAGCGTGCTCGGCAGCGCGTTGTCCTGCTCCAGGCAGGCGACGAAGAAACCCTCGCGGTGTGGAAAGCCCTCGTCGAAGACTCCAAGCAGTATTTCGACAGGGTCTACCAACGCCTGAACGTGCTCATCAAGCCCGAAGACGCCAAGGGCGAGAGCTTCTACAACGACCGCCTCCCCGGCGTCATCGAACGCCTCGAACAAGAAGGGCGGCTGCAGAAGAGTCAGGGGGCCGACGTCGTCTACGCCGGCGACTTCAAAGACCGCGACGGTGAGCCGCTGCCCATGATCGTCCGCAAAGCGGATGGCGGATATCTCTACGCGACGACCGACCTCGCCGCCGCGATGTACCGCGCCCACGACTTGGGCGCGAGTCGTGTCGTGTACGTGATCGGGCTGCCGCAGAAACAGCATGTCGAGATGTTCACCACGATGCTCTACGAGTATGGCTGGATCGATAAATCAGTCCGCATGGACTTCGTCGGCTTCGGCTCGGTGCTGGGCAAAGACAAAAAGATGTTCAAGACCCGCAGCGGCGAGACGATCCGCTTGGTCGACCTGATCGATGAAGCCGAGGCGAAGGCCGACGCCGCGATCGCCGAGAAGAACCCCGACCTGCCCGAGGATGAACGCAAGGCTGTGGCGCAGGCGGTGGGCGTGGGGGCGTTGAAGTATGCCGACCTGTCGAGCGACCGGGTGAAGGACTACGTCTTTGATTGGGACCGCATGCTCGCGCTCGAAGGCAACACCGCGCCGTACCTGCTCTACAGCTACGCCCGTATCCGTTCGATCTTCCGCAAGGGCGAAATCGATTTCGATGGGTTTACCAGTGATCAACTCGCGGTGAACGAACCTGCCGAGCGAGGGTTGGTGCTGCAGTTGTTGCAGTTCGCGGGTGTCGTGGAGAACGCGGCCGACACGCTCGAGCCGCACCGCTTGTGCAACTACCTGTACGAGTTGGCGACCCGGTATCACCGCTTCTTCGAGCAGTGCCCGGTGCTCAAGGCTGAAGACGAAACGATCAAGCAGTCGCGGTTGGCGCTGTGCCACCTCACCGCCCGCACGCTCGACCGTGGTCTTGGCCTGCTGGGCATCCAGGTGGTTGAACGCATGTGAAGATTTAGCCCCGGGTCAATGACCCGGGGTGCCGCGGCTTGGGTTGTGTGATAAATGACACGTGACCCGCGGCCGCCCCGGGTGACTCACCCGGGGCTAAAGTGGGATCGAATCATGATCGACATCGCACTCAAAGAATGGGCCTGCGTCTGCGACCTGCTCGTTGAGGGCAGGGCCTGCCTGCTCCTGCGCAAGGGCGGCGTCCACGAAGACGGCGGCCCCGGCCGATTCAAGCTCGAACACCACCGCTTTGCCCTCTTCCCCGCCTGGGAACACGAAACTCTCGAGTGGATCAAGCCTGCTCTCCGCCCCGACCGCGGCCCGATCACCGAAGAGCCGGACGAGATCGAACTCAAAGGCTACGCCGAGGTCGCCGGCATTTGGGAAGTGCCGTCGAAAGAAGCGTTCGACCAACTCGACGACCTGCACCCCTGGCTCCCCCCGCAGATCGATATGCGTTTCAACTACAAACCCGATCGCCCGCTCTACGCGATGCTGGTCAAAGCGTTCCGATTCGACAACTCCAAGATCATCCCCAACCGCCGCGAGTTCGCGGGGTGTAAGAGTTGGGTGCCGTTAAGCGGCGACGATGCGGTTGAGGTTGCGAATGTTCCTGCTTCTATAGCTGATGAGGTATTTATCCAAACTTCCAAGCGGATCGCTGATGCCTTGGGCTATTGATTAACGGCCGCTTTACTCGTCGATCCGGCCGCATAAGTGGCACCATCGATAGCTTTCAGTTTCTGTACGAAGAAGTGAGCAGTCTTCGGCCCCGCATCGTCCGCATGAGTTTACGAGTGTTTCGTCTTCTTCAGCGCGATAGTTGCAATACAAGCAAGTCCACTGAGTCAGTAGTGACACTTCTTCGTCGATGTGCCAGGTAAACCCTTTTTTGCCGCAAGCCGGGCAGAGGTGTATTGCCATAGCGGTTCAAGAAGGTTGGTGGTCAATGTGAACGTTCTACGCCGCCGCGAGGCGCGCGTTGCGTTTTTGTTGGCGGGCGGTGTGCCAGCCGCGGGCGTGGATGGCGAGGCTGTTGAGGCCGACGTAGAGGTAGCCGCTGGCGAAGAGTACGAGGAAGGGCAGGCTCACGGCGGAGTTGAGGTTGCCGGGTTGGATCGAGAGGATGCCGCAGTAGACCATCAGGAGGCCGAAGCCGATCTCGATGAAGGTGATCCATAGCTTGAGGATGGGGATCGGGATGACCGAGAGTTTGGACTTGGCGGGCTTGGGCTTGGCTTCGTTGTGCGGAGTGATGGGGGCGGTCTCGGTTTCGCCGGGCTCGGTTGGTTCCACGGTGCCGAGGCTGTCGCCGTACTTAGGCGTGCGGATGAAGGGGGACTCGTGGCCGAGCAGGGCTTCGAGGCAGGCGATGGCATTGTTGAGCGCGATGCCGATGCCGATGGACATGAGCATGGGGACTTGGAGAAGCGTCAGCCAGCCGCTGCGTTTCTGGGCGCGTTGGCTGGTGATGTAGAACGCGGTCGCCGAGGCGGTGCCGAGCATGAACAGACTGATGCCCAGGAACACGCCGGTCCAGGTGCCGTCTTCGAGCGGCTGGACGTTGACGTAGACCGCGGGGAAGAACAGCAGCGCGAACAGCGAGATGTAGAGGTACACCATCGGGCTGGTAAGGTGGAAGAACGCCTCGGCCTTGATGTGCAGCGGTACCTTGGCGCGGAAGAGCGTGGGCAGCAGCTTGATCGCGGTCTGGATCGAGCCCTTGGTCCAGCGGTGCTGCTGGCTCTTGAACGCGTTGATCTCCGGCGGGAGCTCGGCGGGACAGGTCACCTGCGGGAGGAAGAGGAACTTCCAGCCCTTGAGCTGGGCGCGATACGACAGGTCAACATCTTCGGTCAGTGTGTCGTGCTGCCAGCCGCCGGCCTCTTCGATGGCGGCGGCGCGCCAGAGCCCGGCGGTGCCGTTGAAGTTGATCCAAGCGCCGCTGCGGTTGCGGGCGGTGTGTTCAACGACGAAGTGGCCGTCGAGGAAGATCGCCTGGCCGCGGGTGAGCAGCGAGTCTTTGCGGTTGAGGTGGGCCCAGCGGGTCTGCACCATGCCGACTTTGTCGTCGGTGAAGTGGTGGACGGTGCGCTTGAGGAAGTTGGCGGGGGGGATGAAGTCGGCGTCGAAGATGGCGATCAGTTCGCCGGTGGCGCTGGGCATCGCTTCTTGCAACGCGCCGGCCTTGTACCCGGTGCGGTCGACGCGGTGGCGGAACATGATGTCCACGCCCTTGGCTTTCCAGTACTCCACGCGGTCGGCACAGATCTGCTTGCTCTGATCGGTCGAGTCGTCGAGCACCTGGATTTGCAGGCGGTCGGCGGGGTAGTCGATCTTGCAAGCCGCGTCGATGATGCGCTCGGCGACGAAGCCCTCGTTGAACATGGGCAGCTGGATGGTGACGCGGGGCAGATCTTCGTAACGCTTCGCGGGGCGGGCGACATTTTTGCGATGGCGGTTGAAGAGGAATACCAGCCAGTAGCGGTGCAGGCCGTAGGTCCCGATGAGGGCGATCAGGAAGACGTAGCAGAAGGTCAACGGCCAGCGCAGCGGGACGAGCATCTCGGCGAGGTCGGGGTTGAAGATTGAAGCGGTCGTTGACATGTTTGGGTAAGCCTAGTGGCCGGATCGCGGTCGGCGATCGAGCGTGCGTGCGGTGGACCCCCTGGGATGGCCCGGTTGGGATGCTGGAACGTAAGCATGCCGAGCGGGCTCGGCTTGGGGCCGTGACATCTCGTCGAGGGGTCGCGGCATTCGGGGTGTGGTGAATCGATTGGTTACGCCCGGCGAACAGATGTATCGGGCAGCAGGGGGGTTAAGCGTGATCTCCCGTGGGCTGGTTCGCCTGGCCTTGGCGATCCCGCGAAGGCGTTTCGCGGGTGGATGGTGTTCAAGCAGGCCGGTGGGGTCGTCCGATAAATACATGGACTGACGCGGGTTAAGTTTTGCGCCCGGGTCGGTCCGATACCTCTCTCGAAGCAACCGACAGGTTAGCAGAGTTTGAGCAAGGTTCAAGATCACACCGCCTCGGCAAAGGGCCCGCATATGCGATATCAACCCCTCGCAACCCCCATTTTAATCCTTGCTCTCGGCGGTTTTTGTGGTTGCAGCCAGTCGTACAACGGGGCGGTCAGCCTCGGGCATACTGAAGAAGCCCAGATCCAGGAATATCAGGAAGCCCGCCGTGTCGCGGTGGCGCCTGCCCCGTCGTCCCAGCCTACCCAAGCTCAAGCCCCCGGCTCGCGGATCGCGCCGCCCATCCCGGCCCCGCAGCCCGTCGAAGCGTTGACCCTGCCCGAAGACGCCGCGGTGTTTGGGGCCCCCGTCGCACAGACGGTCTCGACTCCCAAGAACATCGATCAGCCGCAGCAGGCCGCCGCGACTCAGCCCGTTTTCACCCCGCGCGGTGAGCCCAAGGCCCAGGCGACGATGCCCGTGAAGGCGACCGCCGATTCCCGCCGCACGGGTATGCAACTCTTCGGCGAGCTCGACGACCTGCAGATGGCGACCGTCAGCCCGCTCGACCACCAGGGCAACCTACGTCGAGTGACGTTCACCCACGAGGGGGCCGACTTCGATGTCGAAGTTGACCCCACCGGCCGTTGGCTCGCCTACGCCAGCACCCGCCACCGCCACACCTCGGACATCTATCTCCAACGCGTGGACGGAACCGCGGTCACCCAGCTCACTACCGATCCCGCCAACGATGTGATGCCCTGCATCAGCCCCGATGGCAAATCGGTCGCTTTCGCCAGCGATCGGGCCGGTACTTGGGACATCTACCTGATGGACATGGACGGCGGCCCGGCGATCAAGCTCACCGAAGACGGCGCCCAAAACATCCACCCCAGCTTCTCGCCCGACGGCAACCAGCTCGTCTACAGCTCACGCGGCAGCCAATCCGGCGTCTGGGAGCTGATCCTCATAGACATCGACCGCCCCAACCACCGCAAGATCATCGGCCACGGCCTGTTCCCGGTGTGGGCGCCCCAAGGCAACAAGATCGTCTACCAGCGGGCCCGCGAACGCGGCAGCCGGTGGTTTAGCGTCTGGACCGTGGAAATCACCAAGGACGGTGAAGCCATCCGCCCGACCGAGATCGCTGCCAGCAGCAACGCCGCGATCATCACGCCCGAGTGGAGCCCCGACGGCCGGAACATCGTTTTTTGCACCGTGCTTGATCCAACGGCCGATAGTCCTGCTGGCTCAAGGGCTGATATCTGGATTTCGAACGCCGACGGATCGGGGCGCACCCGCCTTACCCACGGCAATTACGGGAACCTGTATCCGACCTGGGCCTCGGATGGATCGATCTACTTCGTCTCGAATCGCGGAGTGGACGCCATCGAAAACGTGTACGCGGTGAAGCCCGATCAGGCCGTGTACCTCGCCCGCCAGCGTGAAGAACAGCCGGCGAGCGAAACCCGGGAGGCCACCGTGCCCACGATCCCCGAGTGATCGACTGAATCTCCCGCTCCTCGTTTCGAGTGAGCGACCCAACGAAACCTTTGCCCAGGCAGGACGCCTCGGCTTCTCACGGCAGGACGCCATGACAAGTAAACAGATCGTGCTGATCCTCTTGTCGGCGGTGCTGCTTGGCGCTTCCCTGTCGCTGTCGGGTTGTCAAAAACCCGAGCGTCTGGAAACCATCAAAGCCCCGTACCCGGCCCGCCAGGTGTTTGCCGTGGCCCCGTTCAGAAATGAATCGGGCTCCGCCTACGCCGACGGCGCCCGCATGGCCGACAAGGTCACCCAGCGTTTGTCTCTCGTCCGGGGGATCGACACGCTGCCGGTGAATCGCGTTTATTCCGCGATGGCCGCCCTTGGCATCGACCGCATCTCCAACAAAGGCGATGCTATCCGCCTTCGGCAAACCCTTGGCGTAGACGGCCTGGTCGTCGGGACCATCACGGCTTACGAGCCGTATAACCCGCCGAAACTCGGGATGAATCTCGAGCTCTACCTCGACGCCCGTCTCGCTTGGCAAGGCAGCGAGCTCGACACGCGTGAGCTTTCTTCTGCCGCCACCGACAACACCGCCGTGCTTCCGGGTGGTGCTGCCAGTCGCCGCCAACCCGTCACCGCTTTGGGCGGGTTCTACGACGCGGCCGACCCCAACGTCATCGACCTGCTCGAAGCCTACCTGGCCGAACGCAGGCCCGAAGACAGTCTTGATATGGCGCTACGTCGCCACACCTACAGCATCGATCTGTACAGCGAGTTTGTGAGCACCCAGGTGACCTCACAACTCTTCGAAGCCGAGCGACTCCGTCTGCGTCGGCCCAACGCCTCGAACACCCAGCGGCCCGACCCCAGCGTCCCGGCTCCGCAATCTCGAACGCCTGACAAATCCGCCTTCGCTCACCCCACTTCGGGCAAAGGCGGCAACAACTAACCCGGATCGGCACGCTCGCCGGTCCACCACCGGCAACCCAGCGTACCGATGCCCGAGTTCACCCCCATCCCGCCCGACGACGCACCCTTCATTGACGAAGGCGACGAGAACCAACTCGTGCTGGTCAAGAAAGGCCATCGCTACGTCTTCGATTGCGGCCCCGGCCAAGAACACGAGCTCTTGCAGCGACTGCAGCTGCTTGTCGCTGACCCCAATACCGATCTGAACTGGTTCGACGCCGCGGTCCTGTCTCATCAGATGGGCCAACGCATGTCCAACCAACTCACCAAGCTGTATCGCAGCCGTCGCTCCGCCTGACGCCAGTCAGTCATCACTCCGGCCCGTGTGCGGGCCACCGCCCCCGTGCCGTTCGTTTGAGAGGAAATTTGATCCATGGCAGAACAAGCCCCCGTCGTCCAGCAGTTCGTTGACTACTTAAAACACGAACGCCACTTCAGCCCCTACACCGCCCGCTGCTACGGCGCCGACCTGCGTCAGTTCGCCGAATACCTGGCCGGTGACGAAGTCGGCCCGGATCAAGTCATCCCCGACCACCTCGTGCCGATCGTCGAGCAGAAGCTCCACGCCGCCGATGCCATGACCGTCCGCGGTTTCCTGGCCCACCTCGACAGCTTCGGCTACTCGCCCGCCACCACGGCCCGCAAGATCGCCACCCTCCGCAGCTTCTACAAATGGATGCTCAAGAAGGGCCATTGCGACACCAACCCCATGCTCCTGATCCGAACGCCCAAGCAGACCAAGCGTCTGCCCAAGGCCATCGGCGTCGAACAAGTCGAAGCCCTGCTCGCCGCCCCCGACAACCGCGAAACCCTCGGCGCCCGCGACCGCGCGATCCTCGAAACGCTCTACTCCACCGGCGTCCGCGTCAGCGAACTCGTCGACCTCGACCGAAACGACATCGACATGGAAGGCTCCACGATGCACGTCCGCGGTAAGGGCAAGAAGGAACGCATCGTCCCGCTCGGCTCGCACGCCATGGCCGCGATCCGTCACTACCTGACCCTGCTTGAGCCCGATCACCGCTTCACCGAGCTGCGCAACCAATCGATGATCGACCCCTCGGTGCCCCTGTTCATCAACAAGAACGGCGGCCGGCTGAGCAGCCGCTCGGTGCGTCGTAAACTCGACAAGTACCTCAAAGCCTGTGGCCTGGATTCGACCATCAGCCCGCACACCCTGCGTCACTCGTTCGCGACCCACCTGCTGGACAACGGTGCGGATCTCCGAAGCGTGCAAGAACTGCTGGGCCACCAGTCGCTGAGCACCACGCAGATCTACACCCACCTATCGAGCATGCGTCTCCGCACCGCGTACGAAGACGCCCACCCCCGTGCGGTGTAAGTCGTGGCGTGCGGGCTTCAGCCCGCATGCAAAGGATCAACACGATCTCTCCTCCCGGACACCCACGGATTCAATCCGTGGGTGTCTGTGTTTTGAATTGAATGGCCAAAGAGCGAACCC
>JBCCWB010000178.1:0-9015 GCA_039194345.1 Planctomycetota bacterium
ACCCCACTTTAGCCCCGGGTCAATGACCCGGGGCCGCCGCGGCCTACGGCGATCTGCGATCGCCCGCTAAACGAAAGACCCCTCCGAGCACGAAGCGTCAGCGAGTGCAAAAGATGCCGTAGCTAGTCCGCAGATTGCACTCGCTGACGCTTCGTGCTCGGAAAGCATTAACCCTGCAATCCGCTGCCCCATCACGGACTCGCCGGCCGCACAATCTTCACCCCCGGGATCACAAACGCGTGATCCAGAATCGCCGTGATATCCGGCGTCTTCCGCGCGACCCCCGGATCAGGTTCAAACACAAGATCCACCACCGTCCCGTCTTCCCACTCGTCGGGCACCTCGCCGCCAACGCTGAATCCATGGTTTCCGGCCTTCTGCGTGGCCGCCACCGTACTCAGCTTCCACTTCTGTTCCCCGCGTTGCATGTACAGCTGATACGCCAAATCCACGGGAATCGAAGACCAATCCAACATGGCGTTGATCCCATAGGTGTTCACCGTGAGTTCGCCGTCACGCAAATCGACCGTCTGTTCGACCTGGGCC
Source organism: Planctomycetota bacterium (assembly GCA_039194345.1). Classification (GTDB taxonomy): domain Bacteria; phylum Planctomycetota; class Phycisphaerae; order Phycisphaerales; family Phycisphaeraceae; genus Algisphaera. The sequence goes on from JBCCWB010000178.1 coordinate 547, forward strand.
GCCAACACGGGGTCGTGGATCATGGTGATGGGGTCACCGTCTTCGGGGACGTATTCGAAACGGATCGGATGCGTCTCGATCCACTGTGCAAGGACGGGGCCGTTACGGCCATCAGTGATCCGGATGGGGATCTCCGAAACAAGTTCGTGCACGCCGATCCCCAAGCCGGGCGGCAAGCCATAGCTTGGCGTCAACGACGTCCCGGTCCAGCCCGAACTACTACTGCTGCCGCCCCGACTGCCGCTGAGCCCACCGCTACTGGACATGCCTAAATCGTAACGTTGACCGTCATCCACAATCGTCGGTGCATCAAGGTGTTTATACGCCCCCGCACCGTATGAGGGGCCGAATTCTCGCTGAAAAAAACGGATCGGCACCGAATCCCCCAACCGAACGTGGAGACGCAACTGGACGGTGGTCTCGATCCATGAACGCCCAATTGTTTCGTGCTCTGTTGCGGTGCCAACACCTTGACGTATAAGTTCAACCGCAAGATCGTCCCAAACGTTCCCGATCGATGCGTTGGCGACGGCCTGATTCCCTGCGGGGCCATAGGTGACCACATCATCCAGAAGTCGTTCCGCGGTAGCGATGGACAATTGACCACTCATCAGACGCCTGGACATTTCATCCAGTGCCACCTCCGCTGCGTTCGATGACCCGGACCTCGCCTCCCACCGCAGCAACCACATTGGCTTGTATTGAGCAAGCTGCTCTGATCCGTAGTGGTCGTAGCCCCACACCCCCGCGCCGCCGAGCGATGCGAGCATCAATATCACCCCCGCCCAGGCCAACACGGGCCGACGTTGGCGGTTGCCGATGCGCGGCTCGCGGCGCGTGCCACACTCCGGGCATTTGGGGTGCTTGTCGGGGATGGGTTCGAGGGTGCCGATCAGGTCGAAGCCGCAGCCGCGGCAGATCGGGTGATCGTCGATGCGCTTGCCGCGTCGGCCAACGATCAGCAATAGCAACCCCGGCAGGAAGCCGATGACCACGACCGAAACGATGAACCACGGGAACCCGGCGGAAGCCTGAGACATGCCCACAGTTTAGCGGGCGACGCGAAGCGTCCCGTGCAAGACATACTGCGTGTCGCAAACGCGGGACGCTACGCGTCGCCCGCTAAACGAGATGACAAGTAAGCCGTTCACCCCTGCCCCAACACCCACTCCACCGCGGCAGCGAAGTCGTCACAGACCGCGTCGGGCGAGACGTCGGGGTCGTGTTCGTCGGCGGGACGGAACTTGCCGGTGCGGACGAGCACGCCGGGGATGCCGCATGCCCTGGCCCCGCCGATGTCGTTGGGTAGGTCGTCGCCGATCATGACCGCCGCGCCCGCACGGACGCCGAGGTCTTGCAACGCGGCCCGAAAGAATGCGGGGGCCGGTTTGCCCGTGACCTTGGCCTGCACGCCCGCGGCGAACTCGAGTGCTTGAACGAACGGGCCCATGTCCAACGCCAACTCCCCATCGCCGTCGCGGAAGTAGCGGTTGCTGCCCATCGAGATGAGGTGCGTGCCCTCGCCGACCAACACGTTGAAGGCCTGATTCAGCGTGGCGTACGTGAAGTGATCGCCCGCGTCGCCCACGACCACGGCGTTGGGCGGATCGGTGTCGAGGCCCTCGAAATCCACGAGCAGCGCTTCGTGCACCAGCAGGTGCGGCCGCCAGCCGTTCTGTTCGATCAGCCGCCGGGCGGCGAGGGGGGCGGTGAATACTTCCTCGAGATCGAGCTCGAAACCCATCGACGCCAGCTCGCCCACCAACACCGCCCGCGGTTTACGCGTCGTGTTGGTGAGGAAACGCACGCTCCGCCCCGCGTCGCGCAGCCGTTGCAACGCCTCGACCGACCCGGGCACCGCCCGGCCGCCCACGGCCAACACGCCGCTGATGTCGATAAGCACCGCCTGGATCGGGGTCGCCGCCATACCCCGATTTTATCGCTGCCCCCGTTTAGAACGAAGCGTTATCCGCCCGCGGGTTTGACGGGGTAGCCCTTGGTTTTGAGCAACTCAACCAGACGATCGCGGTGGTCGCCCTGAACTTCGAGGCCATCGGCGGTCGTGGTGCCGCCCGCCGAGCAGGTCTTCTTGATTTCTTTGAGCAGCGCGGGCAGGTCGGTCGCTTGCGGGTCGAGGCCGCGGACCACCGTGGTCCATTTCCCTCGGCGTTTCTCCCGCTGGACCCGGGCGGGCTGGTCCTGCGGCAGACAGACCGCCCCAGAAGCATCACGCGGACATGAGCAGTCTCTGACCGCTTCACTGCAGTGTTCACAGGTCACGGGTTGTTCGAGCAGGGTCCCGTCGAAGAGGCCGGGCATAGCGGCTCCAAATAGACGTTTCAACGATTAATACCGGGTTAATACTTGGATAATCTAGCAAATTCCCTGGTCGCCCCGGCCCCGAACCCATGTATACTCATATCGGCCACGCTAATGATGTAGCAAGCAATCGCCAAATGATTTAATCAAATATTTCGGGAAGTGGAGAAGATGCGAATTGAGTTCCCCCGCCGTCTGGGCACCGCCCTGCTGCGTGTACATGGCCTGAGCCTGTGCGCGGCGCTGGGCATTTACGCTGGCGTTTCTGGGCCTGCCGCTCACGGGCAGACGTTTTCGGGCAGCGTGATTGAAACGGCCATCTCCTCGGCCAATCCCGGCGATACGATTCAGCTCCAGTCGGGGACCTATCTGCTCGACAACACGCTGGCCTTCAGTAAATCCAACCTAACCCTCCAGGGGCAGGCCGACGGCAGCACCATCATTCAGTTCGCGGGGGGCTTCGACCAGACCGGCAACGACACCCCGCTGATCGATCTGTCCGGCCAGGCGGGCGTCACCCTGAGGAACCTCAAGCTCGACGGCGAAGATCGAACCAACGGCGCGTCGTACGGCGTGTACGCCTTCGGCGGTGGCGGCGGGCACGTCCTCGAACACCTGAACATCACCAACCTGGCCAACCCCGGCCAATTTGCGCCGATCGGCATCTACCTAGAGGGTGGGGTGAGCCAAACCGCCATCCGACAAAACACCATCACCGACGTCGGCCTCAACAGCGACTTCGGCTCAGGCATCCGCGTCCACGGCGACTCCGACTACAACATCATCGAGTACAACACGATCGACGGCACCGGGCGCGGCGGCATCTTCGCGCTGGGCAATAGCGACAGCAACCTGGGCGCGTCCACCCTCGACGGGCTCGTCATCCGCCACAACACCGTCGTAAACTCTGCCCAAGGACTAACCCCGGGCCAAGCCGTGGGCGACCTCGGCATTGAGCTGCAGAACGATATCGCCGATGCGGTCATCGAAGACAACGTCATCGACCGCCGAGTCAGCCTGGACAACGTCCAGCGGGTCGCGGTGCGTCGCAATACCGTGTCCCAATCAAGTAACACCACCACCACCACCGCGAGCTACGGGCTCGAGTTGGTCGATGCTCAAGACGTCGTTTTCGACAACAACCAGGTCCTCGGCGACATCCACTTCGGCGTGTCCATCTCCGGCGACGGCGACACCCGCTATACGCTGTTTGAAGGCAACAACATCCAGGACGCGACGACCTTCGGCGTCCAGGTCCAGGGCAACGACACGGGCGGCCCTGGGAGCGCCGAACGGTTGCTCTTCGCCAACAACATGATCACCGGCACCAGCGGCGTCGGTGCCTTGTTCCCCAACACCGGCGACGGCTTCCGCTTCAACGAAGCCTTCGACGAGATCACTCTGGATGGCAATACCCTGACGGGGAACGACGGCTTCGAGATCGCTTTGGTCAACCCGCCAAGCGGGTCCACGATCACCCTCAGCGACAACACCATCGAAGGCGACAGCCGCGAAGACCCCACGTCTGCGGTGTACCAAATCCTGGATCCACCGCTCACCCGGCAAACCCTTGAGTTCGAGACCGGGGATACGATCACCGTCGTGTTCGACGACCTCTCGGGTACCGTCGTGCACGTCCTGTGGGACCTGGGGACGGGTGCCCCGCTCGTAACCTCAGATGAGAATTTCTCGGAGAACACGGATTCACTCACGCCCGGGACGGAGTTCCTCGTGGTTGGATGGGATGACCTTGGGGCGGCGGACACCGTTCGAGTCCTCATTATCCCCGAACCGACCATCGCCCTCAGCCTTGGCGTGATAGGTGCCTTGTGCTTTAGGCCTCGACCGAGTCGTAGATGACCACCTTGGCCCAGGTGTCTTTGAAGTTCTCGATGAACTCGCCGTGCAGCGTGTCGTCGGCCGACTGGTAGCGGTCGTGGTCTTCAACGCTGTTGAACTCGCAAACCAGTTGGATGTCGTAGCTGTTGTCGACAACCGGGCGGTCGGTGCCCGCGGGCAGACCCACACGGCAGGACGCGACATTGGGGCTTTCGCCCAATCCTTTGAGGGCTTGGATCAACGCAGCGCGACGTTCATCGCTGACATCGGGCTGTAACCAGAAATGTACGGCATGGACGAATGGACTCATACACCTACTGTACCGCATCCACCGCGGTCTGCGGCGGGTTGGGCCTGGGGGTTTCCGCAGGCGTCAATCGACGCAGTGTGCTCCACGCCATCCAGCCCATCGAAGTCAATACCAACACCGTCGCCGCTACCCCCACCACCAGCCAGCCGACCCCGCTGGGGCGGGTGAGTTCGAGTTGCTCGAGCCCCGCGCCGAGCCCCGCGACCGCGATGACCCTTGGGGCCAAGCCCAAAGCGGTGCCCCAGATGAACGCGCCCATGCGTACCGTAAACGCCGCCGCCAATACGTTTGTCGCGCCATAGGGCACTACCGGCGAGAGCCGCAGCAACCCCACCAGCCAACCCGCCCGCCAGGCCGAGGCCCGCGTGATCGCCTCACACACCGCAGCCCCTTTTGGATATCGCTCCGCCCACGCCATCGCGCCCGGTCCCGCCAACTTCCCGCCGACGACATAGCCCAACGGCGAAGCCAACGTCGCCGCCGACAACGCCACCACCGCGCCCAACGGAAAACCCAGCGACCAGCCGCACACCAACGACAGCACGTGCGTCGGCATCAGCCATAACCCGCAGCCAAAGGTGCCAAGCACAAACAAGAACAACGCGATCTGCAGCCCACCGTCGCGTAGCTCATCGGACCAGCCGATCAATACCGCGAGCGCCACCGCCCCGCCGAGCCCCGCCATCGCCGCCGCCATGAACATAATCACCGCGGGTCGGCCGAGCTCTCGGATGGTCTGCTTCGTGCTCATCGCCGGAGTTTAGCGCTTCACCTTCAGCCAAAGCCACATGGCCAGCCAAAACAACACATTGGCCGCGAAGAACTGAAACACCAGCATCACCACCACGTTGCCGATCGGCGAATACAGGATCTCCGTCAGCGGGTCGTTGGTCGTGACCTGGGCAGCCACGTTCTCCTCGGGTTCACGCACCACGTACCACCCCGCCCACCAGGTCAGCGGGATGAGTACCGCTACGATCGAGCCGATGGCGATCCAGTAGCCGCGTCGGCTGATCGACTCGAACACCCTCGGCTTGGTTGGATCGGACTTGAACATGTCGGCTCCGAAACGAGTGGCTGCACGAACCGTTTACTTCGAGCCGCCGAGGAACTTCTCGACGAGTGATGCGAGGTCGCCACCGCCCTTGGATTCGAGGAACTCCATGACCTTGGGCAGGAACTGCGTGACCATCGACGCGTCGAGGCCGAGCTTATCGAAGCCGCCCGCCAGCGACGCCACACTCTCAAACTTCTCGCCGCCCAGCGCTCCGGCGATCGAGCCGACCACGCCCATGAGCCCACCGGCCGCTTCTCCGCCCCCCTCGGCCGCCGCATCCGCCAGCGCCTCGGCTTCGGGCACCGCTTCCTTCACCTTTTCGAAATCCTCACCGCCGAGCTGATCCTTGATGAGCTTCATGATCAAACCCAGCCCGCCCTCGGCCTGCTTCTCGTCGATCCCCAGTTCCGCCGTCAGCTTCGCGATCAATTCCTGCATCTCTTGCTCCTGATCAAAATCATAGGGTGGGTATCGCCCACCGAAATTTTCTAAACACACGCGGTGGGCATTGCCCACCCTACACCGGCCTGATGTTCAGTGGAACCGGCAGAGGTACGCTGTGGGCGTCTCGACCTGCACCTCGAACGCGCTGTCGCCGGGCACCTCGAAGCGGTACCCCGCGGGGTACTGGGCAAACGCATCTCGGCCCGGCAGCTTCACCATCAGACAGCCGGTCACAACCGACATCGTCTCGGGCGCCGCGGTGTTAAACGTGTACTCGCCGGGCAGCATCACACCCACAGTCGCCTTGCCCTCGGCGTCTTCGTAGCCGAGGGAGCGGACGTGGTCATCGAAATAGGTGTTGGGTTGGATCATAAGCGAGATTGTATGGCAATCCACAGATGCCTGACGCTTACTACAGATCTATCTCAGTGGGCTAGATTGCAAAGATTTGCTTCAGATTGGCTGTCACTTCCCAAACTGGGAACCTTCTTCATCCACCCGCAGCATCCAAGGCATATCTTCCATCATGAGTTCTGAAAACCCATGCGCAGCCCGCATCTTGAATCCCCATACTCAGGGCATCGCTAGTTAAACCGAACGAAGTACCGTCATGTCGAACAACTTGTATAGCCGTTGCAACATTACACAGCGGCCAGTCGCCGCTGAAGTAGAAGCTACCAAGGCATGCGATCAATGTTTCCCCGGCGTCGTCATCAAGTGGCCACCCCTGCGGTATCTCCGCGCGAGAACCAATCAATGTGCCCTGCATCTGCCCGAGATACCAACTGTCTTCGAATCCCGCAGTCTCAAAGGCTAAGTCCGCTTGCTTCAGATCTGAGTACTGAACCGTCCGGTGAATAACCCCCTCATAATGAAAGGGCAACAGGCACAAGCTAAGAGGCTCATCACCAAATTCAAACGGCGATTTCAGCTCTTCTGGAGCCCATTCAAAATAAATCGCATCGGGAGGACTCCATACCGATCCACCACCCCAAGACCCAAAAAATAAAAGCACCTCGCCTGGAAGCTCAAACGGAACCAAGTCTGTGGAATCCGAAAAATTGATCTGCCCAAGAAACTGTAAAAAATGACCTTGACCGTCTGTAGGCCAAGCGAGTTTGCGATCTCTCCATGGCAGACCGCCCAATCTGGTCAAACGCTGATCTTCATCAAAACCAACGTGTTGAGACCAAACAAATATATCGCATGGTGTTGTTGAACCTATCTCAACATGCACCGCAGCCTGACGTCGATACCGCTCTACCCGAGCAAGATCGAGCGGCGAGTTAATACCCCCACGAAAAACTTCCTCATCTCCAATATCTAGAAGCGAATCCCAATAAGCGATATCGAGAACCGGATGCCTCCGGCCAGGCACAACATGCGTCCCATGAGGTGCACGTTGATTGGCAGGCTCGGCCATATCAGGGGCCTCCTATATAAGGGTATCCGTTTTGCGTAGACCGTTTACTTCGGATGTATCGAGTTGGACCAAAGCCTCTTTGGGTGCAACTTCCTTGGCCGCATCGGGATCGACGTAGTCGCTGTGGCAGGACGCTTTACCCGAGTCGTCCTTCGCGGTGAGCTTGCCCTTGGCCTTGGCGGCGAGCTTGTGGATCTCTTCGGGCGACAGGTGGCCACGTTGTTCGAGGATCTGCTGCTGCTCGGGAGTGAGGCCAGGGGATTTTTTGGTTTTGCCGCGGTCGAAGCCGTCAGCTTTACCAGAGGCCCACTCCTGGATCTCTTTGGAGATGCGGACGCTGCACCAGTCGTGGCCGCACATCGCGCAGAAGTCGGTGTCGACGTCGAGGTCTTCATCGTGGAAGGCGCGGGCGGTGTCGCCGTCGAAGGCGAGGTCGAAGTGCTTTTCCCAGTTCAGCGCAGCGCGGGCGCGGGTGAGGTCGTCGTCCCAGTCGCGGGTGCCGGGGATGCCCAGGGCGATGTCGGCCCCGTGGGCCGCGATCTTGTAGGCGATGCAGCCCTGCTTCACGTCGTCCTTCTTGGGCAGGCCGACGTGTTCTTTGGGGGTGACGTAGCAGAGCATGGACGCGCCGTGGTAGGCGGCGTTGGTCGCGCCGATGCAGGAGGTGATGTGGTCGTAGCCGGGGAAGACGTCGGTGACAAGCGGGCCGAGCACGTAGAACGGGGCGCCGTGGCAGATCTGCCGCTGGGCCTTCATGTTGAACTCGATCTGGCCGAGCGGCACGTGGCCGGGGCCCTCGACCATGACCTGGACGCCGCGGCGCCAAGTGCGTTCGGTGAGCTTGCCGATCTCGACGAGTTCTGCAAGCTGGAGCTCGTCGGTCGCGTCGGCCAGGCCGCCGGGTCGGCAGCCGTCGCCGATGGAAAACGTGACGTCGTGCTCGCGCATGATGTCGCAGATCGCTTCCCAGTGGGTGTTCATCAGGTTTTCTTCGTTGTGCTGCAGCATCCACTTGGCGAGGAGGCTGCCGCCGCGCGAGACCAGGCCGATGAGGCGGTTCTTGGCGAGCTTGATGTG
>JBCCWB010000179.1:0-8926 GCA_039194345.1 Planctomycetota bacterium
CGAACCCGAGCACGCCGAACCCCGCCTCGTGGAAGGCGTGGCAAAGCGGCAGACCGACATACCCCAGCCCGATCACCCCAACAGTTGCGGAACGGTCACGAATCTTTTGCTCTAAAGACAAGTCTGGTCACACCGAAACGAGGAAGGCCGAGCCACAGATCATCGAAGGCACGCGGGGCCGGGACGCCGCACCCACGAATAGCTCAGTATATCAAGCCACCGGGTTACCTTGGCGATCAAGGGGAATTCGTGTCGGGTGGATGTCGTTTCTTCAGGGCCTGCGGTTGTCCGCAGTCACAGCCCAAAGAACCTCGGGCGCAATCGTTTCGTTAAACCCATAAGTCTCCACGTGGGCATCACCAAACGCGTAATTCGAGACGCCCCCCCGCTCGGGATTTCCCGTCCCGCCGTGGCGAGACTGCTCCAGCACATCAAACGGATCGGGGGTGTTAGCGAAAATATCGACGTAGAAGCTTGGGTCGCCGCTCTTCTTCTCGCCAAAAAAGATGACTTCCGAGAAATTCACCAACGCGGCTTGCGGCATCGTCGTGTCGTCGCTTTCGGTCCACGTGCCTCCATTGTTCGTGCTTGCGTCATGCCGGAGGTCGTTGAAGCCATTGAAGATGTAGCTGCGTTCGGCCTGGTCAAACTCTTCGCTGACCGCAGGGGGCATCATGCTGGTCGGCTCATCGTCGTTGGGACATACCAGCAATTCGGTGGTCTGGATGGTGGTCCTAAACTGCTCTGGCCAACGCGGATCCTCTCCACGCGTGGGGTACTTCCCCTTGCTGTCTTGGGCATAGATCTCCGCCGCCATCGCGAGCTGCCTCATCTTGCTGGCGCACTGCATCGTCCGGGCCGTTTCTCGAGCCGCGGCCAGCGAGGGCAGAAGCAACCCAATCAGCAGAGCAATGATGCTGATCACCACCAACAATTCGATTAGAGTGAATCCGGTGCGCTTTTGAAATGACATGACGGCCTGACCCCTTGTGAAAACATGTAAAAAAATATGCATCCTTGATGCAATCCATGCTATAGCATGTACGTCTAGTAGACGACACCGTTTCACATAGTTTTCGCAAGCTTGGTCATTTTAGTCGTCGTTTTCTCACTGGAGGCCTCCCATGGACAGTCGCAAAATCGGCCTGATCATCGTTTTAGTGCTGATCGGGATTGGATATGTGGTCATGTTCAGCAGCCGTAAACTCCCCCCCATTGAGGTGATGTACGTGGAGATGCCCGGCATGGAGCGACCGATGTTCTCATTCAACGATGAGGTTACCTTCGAAGAAATCAAGGTTGTCCGCCCCGCGGTAGAGCCCCAGGAAGGCGAGCTCTACATGATCACCGAGGACCAGACCGTCTGGCACCTGATCCCGCGTGCCCCCAGAGAAGGCGAAGACGAAATCGAACGCCCCGCCCTCGATCTGCTCCGCTACGGCCAAGGCATGCGGGGCATGCGACGCGCCGAGGGCATCCCCCGCCGCGGCATCCCGCTTGAGCCGGGCGTGGGATACATCTTCTCCGCCAAACTCGCCGGCGGCGAAGGTGAGATCGAACTCGCCTTCACCACGGGTGGCAAAAGTTAACCGGCTGGAGAGTCTGAGCTTTACCCCGATAGGTCACGGCTCAATCCTGCCTTGACGCGCCGCACGCGGGCTGATCCCGAAATGCTTCTTGAAGGTGCGCGAAAAGTAGAACGGATTTTCGTACCCACACACTTCCCCCACATCCGAGATGCGTTGATTGGTTGAAGTCAGTAGCGACAACGCCTGGTTCATCCGCCGTTCGAGCATGTAGGCATACGGGGTCTTGCCGTACGCCTGTACAAATAGCCGATGGAAGTAGTCGGGACTGAGATCAACCACCTCGGCAACCGCATCGAGCGTGGGATGGTCCAGGTCGTGATGGTTCATGTATTGGACCGCCGGGGCCAGCCGCTCCATCAGCTCGACATCACGCGGGTCGGGCGCTGAATCTCGGGCGGTGTCAATGGCCAGCGACGCAAAGTACGACACCATCGCCAGCAGCCGCGCCGAAACCGCAGACGGCCGATCCTGATCGGGCAGAGATCGCCCCAGACCGCTGTAGGCCTCCCGCCACATCGCGTGATCTTTCGCGGGCCAGGCGATGACTTCAGCCAGGGGCAGCATCGCCAGCCCCAGCGTCGCGCCAATCACCTGAAAATGAAGCCAATCCACGACCATCTCACGATCACAGCCATGCGTGTAACGCCCCCCACCGGGAATGAGATAGATGTGCTGCGGACGTAGCGTGGTGCGTCTAGCATCCGACTCGATCCAGGCCGAGCCGCGGTGGGGGAAGTACAGCCGTGAAATCCTCTGCGGCTGCCACTGGTTGTCTTGCCACGCGGGGGTGCACACAAAACGCCCCCCGACCGTGATCCTGTACGTGCCTTCGATCATGCGGCAAGTCTGACAAGCCAGAACTGAATGTCAAGATCGTGCATGCAAAAGCAACGGTTCGTGTATGGCCTATTCGCAATAGCTGGGTATGGTGAAGTGGTCCGTTTATTTCCATCTCTCGGCCCGAAAGGTCAAGCCGTTATGCTCACCACCACCGAACCCGCTTACGAACAAATGATGGCCAGTCGCGACCTGAGTTTCGCGCCCTCGGACCCCAGCCAAGCCAAGACAATAAGCCCCGCCCAGATCGAGCAGTACAACCACGACGGTTACCTGATGCCGTTCTCGATCTACAACGAGCTCGAAGCGCAGGCCAACCGGGCCTACTTCGACTACCTGCTCGCGGCGATGCGTGTCCACAACGACGGCCGCGACACCTACGCGATCAACGGCTACCACACCCGCTGCGAGGGGATCTACGACATGGCCACCCACCCTGCGATCCTCGACATCGTGCAGGACCTCATCGGCCCGAACATCGTCGCGTGGGGGACACACTTCTTCTGCAAGGTGCCCCACGACCCCAAGGCCGTGCCCTGGCACCAGGACGCGTCGTATTGGCCGTTTGAAAAGTCGCGTACCGTCACGGTGTGGCTGGCGATCGACGACGCGGACGAAGAAAACGCCGCGATGAAGGTCATCCCCCGCACGCACACCCTCGGCAAGCTCGAATGGCAAAACACCGCGGGCCCGTCCGTGCTCAACCAGGAAATCCAGGACATCGAGCAGTACGGCGACCCCGTCTCGATCAACCTCAAGGCCGGCCAGATCGAGCTCCACGCCGACATGATCGCCCACGGCTCCACGCCCAACCCCTCCACCCGCCGCCGCTGCGGCCTGACCATCCGCTACTGCGCCTCGGACACGTTCAACTTCAACCCCGGCTGGCGCGATAACGCCATCCTCTGTCGGGGCGAAGATTCAACCGGCGTTGGCCAATGGAACTACCAACCCCGCCCCGCGGGTAACGACCTTTCGCTCGCGAACAAGCCCAAAGCGATCGGCGACAACTGAGCTTTCCCCTTCTCGCTCCGTCTCTTCCGTCTTGTTTCTCGCCTCTCCCAAGCAAAACCTATGAATCATCTCACGCGCACCCTCGTGTTTTCATCGGCCCTTCTCTGCTCATCCGCGACTTCCCAGGTCGTCCCAGATCAAACCGAAGATGGCTCCGCCGAGGCCTATCAAAACCCCGTCACCGGCGAGGCCATTACCCCCACCATCGAGGTACGCGAAGACGGTAAGTCGTATTACACCTGGCCTCACTGGAATAAGTGGACCAACGGTAAGATGCACGTCGAGAACCCGCGAACCACCCACCCCGATGCCCAATGGTGGCCAGATGCGGGCCTGGGCCTGTTCCTCTGCTGGGGCCTACCCAGCGCCTTCGAGCCCAACGGCGAGGGCTGGTCGGGCATCTGGTCGCAGGACCGGGAAGACCGCGGCAAGTTCTATCCGCAGACCGAAATCTGGGCTGCCGCCGAGGGATGGAACCCCACCGACTACGACCCCGAGAAATGGATGTCCGCCGCCGCCAAGGCCGGCTTCCAATACTCGGTCATCACCACCAAACACCACGGCGGCTACGCCATGTGGGACTCGGACCACGCCCTCATCGGAGTTCGGCAATTTATGGACGGCCGCGACCTCCTCGCGCCGTGGACCGAGGCCTGCCGAAACAACGGCATCAAAGTAGGCTTCTACTACTCCGGTATGGACTGGTATTTCGAGCGCGACTACAAGAGCTTCAGCTTCGATCCCCAGCGGCCCGTCAATTACAAGGGCGAACACATTAAGTCGTTGCCCAAACGCCCGCCGAGCTTCAGCAAGGCCTACACCGAATACAACGCCGCACAGGTCAAAGAGATCATGGAACGTTTCGACCCCGACATCTGGTGGGGCGACGGCGGCCACGGCATGCACGCCGACGACATCCGCGCCCTCAAGCCCGGCATCGTGCTCAACAACCGCGGCCTCGGCGGTGGCGACCACGCAACCGCCGAGGGCTTCCACATGGCCCACCCCCAATTCGTCAAGAAACCCGTCGTCGCCAACGGATGGTGGTGGGAGGTCAATGCCATCATTCAGGGCGGTTCGTGGCACTACGACAAAAACCACGGCGAACGTATATACGGTTCCGATGTGGTGCTCATGCACCTCGCCAAGGCCCGCTGCATGGGCGGTAACCTCCTAGCCAACATCGGCCCCCGTCCCGACGGCCGGATGCAAGAGCAGGCTTACCGTTTGTTCGACGACATGGCCGAGTGGATGAAAACCAACCGCGACTCGGTCTTCGGCATCAACGGCGGCGGCCCCTGGCCCGAGCGCTGCAACGTCCCGATCACCTGCCGCGACGCGGTGTGGTACTTCCACGCCACTGCCGAGCAGGCCACCGCCGCAGACCCGATCGTGCTGACCGATACGCCTGAACCCGTGAGCGTCAAGCTGATGCGTACCGGCGAGCAGCTTGATTACACCTTCGCCGACCAGACGCTTTCGATCGTCATCCCCGACACGTTGAAGGCGGGGCACGTCACCGATGTGGTCGTCGTCGACTTCGGCAATGACTTCGATACCACGCCCTACCGCTTCACTCATTGGTAAACCTAATGTCTAAACGCACAGCTTTCAGTAACCGCTGCGTAATTGGCATTTGGTAAACATCACATACCACGCTTGATATTGAAAACGTTTTCGGTTTTCATGACTGAGCCGAGGTTCACGGCATGTCTCTTACCGGCGTTCTGGCCGGGCTTTTTCATATTCACGCAAAGGGCAATCATTCATGAGTGTTTCCGCAGATCGGGTATCGCAGGCCAAGCAGCGCTACTGGCGGCGCAACGTTACGCTCATGGTTTGCCTGCTGGCGATCTGGGCCTTTGTCGGCCTCGGCTGCGGAATCCTCTTTGCGGACAAGCTCAATGAAGCCGGCTCGATCGGCGGCGTACCACTGGGCTTCTGGTTCGCCCAGCAAGGCAGCATCATCACGTTCGTGGTGCTCATCCTGATCTACGCCATCGCGATGAACCGGCTGGACGACAAGTACCACCGCGAGGTGAAGTCCGAAGGCGACGCCGCCGACACGGAAGGCGGTGACGCGTGATCGACCTGCTCAGCCCCGCCCTGCCCGAAACCCTCGCCGGCCTGTTCGGCATGACCAACCTTAAGACGTGGACCGTCGTCTTCGTCATCCTCACCTTCGGGCTGTACCTGGGCATTGCCTGGTGGTCGCGCGTCAGCGACACCAAGGGTTTCTTCATCGCCGGGGGCGGCGTGCCCGCGCCCGCCAACGGCATGGCCACCGCCGCCGACTGGATGTCCGCCGCCAGCTTCATCTCCATGGCCGGCCTCGTCTCGGGTATGGGCTTCGCCGGCGGCGTCTACCTCATGGGATGGACCGGCGGCTACGTGTTGCTCGCCCTCCTCCTCGCCCCCTATCTCCGCAAATTCGGCCACTTCACCGTGCCCGACTTCATCGGCGACCGCTACGCCCCCCGCAGCCTCGACGCCTCGGCCAACAAACTCAACTACGCCCGCCTCATCGCCCTCTTTTGCGCCATCTTCGTCAGCTTCACCTACGTCGTCGGCCAGATGAAAGGCGTCGGCGTCGTCTTCTCCGGCTTCCTCGGCGTCACCCCCGCCACCGGCGTCTTCATCGGCATGGCCATCGTCTTCGTCTACGCCGTCTTCGGCGGCATGAAGGGCATCACCTGGACGCAGGTCGCCCAGTTCTGGGTCCTCATCACCGCCTTCCTCATCCCCGCCATCGCCATCAGCCTCAAGCTCACCGGCCAGGCCATCCCCTCGGTCGGCCTCGCCTCGCCCGTCCTCGAATCCGTCGACCCCGCCCGGCCGTACCTGCTCGACAAGCTCTCCAGCCTCAACCAGCAGTTCGGCTTCGGCAGCTACACGAATGCCTACGGCGAAAACGCCGGCAAGTGGAACCGGCTCAACGTCTTCTGCGTCTGCCTCGCCCTCATGGCCGGCACCGCCGGGCTTCCGCACGTCATCGTCCGCTTCTACACCGTCAAGAGCGTCAAAGCCGCCCGCTGGTCCGCCTTCTGGGCGCTGGGCTTCATCAGCCTCCTCTACCTCACCGCCCCGTCCGTCGCCGCGTTCGCCCGCTACTACATGGTCGACGACATAGCCGGCCTCAACGGCAAGACCGCCGAAGAACTCCCGCAGTGGTACCACGACTGGAACAAGACCGGGTTGATTGCTTGGGTGGATTTTGATGGGGATGGAAAGCTTGCTTTCACAAATAACCTCACCGACCAAACCATCGACATCACTCCCAGCGACCGGCTCTTATTTGGCAGTACCCCACGGGATCTTGTTCCACCCAATGAACTCATGCGTATCGGCAAAGTCCCCGCGTCAATTCGTGACGAGCTATTGGCTAACCCTAGCGCATGGGTAACTGCTAACGGCGGTTTATCTCAAGCTGAATTCGACGAAATCGAGCAGTCCCAATCCAAGCCTTGGCCCCCTCATACCGTACCCGCACATCCTGCATCACCAGAAGAATTACCCGCCTATGAGGCTACTAAACAAGCCTATGAAACTGCCTACAAAGAACGAGAGGAAATCGAGCAGCGAATTATCCAACTAAAAACCAAGCAAGTCGCCACCGCCAAAGCAAAGCTTCTTGAACTTGGCGCCGCCCACCACCCCGACCGGGACATCATTGTGCTCGCCACGCCGCAGATGGCGCAGCTCGCCGACTGGGTCGTCGCGTTCGTCATCGCCGGGGGCCTCGCCGCGGCGCTATCGACCGCGTCGGGGCTGCTGCTGGTGATCTCCTCCTCGGTCGCGCACGACCTGTACTACAAAGTCATGAACCCACAGGCCTCCGAGAAGCAGCGGCTGCTCGTCGGCCGGGTCGCGATCGGCGTGGCGGTGTGCATCGCCGGGTACTTCGGCATCAACCCGCCGGGCTTCGTCGGCGAGGTGGTCGCGTTCGCCTTCGGCCTCGCTGCGGCGTCGTTCTTCCCCGCGATCGTCCTGGGCATCTTCACCAAACGCGTCGGCACCGTCCCGGCCGTGGCGGGCATGCTCGTGGGTATCACGTTCACCGCGTTCTACATCGTCACCCAGAAAGCGGATGTCATCCTGCTCAACGCCGAGGTCGCCGAGGCGATCTTCGGGCCCAAGGGCCAGGGCCTCCGCGTGCCGTGGTTCTTCGGCATCGACGCCCAGGGCATCGGCACCGTCGGCATGGTCATCAACTTCATCGTCACCCTCTCGCTCACCCCGTTCTGCAAGCCCGCCAGCCCCGCGGTGCAGGAACTCGTCGAGTCGGTCCGCGAGCCCGAGGCCGCCCCCGGCACCCCCGGAAGCACCCCCGCCCCGCACATCGAAAACGCCCCGGCTCACTGAGGCGAAAGGATGATCCACAGCGGATTCTGCGCGTTTGCCGGAGTCACCCCGGATCCCCCGCAGAATCCGATAAAGTTGGTTTACTCCATGGCTTAGGCTGAACCCTTAGATGGCCGAAATACAGAATGACGACCCATTCTTTCCGGGATTTCTCATTTCTGTACTGATTCTATGATTCAACCGCCCAAACCCGACGACGAGGCGAATCGCCTCCAGACCCTGCGTTCGCTCAACCTGCTCGACACCCCCGTCGAGGGACGCTTCGAGCGGATCACCCAGCTCGCGCAGATCCTGCTCGATGTGCCCATCGCCGCGATCTCCCTGGTCGACAGCGATCGGCAGTGGTTCAAGTCCATCCAGGGGCTCAGCGCCAGCGAGACCCCACGCGAGGTGGCCTTCTGCGCACACACCATCGTCGATCGCCAACCGCAGATCATCACCGACGCCCGGGAGAGCGAGCGTTACCACGACAACCCCCTCGTGGCGGGTGAGCCGGGCATCGTCTTCTACGCCGGCCAACCGCTCTACGCCGCCGACCGTTCGTGCGTCGGCTCGTTTTGTGTGATCGACCGCCAACCCCGCGAGTTTGACGACCGCCAACTCGGCATCCTCCGCGAGCTCGGCGAACTGGCCGAGAATGAGATCAATCAACCCCCCGAAGACTCGAGCCTCTCCGCCTTCGTCGCCCAGACCGAACACCGCCTGCTCGCCACGTTCACCGATCCGCTCACCCGCTTGTGGAACTACCTCGGTGTCTCGGCCCTGCTGCAGGACTTGCTCGAGCGGACACGGGACGAGCCGCAAACCATCGGTATGCTCGGCATCTGCATCCCCGGCCTGCCGTCCGTCGTCGAAACCCACGGCCAAGACGCCGCCGACCAAGTCGTACGCCAGATCGGCCAACGCATCAACGCCACCGCTTGGCCCGCCGACGTCGTGGCCCATGTGGGCGATGGCCAGTTTGTGATGGCGGTGCGCTCGGGCGACCCGGACCATCAGGTCGTCCGCTTCGGGGATCAGCTCAAAGCCCAAATCGATCACCTGCCGATCACGGCGGGCGGCCAGACGTTGAACTTGTCCATCCAAACCCAGACCCGCATCTACCAGCCCACCGCGCTGACCAC
>JBCCWB010000180.1:0-8900 GCA_039194345.1 Planctomycetota bacterium
CCCGGCGATTACGAAAAAGGCAAGCCCATCACCGGCATCGAGGATGCCGAGAGCGACCCCGACGTCACCGTCTTCCACGCCGGCACCAAACTCACCCGCGACAACGTCCTCGTCACCGACGGCGGCCGCGTCCTGGGCGTCTGCGCCCTGGGCGACACGCTCAAAGAAGCCCAAACCAAAGCCAACGCCGCGTGTGACAAGATCAAGTTCGAAGGCGCCCAGTTCCGCCGCGACATCGGGTTCCGGGTGATGTGACAGGCTCTGGGATGCTCCAAAGTTCTTGCTACTGAGCGGCACTGACCTTCAACGCAATGGACAATCGACCGTTCCGCAAGGCTTGGCAATTATGACCGATGATGTTCTTTCCAAGTACATAGATGATCGAGCACTTGTCAGCATCAAGCGGGAATCGATCGACCACCGTACCTTACAAGCACTTCCGCTAGCCTATTCCAATGAATTGCTTTGCGTTTATTACGTCAGTGACTTTCGGCTTGATGGACTGCTGTTTCTCCGAAGACTCGACATCTCGAGCATCCAAACACGCGCAACTGATCACTTCCAGCTTGGCCTACTAAATGACGCGGGACTACTCCCGGAGTATGAGAAGATCGAGCGATTCCCTCTGGATTCGTTTACATCGATCCTCACTTCGCTCCCAAGTACCGAAATTGCGATCGTTGAGTGTGAATCTCTGGAAGAGG
The DNA here is from genome assembly GCA_039194345.1 of Planctomycetota bacterium. GTDB lineage: Bacteria > Planctomycetota > Phycisphaerae > Phycisphaerales > Phycisphaeraceae > Algisphaera. Next base: position 705 of record JBCCWB010000180.1, read on the forward strand.
AAGAAAACTTCTTTTCGATAGGAAGATTTGCTGGATGCGACGCTGATGATTTCATCGCTCTCCATGAATTCTCCGGTGCCGCCAATTGGGACGACGACTTAACTAAACATGCGCCCGAAGAAATTACGTGCGTACAACTTCGTAATAACTACATCCATCATTACCAAAAGTACTTTGATCGCATCGGGTTCCCCCCAATCCCAGATGACGAATAAAACAACATAGGTCTCTCAAGCATTCTTCACCGGTTAACAGGCGAAGCCGATTTGGCCCATCACGTCGATCGGCCCATGGCTGTAGCAGGGATAGATTAAGATTTAAGAGCCGTTGTCTGCCACGTAGACTTATGCTGCTCAAACTATGTTTGATTTACCTAACACGCCACTCGGCCGCCGCCGTTTCATCTCGCGAGGGATGGCGGGGTTGGCTTCGCTGCTGATCGGCTGCCACGGGCGAAACACTGATGTCGCGTCAAAGCGATTAGGGGAACGCATCGTGATCGTGGGGGCAGGACCGGCGGGGATGACGGCGGCGCACCTACTCCGTCAGCACGGCATCAAGGTCGCGGTACTCGAAGCGGTGCCGACGCACGGCGGGCGGATCAAACACCACACCACGTTCACGGATTTCCCGATCTCGCTCGGGGCGGAGTGGGTCCATGTCGAGCCGGGGATTCTTGATGAGATCGTGAACGACCCCGCGGTGAACGTGACCACCGAAGTCAGGGCGTATGACCCCGATGACCTCGCCGGCTACTACGACGGCCAGCTCACGCTCGGACCCATCGGCGACGAACTCGACCGCAAGTTTGTCGGCTCGAGTTGGCTCGACTTCTTCAACACCTACATCTACCCCGGCATCGCGGATGCAATCACTTTCAACACACCCATCACGACGATCGATTACTCCGGAGACGAAGTCCAGATGACCGACGCCAAGGGCGAGACCCATGTTGCCGACCGTGTGATCGTGACCGTGCCGCTCAAGATTCTCCAACGCGGCGACCTTACCTTTAAACCTGCCTTGCCTGCGCGACGCGCCCGCGCGATCGAAACCGCAGACATCTGGAGCGGGCTCAAAGTCTTCCTCGAATTCAACGAAAAGTTCTACCCCGCGGCGCTGGCATTCCCGGACAGTGAAATGAAACAAGGCCAACGGCTCTACTATGACGTCGCCTACGGACAAAACACCCAAGCGAATATCTTGGGGCTATTCGCCGTCGGGCACCATGCGGACAGCTACCTGGCGTTGTCCGATGATGATCTACTCAAACGGATCTTGGCTGAACTCGACGAGGTCTTCGACGGCGAGGCGACCCGCACCTATGTGCGGCATCTGGTGCAGGACTGGAACGATGAGCCGTACATCCACGCCGCCTACCTCGCCGACGACGCGCCGCTGTCGACTTCGAAACATCTGGCCGGCTCGGTGGATGATCGGGTGTATTTCGCGGGGGATGCCTACACGCGATTCCACGACTGGAGCAGCGTGCATGCCGCCGCATGGTCCGCGATGGAAACGGTCGAGGACTTACTGAGTTAGTTCCACCGAGTGGGCCGGGGGTTAGGCCGAGGACTCACTTCACCACTTCGATCGGCCCATGGTCGTCGCAGTGGCCGTCGTGTGGGTAGTGGAGGTGACCATCGACGAGGAAGCAGATGTGGTCGCCGTGGGGGACGGGTTCGTGGCCGCAGCCGGGGCCGTGGACGTGGTCGGCGTCGTGGCCCGAGCAGGTGTGGCCGCCGGTGCAGCCGTCGGGGTTGGTTTCGGAGACTTCGATAACGTGCTCGTCCACGTGGTCGCCGTGGGGGTGATGGAGGTGGCCATCGTGGAGGTAGTCGATGTGGTCGCCGTGCTTGATGGCGGTGTGGCCGCAGCCGGGGCCGTGTTCGTGGTCGTGGTTTTCGTGGATGTTGCAGGTCATGGTGCGGTCCGTTCGGGAGTACTGGATGGAAAGAGCTTGGGCGAACGCGGGACATCCTTGGTGGTTCGCTTTGGTTTCCTATCGTACGGACCCATACGGCACATATCAATAAGAATTGACGTAAATTCTTATTTCACATATATTTGATTTTAGATTATCAATAAAGATCGGCAAGACACCTCAGTCCTTGTGCCGCAACAACGGCGGCTTCTCGAGCCGGCGGGCGTTTTCCAGACGGATCGCTTCTTTCTCGTCGCGGCTGCGGACGATCTCTTCGAGCGGGAAGAACGAGGTGTGCTTGGACCACTCTTGGTCTTCCTGGCGGAAGCGTTTGCCGGGGTCGACCACGAGGGTGGTGTCGCGGTCGTAGATCTTGCCCGAGGCGCGGATTCGGCAGCGTTCGAGGGGGCGCTTGGTTTGGGACTTGCCGCGGTTCAGGCCGTCGCGGGTGTACTTGGCGGAGCAGATGGGGCAGCGGAAGATGCCGACCTCGGGCTCCCAACGGACCAGTGAGGTGCTGTGCTTGTCGCTGGTGCACTCGGCGGCGAGGGCGACAAGCATCTTATGAGCAGACACGAGGTACACGCCATGGGATTTGGCGAACTGGGTGTAGACGCCGTTGCGGCGGTACTTGTCGGGCAGGCCGATGTTGAACGACCCAGACTTCACGTTCGAGCGGTGCGTCGCGGCCACGGCGGATTGCTGATCGCCGCAGCCCATGGGCAGCGTGGCGAGGGGCGCCACGGCCAGCGCTTTCAAAAACAGTCGACGAGAAACTTCGTGCTCCATGCCGTTGGTTATCGGCAGGCGCGGGCGGCCGCGTGGAATCAACACCACCGCAAATCGTCGGCGGGCTGTCCGATAATCGGATCGCGCCGGTTGGTGAAACTGGGAGGTGTTATGAGATCATCGCAACTGTGCCGCGTGGTAACGCATGCCCCGATGTGTTGATGGCGGATGAGGCCATGCCCCGTGTCGCTTGCCGCGGCACCGGGGGCGACTCGCCCCCGGCTAAAGTTCAAGCCAGTCGGCTCCGTGGATCAAACCACCGATTCGTAGACTTCCTGGCACTTCGCCGCAGCGCCTTCCCACGTGAGCTTGCGGACCTCAAGGTCGGCGTGTTCACGCATGGTCGCGCCCAGCGGCGGGTGACGCAGCACGGCGATGATCTTGTTGGCCATCTCGTCGGTGTCCCAGAAGTCGACCTTCAGGGCGTGCTCGATGACTTCGCTGACGCCCGACTGCTTGGACATGATCACCGGCACGTCGTGGGCGATCGCTTCTAGGGGCGCGATGCCGAAGGGCTCGCTGACACTGGGCATGACGTAGACATCCGCCATCTTGAAGACACGCTCGACGTCGTCGCCCCGTAAAAATCCGGTGAAGACCACCTTGTGCCCGATGCCCGCCCGGGCCGCCATCTCGATGAGTTCCTGGATCTTGTCGCCGGTGCCCGCGACGACGAACTTCACACGGTCCATGATTTCCAGGACCCGTTTGGCGGCACGGATGAAATACTCGGGGCCTTTTTGCATGGTGACCCGGCCGAGGAAGAGGACGATCTTGTCGTCCTTGTCGATCTTGGGCGGGATGGTGATGTCGGGGTTGGCCGGGCCGTTCTCGATGCCGTTGTAGACCACTTCGATCTTGTCGGGGTGCAGGTCGTAGCGTTCGACCAGCACCGACTTGGTTCGGCGGGACACGGCGATGATGCGGGTCGCGGCGTGGCAGCCTTCGTGTTCGATGCCGCGGACGACGGTGTTGACGTTTTCGCCGGAGCGGTCGTATTCGGTGGAGTGGACGTGGACGATCAGCGGCTTGCCGGTGGCGCGGGCCACGGCGATGCCGGCGGGGAAGGTCAGCCAGTCGTGAGCGTGGATGACGTCGAAGTCTTCGCCGTGGGCCAGGTCGACGCAGAGGTTGGCGTAGCGGTGGGCCTCGGCGGTGAGGTCGCCGTCGTAGTCGGGGGCTTCCTGCGTGCGGGCGGGTTCGGGTTCGGGGGCCTCGGCGACCGCGGTGCCTCCGCCCTGGGTGATCGGCGGGGGCTGGGGGATCGAGGCTTGAGGGTTGATGAAGCTGATGGGGCCGCCGGTGGTTTGATCACCGCGGGATGCGACTGAGGCTCCGCCGGCGTAGGGCGAGCTGAACTTCGACAGCACCGCTTTGAAGCTGACGTTTTCGAAGTCTTCTTCTTCGCTGTCGCCCGGCATGACGGGGGCTTCGATCTCATACGAGCTGGCGACGGATTCGGGGGCACGATCGCCGACCGCGGCCTTAGGGGCTTGCGGGGACAGGAGTTTGACGTGCGAGCTGAATTCGCTGTCCACTGTTTTGGGCAGGACAAAAGTGACACCGGTGTGTTGGCGGGACAGGGCCTTGGTCAGGCCGTAGCAAGCGGTGCCGAGCCCCCCACTGATAAAGGGGGGGAACTCCCAACCGAGCATGAAGACGCGCATCGTGATCCTTCCATCGCAGAGTGAGCGACAAGCCAGGTGCTTGGCCGATCGAAACAAATGAGTCGGGCAGCGATGAATATGTCCTGGTTCCTGCCAAGCAGACCACCGTTTGGGCGGTGGGGTTTCCCTCGTGCCTAATAAAATAGCAAGACCACGCGACAGGTCAACAATTTATGAACAGGGTTCTATTGTTATAAGACGATAAATTAGGCAGTCGCCAGCTCAATCCTCTTCGGGGATCATGTCGCCGAGCTCGCGAAAACACGCTTCATACGCACAAAGTGCCTGAAACAGACGCTCGGCCAGGCCCGGATCCTCGAGTAATTTCTCGCTATCCACCGGAACGGCTGAACGAAAAACAAACTGTTTTTCGTCATCACGGAAGTGCTGCATGTCGAACCGGGCGTTGTACCCCTGGTCGATCAGCTCTTCTTCGAGCAGGTCTTCGTACTTATCGCCCATGTGCAGGACATCCGCCTCGATCGAGCCGGAGAGCCAGCGGTCGGGGGTGTACATGCCGACCCAGACGGTGGAGGTGGTGTCGACGGTTTGCAAGGGGCCGATCTGGTACCAGCAGGGCGACTCAACGACGCGGGCGTGGGCCTTGAGCAGGCCCTGGTCGATCTCGACCGATTCGAAGAGGTCCGCGTCGGTGGCTTGCTGGGCCAAGGCTTCCAGCAGGCCGGGGTAGGTGGTGGTTTCGCTCATGCCGCAACTCTAGCGACGCGATCGCCCGAGGCAAGCCGGCCGATAGAAGTCGCAAGGCCTTGTGTGCAATAAGCCGGGCCGCGCGGCGTTGTCCTCTCACCCCGCCTCCCCTTCCCCGCTGGAGCCCTCCATGCATCGAATCGTCTGCCCCGTCATTGCCGCTGCCTTATTCCTGCCCGCAGGAACTACCCTCGCCCACGTCTCGGCTGATCATGAAGAAGATCACGAAGTGGTGGTGGTGAACCCCGAGATGAAGATCTACTACGCCAACGTCAACGGCTTCCAACACAAAGCTGTCATCACCGAGAAGGACGGCTACCGGACCATCACCTCCAACGGCATCCCCGATCACGTGCCAGGCCAATTCCCGACGCGTGGCAACCCCAACACGATCTCGGCTCAGGACTACACCTTCCGCATGCCGCTCGACCCCCAGCCCGCCGACGGCGAGTTCCGCGGGCGTGTGCTGTTCGGCGTCGCGCTCAACGGCGTACCGTTTGAGCCGGGCACCGCCGAGATCTGGACGCCCAACGGCCGCGGCCGCGGAGCCGACGCGCCCCGCGACGGCTGGCGGTACGAAGCGCTCACCGGCAACATCAACCTGGGCATCGACGACCACAACGCCCACGTCCAAAACACCGGCGCCTACCACTACCACGCCCTGCCGGTCGGCCTCTACGAACACGCCGCGGGCAAGCCCGCTTCGCAACGGCCCGACCAGATGATCCTCGTGGGCTACGCCGCCGACGGCTTCCCGATCTACGGCGTCTGGGTCCACGAAGACCCCGATGACCCCACGAGCAAACTGGTCAAACCCGAGACCAGCTACCGTGTCAAAGATGGCAGCCGACCTGCCCGCAGCGACGTCTCGCCCGGCGGTAAGTACGACGGCACCTTTGTCCAAGACTGGGAACACGTCGAAGGCCTCGGCGATCTCGATGAGCATAACGGCCAGTACGGCGTCACCCCCGAGTACCCCGACGGCACGTACTACTACGTCATCACCGACGACTACCCCTTCATCCCCCGCAGTTTCTACGGCACCCCCGACCGCAGCTTCGCCCCCGCCCGCCCCCACGGCAGCGAGCGTGGCGAACGCGGAGAACGCCGACGCGGAGAACGGCGCGGTGGTGAAAACGGCGATCGACCACGACGTCCTCCGCCGCAGCGCTGATTAATCCACGATCTCAATCTGATCGGGCGACGTCACTTGAATCTGCGGCGTGCCGAACATGGAGGAGAGTTCGCCGGTCACGCGGATACGCTGGCCGGCGATTTCTTCGCCGCGTGGGCCGCCGAACGCGGCACCCATCTGCTCGTAGGAGCCCGGCTTCCAGATCACTTGGAAGTCGCCTCGGCCGTTGCCTTCGAACTTAACCATGAAAGTCTTGCCGGACTGGCTGGGCTGAGCCGACTGGACCCGGCCCGTGACCGACACGACCGTGTCGTCCGCGACTAACGGCTTGATCTGCTCGGTCTGGTCGGCGGTGAACTCCAAGGGCCCGACGTTGATCGCGGCAGGCGAGGGGGTGGGCGGCGGTAACGGCGAAGGCGTAGGCGACAACTCCGCGGCCGGAGCGGGCGGAGCGGGCGGCTCGATCGTGGTGACGATTTCCCGGGCCGGTTCGGTTTCGGGGGGCGGCTCGCTGGCGATCGGTTCGGCTTCTCTGGAAGTCGATGTGGGCGGATTCGCTGGAGATGAGCCGTCGTTGTTGCCGTTGAGCGCAACCATCGCGCCCCCGCCCAAGACCAACGCCGCAACCGACGCCCCGGCGATCACCCAAGGCGTCTTCTGGCGTTTGCTTGCGACGGGAGTCATCACCGCGGCGAGGCTTGCGCTCGAAAGTGAGCCACTCGAACCCGCCGGTCCCAGCGCGATGCTGTGGCCGCGCAGCAGCCGAGCGAAGACTTCGCAGTCGGCGTGACGTGCTTCGGGGTCCTTGGCCAACGCGGTCTCGATGCCGTGGATCAGCGCGTCGGGCAGGTCCGGGCAGAGCTCGGCGAGCGACGGCGTCGGCTCGTTGGCTTGCTTGACCAGAACCTCGCGGACGTTCTTGCCACTGAAGATCGGCTGGCCGGTAAGCATGTGCCAAACCGTGCAGCCGAGGCTGTACTGGTCGGAGGCGGGCAGTGCGGGCTGGCCGCGAGCGACTTCAGGGGCGATGGTTGACGGCGTCCCGATGATGCCGTCGGGCATGCGGAAGTCGTCGTTGGGATCACCCAAATCCGCAAGCCCGAAGTCGGCCAGCTTGCATCGGCCCTCGCGGGTGAGCATGAGGTTGCTGGGTTTCACATCGCGATGGATGACGCCCAGACGGTGGCCGTACGCCAACGCGTCGGCGGCGTCCGCGGCGAGGTCGCAGGCCTTGGCGGGGTCGATCCGGCCGCTGTTTTTGATGAGCTGTTTGACGTCGCCGCCCTGCACCAGGTCCATGGCGATGTAGAGCAGATCGTTCTGCTGATCGATCTCCAAGACGTTGACGATGTGGGGGTGGTTGATCTTGGCGGCGGCCCGGGCTTCACGGATGAACTGCTGGGCCTTGGCCTGGGCTTTGGGGTCGTCTTTGGAAACCGCCACGACCTTGAGCGCGACCTGTCGCTGGAGCGTGGTGTCCTCGGCGAGAAACACTTTGCCCATCGCACCTTGCCCGAGCAGGCTGAGCAGCCGGAACTTGCCCAAACGTTTATTGAGCCAACGGCTCTCGGCGGGTTGGTGTTTCTTCGCGTCGGACAACTTCAAACTCCGCTTTAACCCAAACCTGAACGCCACCGCCCGCCATCATGATTGTATGTCCCCACTGGTCTTGGAGATCCGGCAGGGGCCCGGGTTGATCGAATCAACCCGATCGCCGACGCACGGCTTCGAAGAGCAAAACCGCAGCGGCATTCGAAGCGTTGAGTGAATCCGTCGAACCCTCGGCTTGAGGGATGGTTAGTTTCACATCCGCTGCGTCGCGCCAGGTTTGATCCAGCCCCGCGTGTTCCGGGCCGACGACCACGGCTAGCGTTTCACCGGGTGGGGCCCAATCGCATTGGTAGCAGTCCGCCCCGCCGTCGGCTAGTGCGGCGGCGATGGTGACGTTGCGCTCGCGCATCCACGCCACCGCC
>JBCCWB010000181.1:0-8755 GCA_039194345.1 Planctomycetota bacterium
ATACCGTTCATCCGGAAGTCAGTAAATATGTTGAACGGGTAATTAAATCTTGAAATAGAACCTTCACTCTATCAACTGGATGAGAGTGAAGGTTCTATTGCAAGTTATCGATTGTGTTGCCCCGGGTCATTGACCCGGGGCTAAAGTTTTCGCTTCGCTCAGAACGATTCGACGACGGGCAGGTCGCCGACGATGGGGCCGGCGTAGTCGCGGAAGGACTCGGCGATGTCGCAGCCGTCGACGATGTACTTCGGATCGAGGTGTTGGGTCAGGGCGGCGACCTCTTTGATCTCGATGCGCTTGTACTCGATCTCGTAGGCGTCGCCGGGCTTGCGGATCATGGCGATCGAACCGGACTTGTGCTCGCCGGCGAGGGCGTGCTTCACGGCCTCACGGCCGCACTGACGGGCCTCGGCCTGGTCAACGGCGCTGGCGCAACCGACGAATGAGCGTTGCAGGTAGCCGAAGGTGTCGGCGCGGACGCGGAGCTTTTGGCCGAGGCGCTCGCCGAGCTTGGTCTTGACAAGGTCGGAGAGGATGTCTCCCAGGGCACCCGAGCCGGAGAGTTGGACGTTGCCGTGGGAGTCTTTCTCGACTTCGTCCTGGAGCTTGACCATCATCGGGGTGCCGTCGGAATCGTGGATGCCTTCGGAGACGGCGATGAGGCAGCGGCCATGCTTGGTGTAGACGCGTTCGACGTCGGCGAGGAACTTCTCTTCGCTGAAGTCGGCCTCGGGGACGTAGATCAGGTGCGGGCCGTCGTTCTTGCCTTCGCGGCGGCCGAGCATGGACGCGGCGGTGAGGAAGCCGGCGTGGCGACCCATGACGATGTTGATTTTGATGCCGGGCAGCGCGGCGTTGTCGAGGTTGTCGCCCATGAAGGCCTGGGCGACGAACTTGGCGGCGCTGCCGAAGCCGGGGGTGTGGTCGTTGACCATGAGGTCGTTGTCGATGGTCTTGGGCACGTGGTAGGCGGTGAGGTCGTAGCCCTGCTCGGCGGCCATCTCGGCGATGATGCGGCAGGTGTCGGAGCTGTCGTTGCCGCCGGCGTAGAAGAAGTAGTGCACGTCCTGCTTGGCGAAGCTCTCGAAGATGCGCTTGCAGTACTCGGCGTCGGGCTTGTCGCGGGACGAGCCGAGGGCCGACGAGGGGGTGTCGGCGATGCGGTCGAGGAAGTCCTGGGTGCGGGTGGTCAGGTCGATGTAGTCGTCCTTGACCATGCCGGCCACGGCGTGGTGGGCCCCGAGGATCTTGTTGACCTTGCCTTCGCCGGCGGCGATGGAGGCCTGCAGCGCTTCGACGACGCCGACGAGGGACTGGTTGATGACGGCGGTGGGGCCGCCGGACTGGCCGATGACGGCGTTTCCTGCACTCATTCGAGACGCTCCGTGGGACGGGGTGGGGTGGTCAAACCGGGCCAAACACACTGGCCGCGCGGCATTCTATGAGAATGGCCCGTCGGTCACAAAAATCACATGGCTAATGTTGGGTTAAGCGATATCGGACAACGCTTGGTCGGCGAGGGTCTGTTCGCTGGAGCTGAGGCTGGGCCGGGCGGCCTTTAGCAGCTCGCGGGCCCGGTCGGGCTGGTGGAGGTAGCGGGCGTAGATCAGGCCGAGGATGAGCTTGATCTGCGATTGTTGACCGTAGTCGCGGTAGGTGTCGAGGAACAGCTCGTAAGCCTGGGCGGCGGTGTCGTAGCGGCCATCGGCCATCAGCTGGTTGGCCAGGTCGAGCTGAGTGGTTTGCGGCATCACCTGGCGGGGGTGGTCCTGCAGGAGTGCCATGTAACGCTCGGCGGCTAGCGTTATGTTCTGATCCGCGGCGGCTTTGGAGACCTCGCCGCGCCGCTGCATCACTTCGGAGTCCATGGGCGTTGGCGTGGAGACAGGAGAGGCGGAGCCTGCCTCGGTGTGAGACGCGTCCAAGCCGTGTTCATGATCCCAGGGTTTGAACCCTTCGGCGGCGAGGCGTTTGAATTGGGAGCGGCGGCGTTTCTGTTCGATGAGCGCCAACAGATCATACGGCTCGCGTGGGAGCAGGCGGGTGAGCAGCAGGCCCATACCGATGACGAAGCCGTAGAGATAGCCCGCGAGGTGGGCGATGTAGGCGGTGTTGCCGTAGCCGCTGAAGTGGAAGAGCAGGTCGAGAATGACGCGGAAGAGGATCAGCACCATCGAGGAGACGACGAAGCTTCCGATGAACACCAGCAGCCAGTAGGCGATGGTGACGTTGGAGAGGGGGAACAGCGCGAGGTAGATGCCGGTGACCGCGGCGACGGAGCCGGACGCGCCGAGCACGGGCCCGGCGGCGGGGTCGGAGATGTGGGCGAGTCCAGCGAGGACGCCGGCGCTGAGATAGAAGCCCAGGTAACCGACCTTGCCCATGCGGTCTTCGACAGCGTTGCCGAAGACGTAGAGGAACAGCATGTTGAAGATCAGGTGCAGTGGCATGCGGATGCCCAGGAAGGGCATGGGCTCGGGGCCGGAGTGCACGAACTGGTAGGTGATGAATTGATAGAGCCGGGTGTTGGGCGCATCCGGCCATAGCCAGAGCCCGACGCCCGGAGCGTTCTGGAAGATCTCGGCGATGCTGTATCCGCCGCCTGAGAGTAGGCCATATTGCTGGCTGGACTGCCAGGTGAAGCCATAGACGATGATGTTGGCCGCGATCAGGCCGTAGTTCACCCACGGGGTGCGTTTGAACTTGCGGTCGGTACGGATGGGGAAAAACATCGCTCAGCGGGCTCCGCTTGAGTCGCCATCAGTGCTGCGGGGTTGCGCGGGAGGTCCGGCGTTTTCGAGGGCCGGGTCGGATGGTTGGGCGCTGGCGTCGGGTCCGGGGATGTCGGGCAGGTCCGACTTGTCACCTCCGAGTACGGCCAAGCCGATGCCCGCCATAGCGACGCCAAGGGCCAGCACAGCGATGATGAGGATGGCCATGCGCCGGCTCTCGTGTGACATCGCGGTGGGCTGCTGGGTCTGCCGGAGATTGGCGGCCGATCGGGCGAGCTTCTGGGCGGCTTCGGGGGAGGCGAACTTGGCTTCCTGGATCGGCGGGGCTGCTCCGGGGACCGCCGGGGCGTTGGGCTCGGCCTGCATCAGGTCGCTGAGCCCGGACATGCCCGTCACGCTGCTGTCGGAGCGGGGGTCGGCGGGGGGCGGGTCTTCGTGGATCGCGGGCTCGGGGGCTTCCGGGCGGTCTTCCAGTCGGTGGATGTGTGAGGCGCTGATCCGCCAGATATGGCCACACGCGGGGCATCGGGTCGCGGCCCCGACACGCAGGAACGAGGACACACGTTTATCTCGACAGGATGGGCAGGCCAATTCGTACATCGGTCCACGCACTTTAGCAGCCGCCCCGCCTTACAACCAACACCGAGGCCGGGCGGTAAGCCAAATCGGACCCATTCCGGAGCGGCGGTTCCGCGGTCGGGCCTGCCTTGCCCTTCACCGCAGAAGCGTCCCTATAATCGAATTCAATGTCCGTTGCCTTGCCTATCCTCGACGATCAGCCCCAGCGGCCAAACTTCGCCCAGGGGCCACGCTCGCTTTCGGCGGTGAAACTGTTACGCCTTTCGCTGACCGATCGCTGCAACCTCCGCTGTGTCTATTGCATGCCCGACGACGGCGTCACGTTCTATGACCATGCAGACCTGCTCTCGGCCGACGATATTGTTGCGGTGGCTGCTGCAGCGCGGGAGGCGGGCGTCACTCACTTCAAGATCACCGGCGGCGAGCCCACACTCCGCAAAGACCTGGTCGATATCGTCCGCCAGCTTGCGGCACTCGGCCCCGAAGACCTCTCGATGACCACCAATGGCCTGCGTCTGGGGCAGCGCGGCGGCCAGCTTGCCCACGAGCTACGCGAGGCTGGGCTGGACCGGATCACGGTGTCGCTTGATTCGCTGGACCCGAAGACGTTCAGTAAGATCAGTGGTGACCGTGGCTTTACGCTCGATCAGGTTTGGGCGGGGATCGAAGCGGCGACCGCTGCGGGGTTCGAGAAGCTCAAGCTCAACGTCGTCGTCATCGGCGGGGTCAACGATCACGAAACCCCCGGCTTCGCTGCGCTGACACTCGACCACCCGTGGACCGTACGCTTCATTGAATACATGCCGCTGGGCGAGAGTACGCTGACGCGGAGCCTGCTCGGGGCGGACGCGTTTACGGTCGACAACCAACAGATCATCCAACGCATCGAAGCAAAGCACGGCCCGTTGGTGTCGGTCCAGCGCGACCGCGAGTCCGGCGTCGGCCCGGCTCAGGTCTATCGGCTCGACCGCCCCGGCGTCGTGCCCGGCCGCCTGGGGTTCATCTCCGCGATGAGTCAGCCGTTCTGTGAGACGTGTAACCGGTTGCGGCTTACCGCTCGGGGGGAGCTGCGGGCCTGCCTCTTCGATGGTGGCGAGGTGGATGTGCTGCCCACGCTCAGAGGTAAGACCGACCCGCAGGCCGAGTTGATTCAACTCATGGCCCGCTGCGTTGCGGAGAAACCGGAGACCCACAGCTCACGGGGCAACCGCGCGATGTCGCAACTTGGCGGCTAAACGTTGACACTTTCCGTTCCAGCTTCGACGATACCGCCATGCCCGAATCCATACTCGAACGTGCCGAAGAATTTAGCCTGCCCGAGGCTCTGACCGTCAAACCCGGGCCGGGGGAGTTGCCACGGCTTAACGTCGAAACCGGCCTCTGTTCCGGTGCCCAGTACCTGCTCGGCGCGACCGTGACGGATTGGCAGCCCGTGGGGCATGAGCCTGTGCTCTTCACCTCAAGCCAAGCGGCCTATCGTGACGGCAAGGCGATCCGCGGCGGCGTGCCGATCTGTTTTCCGTGGTTTGGCTCTCACCCGACCGATGCCGATGCGCCCTCTCACGGGCTGGTCCGCACCATCCCGTGGCGGCTGACCCAGACCGCGCAGGGCCCGGCGGGAGTCGAGACGAAGATGGTGACGACGCTCGACCAATTGCATGCCGACTACCGCGTGACCTTCGGAAAGCAGCTTACGCTCAACCTTACCGTGACCAACATCGCCGACACCGATCAGACCTTCGAGGCGGCCCTGCACAGCTACTTTAACGTTGGCGATGCCCGTCAAGTGACGATTTCCGGGCTCGAATACGCCAAGTACATCGATCAGTTGCAAGACAACAAGGTCTGCGAACAAGGCGATCGCCCGATCACGTTTGCAGCGGAAACCGACAACATCTACATCAACACCCAGGCGACCTGCGTGCTGACCGACCCGGTGTTGAAACGAAAGATCACCATCGAAAAGCTTGGCAGCCTATCGACGGTGGTTTGGAATCCGTGGATCGACAAATCAAAACGCACCGCCGATTTTGGTGATGATGAATGGATGGGGATGTGCTGCATCGAGTCAGCTAACATCGGGGATGATGCGGTCCGCCTTGCGCCGGGGGAATCCCATACGGTGCTGGTGAAGCTCTCCGTCGATTCGCTTTGACCGGTCTACGGGCCCCATGTGTATGGAGTAGCCGGGCCGAATGCCCTTCTGCCTACTGCCGCTCAATTGTCGCTCCGCCCTGCTCGCCCTCGGCTTGGTCAACCGATTCCACCAGGTTTGGTGGTGGGGGCATAGCGACGTCGGGATCGATGGGAGGCTGTTGGGCCAAGAGTTCTGAACGCATAGCTTGTTCCCATCGGCGATAGGTTCGCGGGGCTAGAGGCATGCTCTCTGAGTAGCGATATGCGGTCTGGTAAGCGTTGAGCCGAACGATCACGTCGTGTTTACGGTCCATCATGAACTGGGTGAAGGCGTCTTCTGCCATCTGGGGGAAAGCGGGTAGTCGGAGGCGACCGCCGCCGACTTCGAGCCCGGTCTCATGGCCAAACTTTTCGTTGTACATGCGGTGAACGTTTTGGGCGAGGGCGAAGTTTTGGTTGAACACCTGAAGCCCGCGGGCATTGCCGACCGCCAAGCCTTTGCGATAGGCCTCGACGAAACGCGAGTTGATAAGCGACAACATGCCCGGTCGGCCCAGATCGTCGTCATAGATCATCCAGGCCACGAAATCTTCCAGCGAAAGGTTTTCGTAGATGCCGCGTGTGTAGGCTTGGCCGGAGTCACCGTACTCGTCGATCAATCGCTTGTAATATCCTTCAGCCTGGGCGACGCTGCCGTAAAGGTAGGAATACAACACCGCTTTCTGCAGGAAGTTTTCCTCGCCTCCAGAAAAGGCCTCTTCGGTAATGCGTTTGCCCAACTGCTCATCATTGGCCATCACCTTGGTTTCTTCGATGATCTTAAAGTAGCCTTCGATGTAATCGGGGTCGGGCAGCAGGTCGATTTGTTGGCCGGGGCGATTGAATGGGTTGAACGACACCGTACCCGCATCGCTCAGGGCTTGGAGCGAATGCAACGCCAAGCGCTGGGTGTTGAGAATATCGACCTTGTTTTCATCGCGGAGGTCGAAGTATTGCTCGACGCCAAAACGCGCCCAGTACAGGCTGTGAGTATGGGGGTGACGCCAGTCCAGAGGACCATAGTCACCGGGATAAAGCGGATCGTCTTGTTTATCCTCGGGGATCGGAGCCATGTACTGATACATCTTGACCGGCTGCATGTGGTAGTCCTCGATGAGGACTTTGGCTCGGAGGAAGGGCAACAACTCCGTAAACAACGCTTGGTATACGGCGCTTTCGGGCCCCTCGGCGTAGGCTTGAACGATCAGCGGCAAGACCTCTTGCGCCTGAGCCGGCATCAATGATTCGGGTAGGTTCTGGACGATCTCGGGAGAGCGGAAGCGGAGATACATCAGGCACTTTCCCAGCGCCCGGAGTGTCGTCTGGTCAAGTTCCATGCCACGCTTACGCAGCTCTTCTACCAAGGCCCCCGCACGGGGATATTCTTCGACGAACACTGTGACCGCGTCGCGCTCGGCACGCTTAAGCTGATCTTGAGTGGCCTCCAGCAAAAGATCCAACGCCGCTTGTCCGTCTTCGTTGCTGTCGGGGACACCTCGCCGAATCGATCGCAGCGCCTCATCGAGTGCCACGATGCCCATGCCCTCAAGTGCCTCAGACTGCTCATTAATTTCGCTGATCGCATCCGCTTGGATCAGGTCGGTCAGGCTCTCGCTGACAAAAACATTGGGCCGATCCACCGCAAAGAAGCGGTCGGCCATAAGGGCGATCGCCCCCATCTCGTTGATGACTCCGGCGGGGGTGAGTTGCTCGGCGGGTGCTCCCAGCAGCTCTTCCCATTCCCGGGCGAACTCGCCTTTGTAGTACCAGTTTACATCGTCGGTGGATTGCCCAACCTTGTGAAAGAGGATCCATCCGAGCTCACGATAAAGCCGGACGGCGTTGGGGTTGTACGGGATCCCCTGTTCGCGGATGAGCTTGATGCCCTTGTTGACCCAGTCGTATCGCTCTTGCGGGGTATAGGTCTCGACCGAGATGTTGTAGGCCATGTTCCACGCCAAGAAGCCCCAGACGTGGGGGAAACGCGGCTGGAGGTAGGTGATCCACGTCGCCAGGGTGTTGGCCTCGGCGAATTGGCCGTCGCGCTTCATCATTTCGGCGCGGTACCACAGCGCGTTGACGGCGACGCCCCGGAAGCTACCCAAGCCCGCGGCGAGCAACGCGTATTGCGGGGGGTCGGCTTGGTTGTTGTCCACGGCAAACGTAAGTTGCAGGTCTCGGCGTTGCGTATTGATCGGGTTGATCAATAACATGCTGCCGGCGAGCGCCACCACAATTACGAGCAAGGCAACGAGTTGGGTGAGGCGGTCTTTAGACATTCTGTGATTGAGTGGTTACGTGATTGTGATACGTATATGACTTGTTGGGAGATCGGTGGTGAAGCCAATCGCTATCGATTAAATCTATACCGTCACCTTGGCCACTTCCCGTCGGCCGAACACGAACATGGCGAACACGGCGACTGCTCCGGTGCTGACCACTCCGATGCGAACCAAGGATCCAAGGATCATGGAGTTTTCAACCGAACGGCCGTACGCGATCAGCGGGGTCGGGCTGTAGCGGGAAATTGGCGGGACAAGGAAAGTAAAGCCCTCTCCGACGAGGCGTACCACGAGTTTGAATGCGTCGTAATACTCGCCATCTTTAGTCTGTTGGATCAGCTTGCCCACGGTTAACCAGATTTTGTCCCACCACGGCACCTGGTCGCGGGGGACCGAGGCATAGGTCGCAAACGATTCGCCGAGGTAGTCGCTGCCAACGGCCGCAAAGTAGACCAGGAAACACGCAAGGCAAGCGGTGGGAAACCCCAGGAAGGTAGCCGCCGCGAGGCCGACCGCCGCGAGGAAGCCCAGCCGGACCCACATCACCACCAGACCTTTGATCAGGTTGGTTTCGAAGCCTCCAACTTTATAGAACATCTCCAGGCCTTCGCCGGGCTTGAAGCTGATCGAGGCCTGGTCGGCGTTTGTTCCGGTGTTGGTGATCGTCAGGTCGAGGGTTCCATCGTCACGGATATCCTCGGTGAGGATCGTGGCGGTGTGGAATGTATTGTTGCGGACAGGCGGAATAGGTCGGCCGAACAGCTCGGGGTCGGGCACGGGATTGGCGTAGGGGCGATCGTTGATACGGAACGCGAGGCGGATCATGCCGTCTCCCCCCGCAGATGAGGCTTTGGGCTTAAACCTCAACTGGAGGGTTGGCCCTTGCTCCTTAGCGACCTTGAGCCCTGTGAAACGGTAAGTCGTGCTGTTGCGTGGTGAGATGGTCAGCCACGTCCGCATCGCGTCGAGCTGAATAGCTTTGCG
>JBCCWB010000182.1:0-8735 GCA_039194345.1 Planctomycetota bacterium
GCGAGCGGCAGGGGCTCTGCCCCTGCACCCCGAAGGCATCTGGCGTGTAGGTCTAGCACATACCACCATCCGAGCACGAAGCGCAAGCGACTGTTTCTGCGGGTCACTCGCTTACGCTTCGTGCTTGGATGACGAACGGGGTGTCGGGGCGAAGCCCTGACCGCCCGCCGCGCAGGCGACCGCGATGAATAACTCTGGGAAGAGTTATACGCCTTCGATGATTCTTGCCGTGTTGTTGAAATACAAATCACGCAAGAGATCGCCGCCAATCCCCGCGCCGCGAAGGTGTGTCGTGCTGGGGTTCGGCACCGCGGGATCAACCTTCGGCAGGTCGGGATCCACGATCGGCGAAGGCCCGTCGTACAGCGACTCGATCATCGTCCGCACCGCCCAGAAACGTGAGGCGAATAGGTCGAAGCCGATGGAGTTGTTCATGTGTTGGTTGGCGACGATGTCCGTGCCAAAGAGCACCCGCCCGGGGTTGCGCTGGCAGAACGCCTTGAACGCTTGGGGGTGTTTGGACAGCTCGCGGATCTGCCACTTGCAGGCCGAGGTATCGACGACGTAGTTCGGGTGCCGATCGAGCATGCCCTGAAGCCAGTCGAGGTCTTCGGGGTAGCCTCCCATGTGCGCCCCGATCCAGGTGACATCGCGGTACTCTTCGAGCGCTGCTTCCAACGGCTCGAACTGCTGCAGCTTTGTTCCGTAATGATTAGCGTCGGCGTACGCGGTGGCGAACCAGGTGTCCGGATCGCCGACGTGGGTCATGAAGACCCGGTAGCCCAGGTCGTAGGCCAGATTCATACCTTGCTTGCGGATCGGCGAGTCCAGCAGCATCGCGTCGGCCGCCTCGGGGTCGGGCGTCATCTCCGCGAAGTCGCGGCCACGTGGGGCGCACCAGAACTTGATCACCTGGCTGTCGAACTCGCTGCGAAACGCTTCGATGTCTTTGAGCCACTGCGTGGTGAACGTGCCGGGCGTGTCTTTCTTCATATAGTCGGGCACGCAGATGAATTTGATGCGTTCGCCGAAGTCGGGGTGCAGCACCCGGGCGTTGTCGAGGCCGGTCATGGTGTAGGTCCGCTCGACCTGAAACAGATCGGCGACTTCGAGAAATACTTCGGCCGCTTCGGGCGTGCCCACGTGGGTGTGTACATCGATGATCGGCCCGGTGTCCGACAACTCCGCTGCGAGCGCCCGGTAGTCCAGCCCCAGCGTGTTGGCGGGGTCGGCCGACTCGGGGGCGGGGTAGTATGTTCCCGCTGCGTCCGAATAACCCGCGACGGGTTCGGCGTGAGCAGAGGCAGCGGGATTTTCCTGAGCAGGGGAGTTTGATTTCATAACTCCATATCGTAGCCTTCCGAATCGGAGCTATCATGGGGTCGCGGTTCTCCGCTTATCTGTACGCATGGAGGCTCATCATCTCGCCCGAACGTTTCAATCTCGACGAAGAACTCGGCCTCGATCAACCGAAATCCAGGTCCAAATCCACGGCCTCCGGACGGTCCTCGATCGGCCAGTTCAAGGCTGCGCCTGGCGCTGAGGCGCGCACCAAAGAGCAGCAGATCCGCGCCCGCCGTGTGGACCTGGTCGCGATTGACCTCGACGGCACGCTGCTCACCAGCGACAAACGCCTGAGCGTCAAAGCCATCGAAGCCGTCACCGAGATCCGCAAGCGCGGCATCAAGGTCGTCCTCGCCACGGCCCGTCCGCCGCGTACCGTCCTGGAGATCTACAACCACCTCAAGCTCAACACGCACCAGATCAACTACAACGGCGCGCTTATCCAGCACCCCGACCACAGCAAGCCGCTGCGTCACGAACCGCTCACCCCCGACCTCGCCTACGCCATCTGCACCGTCGCCCGCAAGACAGACAAGAAGTGCATCATTGCGCTCGAGATCCTCGACAAGTGGTACACCGACAAACACGACCCCACGCTCGAGACCGAGACGAGCAAGAAGTTCAAGCCGGACTACGTGGGCTCGCTGCTTGAGCCGCTGAAGATGCCGATCACCAAGCTCATGGTCCTCGCCCCGCCGGACCGCATGGCCATCATCCGCAAGGTGCTCGTGGATCGGTACAAGAAGGCCACCATGATGGTGACCAACGAAGACCACCTCACGCAGATCGCGTCGTACCAGGCCGACAAGGGCCGGGCGCTGAAGTTTCTGTGTGATAAATACAAGATCGATCCGCAACACACCCTCGCCATCGGCGACGGCCCGAACGACGTGGGCATGCTCAAGTTCGCGGGCCTTGGCGTAGCGATGGGCAACGCGTTCCCCGAAGCGAAAGAAGCCGCGGACCTTGTTGCGCCCAGCAACGACGAAGAAGGTGTGGCCCACATCCTGTGGAAATACATCGCATAAGTGATGTGTGATTTTGTTCTCGCCGAGCAATCACATCATTCAAGGCCATCGCCTACGCGGCGAGCGGCAGGGGCTCTGCCCCTGCACCCCGAAGACATCTAGTCGATGGGGCGACAGACACCGCGATCCGAGCACGAAGGGGTGTCGGGGCGAAGCCTTGACCGCCCGCCGCGCAAGCGGTTGCCTTAGAGCATCTCACTTACAGGTGTAGCGGGTGCCACACCTTGGCGGTTCGGGCCAAGGTGTGCCGATGAACTCAGGCCCTTGGTCTCACCGCCGCACACCTTGAGGCAGCAGCCTCAAGGTGTGGCACCCGACGCTACAGGTGGGATTGGAATGCGCTAAAAAACTTCATTGCAAATTGGTTCTAGCAAAACCTAATAAAAAGCCGCTGACACGAGGTCTTCGCATCAACGGCCGGAGGAGGGATGGGTCGTTTAAGTTGCCGTGGCTGTCTCACGGCTATTCATTCAACTTGTAGAAGCAGCAACTTATTTCACTTCGATCTTCTTCGGCTTGCTTTCTTCACGCTTCGCAAGCGTGAGCGTTAGCACGCCATCCACGAGCGACGCTTCGACGTTGTTCGTGTCGTACGCGGTCGGCAGCGTGAACCGGCGGGCGTAGTGCGTCGCTCGGCGTTCGCTGAGGTGGACCTTTTCATCGGCCTTGACCTCGCGGGCAGGTCGCTGGGCTTCGATGTTCAGGACTCCTTGCTCGACGCTGACGTCGATCTGATCCTTGGCGAAGCCGGGCAGTTCGGCTTCGACGGTGAGCTTGTCGTCGGCTTCACGGATGTCGACCGGGAAGCTCGTCGTGCCGACGCCTTCTTCGACGGTGTCCCACAAGCGGTTCACCACACGGTCGAAGTCGCGCAGGGCTTGAAACGGGTTGTCCAATGTTCGGCGGAGGGAGGCTTGCATGGTTGATCTCCAAATATCAATACGTTCGGAACGGTTTGGAAGTTTCGCCCGCCGCGAAAAAACCTTCGCGGAACGTCGGGCCTCGGCGTGTGGTTCCGAACGTCACGCCGTCGCCCTACCTATCGCAACCGTCGTGCCGAAAACGTGCCAATGGACAAATGATTGGCTAAGCTGGGTTTACGATTTGGTGTAGATTTTGGCAGGATGCCGAACTGACAGGTTCGCTAAAATCTCGCGTTAATTTGGCTTTGCACGCTTGCGAAGCCCCGCCTTGAAAGTTGCAGCTATGAAGATCCGTGCCGCGATCGTTGGACCCACCGGCCTCACCGGGATGTACCTCGTCAAACTTTTGCACCGCCATCCGCAGGCGGAGCTGACGTATTTGGCGTCGCACCGCGACGAGCTGCCGGACCTGCGCGACGAGTTTCCGTCGTTGCTCGGGCTGCTCGATGAAGACGTGGCGCAGTGTCGGCCTATCGATCCTGAGTCCATCGCCAAGGAAGCCGACGTGGTCTTCCTCGGCCTGCCGCACAAGGCCGCGATGGCGTATGCGCCGCAGCTGCTCGATGCCGGGCTGCGGGTGATCGACCTCTCGGCCGACTATCGGCTGAGCGACCAAACGCTTTACGAGTCGGTCTACGACACCCCGCACACCGACCCAGGCAACCTGCCCAACGCCGTCTATGGCTTACCGGAGTTGTTCCGCAAGGACCTCCCGGGCGCGATGCTCGTGGCCAATCCCGGCTGCTACCCCACGGCCGCGGCGCTCGGCGTCGCGCCACTCCTATCGCACAGCCTCGTCAAGCCCGAGGGCATCACCGTCTACGCCGCCAGCGGCACCACCGGCGCCGGCCGGGCCGCCAAGCCCGCGACCAGCTTCCTCAGCGTCAACGAGGCCTTCGGCCCCTACGGCCAGATCGGCGGCCACCGCCACCAGCCCGAGATCGCCCAAACGCTGACCCGCGTCGCCGGCAAACCCGTGACGCCGTTGTTCCTCCCGCACCTCCTGCCGATCGACGCGGGCATCCTCGAAACCATCGTGCTGCAACCGGCCGACAGCGACGTCACCCAAGCCGACCTGTTCGAGGCCTTCCAAGACGCCTACGCCAACGAGCCCTTCATCCGCGTCCGCACCGAAGACGATGTCCTGCCGAACGTGAAGCACGTGGTGGATACGAACTACGTCGATGTCTCCGTCCGGCTGACCGAATCGGGGCAGGTGGTGGTGTTTGTTGCCGAGGACAACATGGTCAAAGGGGCATCTGGTCAGGCAATCCAGAACATGAATGCGGTGTTTGAGTTGGATGAAGCTCTAGGTCTGTCCTGACCAAAATCAGGGGGAAGTATGAAAAAGACATGCGTCCTGTTTTTTTCAACCGAATTATTTGACACGAACCCGGATTACGAGGCCGATCACCCTGATTATCCTCCCCCAGGTTATATGGCGGCTAGCAAACTAAGACTATTCCTCGCAAAGCGTGGAATGGAATATCGAACTGATGAACTGTCCAAAGACTATTGGGAGCATTCAAATTGGTTCGATCTTGGTATTTGGAAGCAAGTGAAGTACTCATTCATTATTCAAACGAATTGTGCTTTTGAGTCGCCTTTGAGAATTTATGTCGGAGTGTCTCGGCAAGTTGGAATCTTCAAGAGCCTTTTTGGAAAACGACTACTAGCTTTCGAAATTCAATCTGAGTTGATGGGTTTGATTGCAGATTTTTGCCGCGAGCATAGCGATGATGGCGAGATCGAATTCATGGCTTTTGACGATGCTTCGCAAGTCATATGGGAAGTATGAAATCTTGGTTCCTCACCAACGTACTGCGATTCATTTACGACAAACCAATCTGTGGGCAGCTCCGCTTGATCGGGCACGTATCACACGCGGGACGTTGGGCTTTGCAGACCGCGCGGCCGTGGGCGATGAAGAGGTGGGCGAGTTGGGTCCAGGTCTTGCGGGGGAAGAGGGCCATGAGGTCTTGTTCAATCTTCACGGCGTTTTTGCTGTCGTGTTCGGTGAAGCCTAAACGCACCGAGAGCCGGCCGATGTGGGTGTCGACGACCATGCCCTCGTTGATGCCGAAGGCGTTTCCGAGGACGACGTTCGCGGTCTTGCGAGCGGCCCCCGGAAGTTGGATCAACTGCTCGATCGTGCGTGGCACCTCGCCGTCGAAGTCTTCCATGATGCTGAGGGCGGCGGCCTTGATGTTCTTGGCCTTGTTGCGGTAGAAGCCGCAGGTCTTGACGAGCTTCTCGAGGCCTTCGACTTTTGCGTCGGCCATCTTGGCGGGCGTGGGGTACTTGGCGAAGAGGGCGGGGGTGGCTTTGTTCACCGCCTCGTCGGTGCACTGAGCGGAGAGGATGGTAGCGACGAGGAGTTGGAAGGGCGTGTCGAAGTGCAGTGCACACTCGGCGTTCGGATAGAGCTCATCCAGCTTGGCGTACAAGCGGCGGGCGCGGGCTTTCTCGTTGGCGGTTTTTTTCGGGGCGGCGGGCATGACGGGAGTTTAGGCTTCCGTCTCGCCGAAGAGGGCCCGGCCGATGCGGACGACGTTGGCGCCTTCTTCGATGGCGACCTCGAAGTCGTTGGTCATGCCCATGGACAGGACGTTGAAGTGGTCGCCGCCGATGGCTTCGGTCTTGACGTCGTTGAACAGCTCGGCGGTGCGGGCGAAAGTGGGGCGGGCGTCTTCGGGGTTATCCGAAAGCGGGGCCATGGTCATCAGGCCGCGGGGGCGGAGGTGCATCATGGTGTCGATGGACTCGACCAGGTGCGTCACCGCGGGCGGGGCGATGCCGGACTTGGACGCTTCGCCGGAGGTGTTCACCTGGATGAGGATGTCGATGATGATGTCGAGGCGGGACGCGTAGTTGTGCAGCTCTTCGGCGAGGCGGAGCGAGTCGACCGAGTGGATCAGATCGACGTGGGGGGCGACCTGTTTGACCTTGTTGCGTTGGAGCTGGCCGATCATGTGCCAACGGACCTTGTCGGGCGTGGCGTCGTCGGCGCGGGCGGCGGCCCCGGCAAGGGTTTTCTTACGGCTGAGGAACTCGGCGAGCTGGGGGACGCGTTGGGTGAGCTGCTGAGCACGGCTCTCGCCAAGGTCGGCCTGACCCAGCTCGACGATGCTGCGGATCTGGTCGGGGCTGGCGTACTTCGTGACAGCGATCATGGCCACGTCTTCACGCTTACGCCCCGAACGGGCGGCGGCGTCGGCGATGCGGTCGTTGACCGCGAGGTAAGCGTCCTTGAGTTGGCTGGGGCCAGCGTGCGGCTGAGTCATGCTGTTAGATTAGGCGGATTGGAGAAGCGACGCAACGAGATGATCGGACCTTCCCGGGGCTGCGAAAAGAACGGGATTCAGCCCGTGGCGATGTGTTGACGCACCCAGGTTAGCGCGGACTCGCGGTCGGCGACTTTGCCTTCGAGTTGGGCGTCGTACACCTGGCCGAGCAGGGTCTTGAACACCGGCCCGGGTTTGAGCTCCATCGCGATGAGGTCCGCGCCGTCCACGAAGGGCGTCGGAGCCAAGCCGATGCCGTCTTCGATGAGCGCGGGGGTGTCGGCGTCGATGGCTTCGGCCCGTTTCATCGCCCGCCAGATCAACAGCGTCTGGTCCCAGTCGGTCATCGACAGCAGCCGTTTACGCTGCGCGACCGACATCGTTGGCCAATCCTCCGCGGTGTGGAGCTGGCGGAGGATACGGCTGATCGAGTCGGTGTCGTCGTTGCTGAGACACAACGCTTTGCGCCAGCGTTTGAGGCGTGCGGGGGTGGCGGCGGGCAGGCCGTGGCGGTCGATCATCCACGCGGTGAGTTTGGCGGCATAACCTGCGTCGGGCGAGAGGCGGGTGAGGACCGAAAGCTCGGCGTCGAGGTGGTCTTCGTTGAGCGTGGGCCCGTCGAGGCGGAGTTGTTGCAAGAGGTCGGCCGAGGCGGCGAAGTGCGGAGCGGTGAGCATGAGTTGTAGCTCGCCGCCGATGCGTTCCCGGCTGATCTGGCTAAGGAACTTCGAGAGGTTGCGGATCGCTTGGGCGGTGGCAGAGTCGAGCGTGAAGCCCAGGCGGGTGGTGAAGCGGACCGCACGGAGCATGCGCAGGTAGTCTTCGCCGAACCGTCGGTCGGGGTCACCGATGGCGCGGAGGGTTTTGGACTCGAGGTCGGCCCGTCCGCCGACGTAGTCGATCACGCCGTGGTCGTCGGCATCGGGGTTGGGGGTGTCGCGATGGAGCGGGTCTTCGAACAGGCCGTTGATGGTGAAGTCACGGCGCTGGGCGTCGTGCTCGGCGGTGGTGAACTGGACTTCGTCGGGGCGGCGGCCGTCGGAGTAGACGCCTTCGGTGCGGAAGGTGGCGACTTCGATGCCCCCGGCGTTTTTGGTGCCGTGCTCCCGCCGGGCGGGGTACACCAGGATGACGCCGAACGCTTCGCCGACGGGTTGGGATCGGCGGAAGAGTTTTTGCACGACGTCCGGCGGGGCATCCGTGGCGACGTCGTGGTCCTTGGGGGTGACGCCCAGCAGACGATCGCGCACGCAGCCCCCGGCGAGGTAGGCGACGTGGCCCTTTTCGCGAAGGGTCTGGATGATGGCGATCGCGGCGTCGCGGGACATGGGGGGAAGTTTAGCGAGGGTTTGGCGTAGGCGGGCTTACAGTTTCTACAGGGTAAAGCGTAACGTCACGTAAATTCGGTGCGTATGCTTTTGTAGTCATGTCCTCCGCCTTTCCCGCCACCATCCCCGTACGACTCAACAGCGAAGGCTACATCGACAACGATGTGCACTGCCCGGCCTGTGGCTACAACCTGCGGATGCAGAAGGTCACCAGCGTTTGCCCCGAGTGCGGGTCTCCGGTGGACGTGGTCGAGCGGGACGACGCGGATCGGCTCGAGCGGGCCGACCCGGCCTGGTTGAAGCGGATCGAGCGTGGCACGAGTTGGCTCTACGGGGCAGCGATCGCGACGATCTTTTTTGCGGTGCCCGGGATTGTCTGGGCGGCGGCGGCGTTGTGGCTGCTGACGACCAAGGAGCCCAACCGCCGGGAGACGTGGTACCACCGCGGGACCCGGCTGTCGGCCCGGTGGGCGTCGGTGCTCGCAGCAGGGGCGGCGTTGGCGACACTTGGCATGCTCATCGCGCGGTACGTCACGGCATGGAGCGAACAGGGCTTCCAAATCGGTGGGGGGCCGTCGGGGGTGAACCCGTTGCTCAAGATTCAACGCGCTGTGGCTCCGCTGATGTCGGGCGATTGGGGCACGTTTGATTTACTCGTGAGCACCGCAGGGGCAGCGATCGCGGTGGCGATGCTCGAAGCGTGGCGGCATCTGTTTGCGTTGGCGGCAAGGGCCGATGGCCCCGAGGTAACGCTTCCACGTCGCCCGGCAACGCTGAGCCACCGCGGGGCCATCGGCCCTTGCCGCCAACGCAAACAGATGCCGCCAC
>JBCCWB010000183.1:0-8626 GCA_039194345.1 Planctomycetota bacterium
CGATGATCTTCGGATTCACCGGCGAGGGCTCGGCCTGCCAAACGTAGGGGGCTTTGAAGATCACCTTCCAGGTCTTGCCGTCGTCGGTGCTGCGCCACACGCCGCCTTCTTCGGGCTTGCCGGTGGCGGTGCCGGCGCTGACGAGGATGTGTTTGTTGTGGCGATCTATCGAGACGTGGTTGATGGCTTTGACGGGATTAGGCAGCGGGACGCGTTTCCAGTTCTTGCCGCCGTTGGTGGTACGGTAGAGGCCACCGTTGTTGTCGTTGAGCGCAGCGTAGATGATCTTAGGGTTGTCGGGGTGCATGGCTAGACGGCGGACGCTGAAGCCTTCGTGGAAGCCCATATTGCTGGGCGCCCAGGTATAGCCGGCATCTTCGGAGCGATAGAACCCGTACTCACCTTTGGTGAGCTTGGGGCCCTTGCCGCCAGAGATTTCCCCGTTGCGGATGTACGTGGCACAAAAATACATATTGCCCGGATTATCCGGATCGATAAGTAGCGAGTTCTGGTTAGCCAAGGCCTGCCAAGAGTTGTTGTCGCATTCGAAAATCGTGGCGATGTTCTCCCATGTCTTACCGCCGTTGGTCGTCCGGCGGAGCTTGCCTCGGTTGGTCTGGCGCCAAGACATGATGTAGATCGTCTTGGGGTCGTTAGGGTGGACGGCAACGGTGGCGATCGATTCGGTGCCGTGAACATGAACCTGGCCCTCGATCTGCTCAACGGCGACCGCATCTTTGTTCGGCCAATTGCCCAGCGGGGCAGTTTGCCAGAGGCCATGCTCGCCGCTGCTAAGGAGATAGCGGTCTTTGACGCCGGTCTCAAGCAGCATGAACCTTCCGGGTAGGTTGCTACCGCCCCGGCCGATCCATCGGTTGCTGTTTGGCGCTGTTTCGTCGTCGTCGACTTGCTGCCAGGTCTTGCCTTGGTTGGTGGACTTCAGGGTCTGTTGATCAACGCCAATGAAGACTTCGCCGAGAGGGTTAATCGCAAGCTTGCGGTTGCCCGAGTGTTCGGTGCCGTGATCCATATAGGGCTGGAGGTGGGCGAACTCGATGTTGGGCTTGGTTGGGTTCTTTCGGCTACGCCAGTACTTCTTATCGTTCCCCTCGATCCAATACCGACCGTGACGTGCGACTGAGAGCCAGTTCTTGCCGCCGTTTGGCGACATCCACAGGTCGCCGGGGCCGAAGGTGCGGTCGTGCTTCTTATTGAGTGCGAGGTAAATCTCGTTCTTGTTGAGCGGATTGACTTCGATGCGATTGAAGACGGGCAGAGCATGCCGCGGCATGTAGGGGAATTGCTGTTTGACCTGTTGTTTGCTTAGGCTCATCCAGTGGCCAACCGCGCGGTGGAAACGGTCGGTGGTCGCGGAAAAATTGATCGCCGTCATGTCGATAGGCAGGTTGCCGGTTACATCCTCCCAGGAACTCCCGCCGTCAACACTTCTAAACACACCGCCTTCGCAATGGATTGTCATTTTGCTTGGCGTGTAGACCGTTTGCTCAACTGCATACAGCGCGAACTCACCCGACTCGGCGTCGTAGAACGACGTCAGGTCGCGCGGCAAGTTATTGGGTAAGCCTTCGGAGCCGTCTTTCCACGACATCCCGCCGTCGTCGCTAATCATCATGCCGTGGCTTGTCGCCATGACGACGCGATTATTGTTGGTGGGGTTGACAATGATTTTGCCGACTTCCATGTCATCAGGCAGGCCGTTGGTGATCTTCTTCCAGGTCTTGCCGCCGTTGTTGGTTTTGAGGACGAAGCCGTAGGCGGCGAAGTCAAATCGGTTGCCGTGGGGCTTAGCGGCCGAGCGGTGGTTGGCTTTGACATTCCAGAAGTCGCCCGCGCCGACGTACCAGACCTGGTCATCCGTCGGGTCCACGGCGAGTTCGCCCATGCGCGACTGCCAGTAGCCCTGCATCATCCCGCCGGGGCGCTTCTCGACGGAAGTGCCCGGGGGGACCAGCACTTCGCCGAGTTCTTTGATCTTGGTCCACGATCGGCCGCGATCGGTGGTGCGGTAGGCCCAGCCGTTCCAATCGATCGCCATGCCGAGGTCGGGGTCCTGTCTGGAGAACTCGACATCGAGCACCCGTTTCATCTCATGACCTAGGCCATCGTGGTCTTTGAGTGAGTGCCACGACTGGCCGCCGTCCCATGTGCCATAGCTCACATACATGTCCGGGCCCATGAACATGACATCCGGATCAGTGGGGTGACACCAAAACTCTTCGCAGTAGCCGGACATGCCCGGGCCGAAGTTGACCCACTCCACCAGCGGGCTTGATCGGACGGTCTCTTTGGTCAACCGATCGAAATAGGCTTGCCCGCCACTTTGAGCCGAAGCCGAAACGATGATCGAAATCGACAAAATGAAAACGTAGCCAAAAAGTAGTTTGTGGATTGTTAACCGGCACATGAACAAATTCACCAAGAGTTGAAAACCCAAGCCCAACAGGCGTCGTAGGGAGTCACAAGTTGTTAGAATTAAACGAAACAGACCTGCTGTGCCGAATTGGTACGGCAATCACGCGATGAACGATTTGGTTTAGCCTAAGGCCGCCAACGCGATAGTAGAATCATTTGTTAAATAGTTTACCTCGTTTCTTTTCCTTTGTCCGGCAGATCCATGAAACAGCAAAAAGAATCTGATGTCTCCCAAGCCGATTCAGGCTTGTCCCTCGCTTTTATTACCCTTCGCCTATGGCTTGCGGCACGTGCGTTGGTCACGGGCCTCGAAAAATTCAGCGGTACGAAGGTCAGCGACGCCGCGGTGGCGATCGACGGTGAAGCGAACAGCTATGGCCTTACCGCTGCGGAAAGCGAAAAAGTCTACGGCCTTGACCAATATCAAGGCGTCCCCGAATCGCTTTACGCCAAGTTTCTTGCCGAGCCGCTCATCCCCGAATTCGCGCTGTCGATCTACGACAAAGTATTGGGACCGGCACTCCTCATCCTGGGAGCAACGCTTTTACTGGGTGTTTTCACCCGCCTATCGTTATTTCTCATGGGGCTGCTCTACACCAGCCTCACGCTGGGCCTCATTCTGCTCAAGCAGGATGCCGGGGTCGCCTGGCTAGGCATCCACGTACTTATGGTTGCGGTCGCGCTCATGAACGTGAAGCACAACCGTTTGGCCCTGATCAAGAAGTGGTAACGCCTCGCTGCGTGTACATCTTGGAGACTAGCTGTGACAGAAAATCCTCAAAACCATTCTTCTAGCAACACCGAACAGGCTGGCATCAGCCGACGCTCTTTTCTTCGCACCGGTAGCGTTGCGGGCGCGGGGCTTGTCCTGGGTGCCCCTTCGATCTTAAGCGCCTCGGCTAAGAACGCACCCTCCGATGAGCTGCGCGTTGGCTTCATCGGGTGCGGCAAACAGCAAGAGGTCCTGTTCAACTCGATGAAGAACATCCCCGGCATCCACTACGCCGCGGTGTGCGACATCATGAAAGAACGCGTAGGCGGGGCTTTCGGGCGGATCCGCTCGGCGTTCGACTACACCCCCAACCATTACTCCGACGCCGAGGACATGCTCGCCAAAGAGAAAGACCTCGATGCGGTGTTCGTTGCCACGCCGGACTTCTGGCACGCCCCGCACACGGTGATGTGCCTCGAGGCGGGTATTAACGTCTACTGCGAAAAGATGATGTCCAACACCATCGAGGGCGCACGCTCGATGGTCTATGCCGCAGAGGCCTCGGGCAAGCTCTGCCAGATCGGCCACCAACGCCGTTCCAACCCCCGCTACCGATACACCCTGGATCAGCTAATCCATGGCAACCAGATATGCGGTGATATCATCAACATCAACGGCCAGTGGAACCGCGGCATCGGCGCTTCCCAAGACATCAAGGTCAAGGCCAGCATCATCCCGGATCAGGAAATTCTGACTAAGTATGGCTTCAAAAACCCGCACCAATTTCTGAACTGGCGTTGGTACCGCGACCTTTCCGGAGGACCGATCTCCGACCTCGGGGCGCACCAGATCGATATTTTCAACTGGTACCTCGGCCGAACCCCCAAGTCGGTCATGGCTTCGGGCGGAAATAACCACTTCAAGAATCGCGAACACTTCGACAACGTGATGTGCGTCTTCGAATACGACACGCCCTGGGGTGGCACGCGGGCCTTCTATCAGGTGCTGACCACCACCAGCGCGGGCGGAGGCTTCTACGAGGCCTTCATGGGCACCGAGGGCACGGTCCAGATCTCCGAAATCAACGCCAACACTAAGATCTACCGCGAATCCGATGGCCCGAGCTGGAATTCACTCGTGAGCAAGGGCTATCTCAAGCGTTCTTCGGCTCCCGCAGCTGCCCCCAGCGACGACGGCGGCGCGGTGGCCGCCTACGCCTCGGCTGCCCCCGAAGCCTACGAACTCCCGGGCACGCTTAACAAGCCCCCGCACCAACCCCACATCGAAAACTTCTTCAACGCCATCCGTGGCCAAGAAAAGCTAACCTGTGACGCTCGTCACGCCTTTGAATCCGAAGCGCCGATCTACTGGGTCAACCCGGCGGCGGATAACCATGAAACGATTATGTTGACCGAGGAACACCT
The DNA here is from genome assembly GCA_039194345.1 of Planctomycetota bacterium. Taxonomy (GTDB): domain Bacteria; phylum Planctomycetota; class Phycisphaerae; order Phycisphaerales; family Phycisphaeraceae; genus Algisphaera. The sequence goes on from JBCCWB010000183.1 coordinate 4,570, forward strand.
GAGCGTATGAAACTCTCTACCACCCTAACCGCATCGTCACTCGTTATTTCGGCCTGCTTGCTTTCGGCTTGCGGTGACAGCTCCGAGCCTTCGGCTACCGGCGGAGGTGACGCCGCGTCGACGCCCGCGGCCGGCAGTAATATCCTGACCACCGAGCTGCCTGAAGAACGTCTCGAAGGAACTCCGATCGAGAACAAGCTGCCCAACCTGGTTGAAGTGCCGAAGGTTGCGCCTCAACTCGCCGTCCCTGATGGCACCGCGTTGATCTCGGCAGGCAAGCCTGCAACCGCCAGCGACGACTTTATTTTCATCGGCGACCTGTCCTATCTCACCGATGGCGACAAGCAAGCCGGTGAGGGTTACTACGTCGAAGTGGGCCAGGACCTTCAGTGGGTTCAGATCGATCTCGAGGCCGTCTACAACATCGACGCCGTTTGGGTCTGGCACTACCACAGCCAACGCCGAGCTTACCACGACGTGATTATCCAAATCTCCAACGACGAGTCGTTCGAATCGGGTGTGACCACCATCTACAACAACGACTACGACAACTCGGCAGAGATGGGCAAGGGCAACGACCCTCCGTACATCGAAAGCCGTTTCGGCCAGCTCGTCGATGGCAAAGGCACGTCGGGCCGTTACGTTCGCCTCCACGCCAACGGAAACACCGCGAACGAAAACAACCACTACACCGAGGTGGAAATCTTCGGCCGCCCGGCCGAATAAACCCGCATCGCTTTACCGCGATGCCCAACAACCTATATCCAAGCAAAAACCTGCTTTCGCGAGCAGGTTTTTGCTTGGATTCACCTTGACCGGAGCTCGCCCCTACGGCTACGCCAAGCGATTTTGAGCAGGGCCGCAAACATGGGCCAAGCGTCACGCAGCGGCTTGACCTGGCCGCCGGGTTTCTCGACCCAGTCGATCGGAACTTCGATCAGATTGACACCGTGCTGCCCAAGAGCGACCAGAAGTTCGGAGTCGAACGACAAGCCATCCTCTCGTAGCAGGGGGGCAATCGCGAGAAAGTCATCTTGGCCAATGACTTTCACGCCGCATTGCGGGTCCTGGCTGTCGATCCCCAGGCAGAGCCGCACGAGCAGCGAGAAGCCGCGGTTAACGACCTTGCGGAACGCCCGCTGCTCGATGTGGGTCTCGGGGTTCTCCAGGCGAGCCCCTAGCAAAGCGTGCCCCGGCCCTTGCTTCATGATCTGCCGCATGAGAGAGACGACCGTATCTGCCGTGATGCTGCCATCGGCGTCGACGAACATCAGCCAGCCCTTGGCGGGAAACGCCTTCCACGCCTCACGCACCGCCGCGCCTTTTCCGCGGTGGCCCGGCAGCCTGAACACCTCGACATGCGGATACGTATCGCGGTAGTTATTCGCTTGGTTTTGGAGCCTAGCGACCTGCTCTTCTCCGGAACCATCGTCGGCAATCACCCAACGCACCGGCAGGCCGGACTGCGACAAAGCCCAGGCCAAGGTCGGCCCGTAAACAGCCAGTCGGTCCGCGTCTTTATACACCGGGGTGACGAGAGTAAAATCAAATTCCATCTGGTTCGGGTGAGTATACCCTGCCGACCCCAAGGCCAATCTGCTCGATGACCCCACCCGCACAGGACGAACGCCGTACCCCGCCCCGGTGGGTCGTGCTCCTGTTGATACTGGCCTCAACCACAGCCGTGATCTACGGCGGTTGGCTGCGTGTGTCTTCGCTCGACGCGGCACCGCTTCACGCCGATGAAGCCGCGACGGGCGCGAAGATTTTAAGCATGCGCCTTGAGGGCGAAGGCTATACCTTCGACCCGCGTCACTATCACGGCCCGCTGCTGACCTCGGCGACCATCCCGCTAGCAAAGATGCGTGGCGAGACGACCTGGGAGAGTTTGTCCAAGCAGACACTCCGCGTGGTGCCCGTGGTGTTCAGCGGGTTGACGGCACTCCTGATCCTGGCGATGTGGCCGACTCTCCGATGGGGAGCTGTGGTGGCGGCGGCATGGTTCGCGACCTCGCCATTACTGGTTTACTTCAACCGCATCTATATCCACGAGACGCTCCAGGTCTTTGCCGCGGCGATGTTCTTGACTTGCGGGCTGGCCTACGCGGCGAAGCCCAGGTGGCCCAAAGCCATTCTTTGCGGGCTGGCGTTGGGGCTGATGGCCAGCAACAAGGAAACAGCCGCGATCAGCGTATTCTCGTGGTGCGTGGCCGGTGTGGCACTGGCTGCTATTTATGGCCGGTCACACATTCAACCGATGGCGCAAATCCGGCGTCACGGCCCGGCGGTATTGGCCGCGGTGATCACAGCGCTGGTCGTGATGACCATGTTTTACACCGACCTCGGGCGACACCCCGCCGGGATCGTGGATTTCTTTAAGACCTACATCGTCTACGAAAACAAGGCCGATCACGCCAAGCCCGCAAGTTACTACGGCTGGCTCTTGGCTTGGCCGAAGTTCCGCGGCGGGCTCTGGTGGGGCGAAGGCTTGCTGCTATTGGCCGCGATCTTCGGCGCGGTGCTGGCGTTTCGCGGCCGTTACGGTGGGGCGGTGCGTTTCCTCGCCCTCGCGGCATTGATCGAGGCGGCGGTGTATACGTGCATCGGATACAAGACACCCTGGCTCATGATGGTGTGCTGGCTACAGGTGTGCCTGGTCGCGGGCTATGGCGTTACTGAACTGGCCTCGAAGCGGTCTTTTTTTTGCGGCGGGTTGGCTGTCGCCTTCCTTGGCGGGGCGTTGTACTGGCAGGCGGAACAGGCCGGCCGTGCGGCGCACCGCTTCCCCGTGGATGAGCGAAACCCCTATGCATATGTGCCCACGTCCAAAGACATCGAAAAGTTGCAGCGGTGGTTAGAAGACTTGGCCGAAGCGTACCCCGTCATCCGTAACGAACCCCTGGCCGTGGTGGGCAATCAATACTGGCCGCTGCCTTGGTATCTTCGGAGTTTTGAGAGAGTCGGCTATTGGCCAGAATTGCCTGGCGGCGCGACTGATTTCCCGCTGATCATTTCACTGCCTGATCTGGATAACACCAGTCTCGACGCATTAGCACAAAGCCACGATGCCGTGCCGCGAAGTCTCCGCCCCGACACGCTGCTGCTGGTACATGTCAGGAAAGATATCTGGGCCGACTACTTGAATCCGGAGCGGACCGATGATTGACCTTCAAAGCAGCGAGGGTATCCATCGTTTCGAGCACCACGCGATGAACACGGCGTTTTCGATTCTGGCCATCTGCTCCGATCCGGCAGTAGCCTCAGACGCAGCGATCGCCAGCTTTGAGAGGCTGGATCGCCTCGAAGACGCTCTCAGCCGATACCGCGAGGGGAGCGACATCAGCCAGATCAACGCGATGCAGGCAGGGGAGTCGCTGCTCATCCAAGAAGACACACACCGCTGCATGCTACGCGCACTCGAGGCTGGCCAAGTCACCGGCGGCTTGTTCGATATCACGCTGGGCACACAAATCGAACATCTCAAGTCGGCTGCACCCCAGCCCACACCACCAGTGCTTGGCCAGTTGAGCCTCACCCCTGACCGCCCGGTGGTTGAGTGCATTGAAGCAGGCCGGCAGATCGATCTCGGCGGCATCGGGAAGGGGTTTGCGTTAGACCGGATGTCGGAAGTTCTTCAAAACTGGGGGATCGACTCGGCTCTTATCAGCAGTGGGGCGAGTACGTTCCTGGCGATCGGCGGGGAAGCATGGCCGATCGAGCTGAAAGGCGAGCATGACACCCGAAGAATCCGCCTGGCCAACGGAGCACTCAGCGCTTCGGGCCACGCGATTCAGGGGGCGCATTTGGTGCGTCCGGACGCCTCGGACAGGCTCTTCGCGGGGTACCGACACCTCTGGTTAACGGCTCATGATGCGGCTTGGGCCGATGCTCTTTCCACCGCGTGCATGCTGATGTCCACTGAGGAGATTAGGGAATGGCAGTCCGGAAGCAATAAGGCCGATCAAATCTATTTTGAGCACAAAGACGGCCACATCGCCTTTATTTGATGATGCGCGAAAAAGACAATCCAAAAGCATTTATTTTGCTTAAAATCTGC
>JBCCWB010000184.1:0-8572 GCA_039194345.1 Planctomycetota bacterium
CGACCCGCTTCGCGGGCCACCTCCCCCGGTGGGGGAGGGGTTGGAAAAGCCATCACTCTTCGAGCTCAAGCAGCGCAAACCGGCTGACCAGCTCGCCCATACTCGGCTCCCAAGTCAGCACGGTAAACCGCAGCGGAAGCGACTCGGGGTAGAGCTCGAGCGCTTCGATCAGTTCATCGGTGGTGGTCACGGGGGCGTCGCCCACGTGGGTGATGATCGACGACAGGGGCTCGATACGCTGGCGATCGGCAAGCGACCCCTTGCGCCGGTCGATGACCATCACGCCCACGGTCGGGGGCAGGTTGTTGTCTTTGGAATCTTCCCGGGTGAAGTTGGTAATCCGCCCGATGCCGAGCTCACGTAGGCGATCGTTCTGCTGGGTGACCGAAGAGGCGAACGTCAAGTTTTCGGGCAGACCGCGAGGCAGCACACGATCGACCAATTCATCGAGCGCAATGACGAACGTCTGGGGCTGATCGTCACGCACCGCGGTGACTTTGATCTGGGTGCCCGGCGGGAAACCCGCCACGGTGTAGCGCAGGTCGTCGGCATTCGACACCGCCATGTCTTGGATGTGGGTGACGATGTCGCCGGGCAGCAGGCCCGCTTCTTCGGCCGGGCCGTCGACCATCAGGTGTTCGACCAGGACGCCCTCGCCCTCGTAGCCGAACGATTCGGCCAGCATCGGCGAGAGGTCACGGATAAACACCCCCAAGAAACCGCGCCGCACATCGCCCTCTTCGATGATGCGCGTCGCCACGTCCACCGCCATTTGCACGGGGATCGCAAAGCCCAGGCCCATGAAGCCGCCGGGGTCGTTGGCGTTGGTCCGGCTGGAGGCGATGGCGGTGTTCATGCCGACCACTCGGCCGTAGATGTCGGTGAGCGGCCCGCCGGAGTTGCCGGGGTTGATCGCTGCGTCGGTTTGGATGAAGTCTTCGTACTTGCCTGAGTTGCCGATGTCGAGCTGGCGACCGCTGGCCGAGACAATGCCCTGGCTCACCGAGAAGTCGAAGCGGAACGGGCTGCCGAAGGCGAAAACGATCTGCCCTTTTTTCACCGGATCGGGGCTGAGCGCCGCGGGGTGGAGAAACTCGTAGGGAACCTCCAGCACCGCGACGTCCGTGAGCTCATCGGAGTTCACGAGGCGGGCGGTGTGCTCGCTACCGTTGGCGAAACGGACGGAGATGCGTGACGCCGAGGCGACGACGTGGTGGTTGGTCAGGATGTAGTTCTTGGTTTCGCCGGTGTCGCGGTCGGTGTGGGCGTACACCCATCCTGAGCCGTTGCCCACCGGGTCGAGCGGATCGAATCGGCTAAAGAACCCGCCGCCGGACCGGGCCGAGGGGGCGAAGGTCTGGACGTGTACGACGCTGGGCTCGACCACGGTCGAGACCTTGCTGAAGGATTCGGACAACGTGATCAGGCTGGGGCTTTCGAGCAGCTCCTGCCGGACGTGCTGGATGTTGGAGTCGGAGTGGTTCCAAGCGATGGAGCGAGCAATCCCCGGGCCCAACACCATCACCGCGATAACGGTGAGGAGCAGGATCAGGGATGGGCCGTACCAGCGGATGGGCAAGGGAAAGCACTCTAGGAATAACGGGACGACTGATCATACGTTGAGGGACGTCGTCGGTTCAATCGTTTTATAACGCCGTAAAGCGAGAAAGCCATAAAGCAGGAAAAAGCAAACGAAACATGGATTGTCATGTTTCCTGCTCTCTTGCTTTCTTAATTTTCGGCTCTCATCGCATACGGCCCGCCGTCCTTCAAATAGTTCCCGCTCTTCACCAGCTCGACCCACCGCTCGCCCATGTCCTGCAGAGCTTTGCCGCCGTTGGCGGCAGGGGGGGCGAAGCTGGGTTGCCAATCGGTCATGCCCAGCCAGTCGTGGAGGACGACGACGTGGCCGTGGCAGTCGGGGCCGGCGCCGCAGCCGATGACGGGGAGGTTCACCGCGTCGATCACCGCCCGGGCTGCCTCGGCGGTGGATTGTTCGATCAGCAGCATGGTCGCGCCCGCGTCTTCGAGCTTCTTGGCGAGGTCGACCATCTTCGTGATCTTGTCCTGGGTTCGGCCGGCGACGATGGGCACGCCCGTGCTCGGGGTCCGCTGCGGGCGCCAACCGATGTGGGCGACGACGGGTATCGCGGCGCGGTCGAGCTTCTCGACCAGCCCGATGAATCGCTCGTCGACTTCGACCTTGACCGCGTCCGCCATGCCTTCGGTCATGAACCGCCCGGCGTTCTTCACCGCCTCCCACTCATCCGCCTGGTAGCTCATGAACGGCATGTCGCCCATGACAAACGCGTTGGGAGCGCCACGCTTCACCGCGGCGGTGATCGTGAGCATGAACTGCAGCGGGGCGTGGATCGTGTCTTCGAAGCCCAGCACCATGCTGCCCGCAGTATCGCCCACGAGCATCACATCCACGCCGCCGCGGTACAGCCAGCGGGCGGTGGTCGCGTCGTAGCAAGTCAGCATCGCGAACTTCTCTTTGGCCTTCACCCGGCGGCGCAGGTCCCGCATGGTCACGGGACGCGGGGCGGGCTGGTGCGAAGCAGACGCGGTGGGGGGCGTGGAGCGGCTCATGCGGACATTGTATCCGGGGGAGTAGGGAGTAGATAGAAGGCGGCGTGTCTTGGCTCCCCCTCCCGCCGGGAGAGGGTTGGGGTGAGGGCGGGTGGTGTCGTGGCACGCCCGAAAACGCAGAGCGACTTCGCCTTCCCCCTCCGACCCACTTCGTGGGCCACCTCCCCCGGCAGGGGAGGAGTTGCTCAATGAAAAGCCCGCCGCCGTAGATCCACGGCGGCGGGCGAAGAGCGATCAAAAGAAATGGGGGTGGCGGATGATCGCGTAATGGTGAGCGTGATTGCTTTAGCCTTGCTGACGACGGCGAGCCAGCAGGCCCAGTCCGCCGAGGGCGACCAAGCCCGCGGTGGTGGGCTCGGGGATGGCCACAATGCGGCCGTCGGCGATGTTGTCATAGCGGGTGTCACCGGCGAGGTCGGCCCCGTTGAAGCCTTCGATGTAACCGGCGAGGGCTTGCTGGTCGGTGATGCCGACGGTGGTGAACGCGTAGGCCTGGCTGAGGTAGTCCTCGTCGAAGTATTGGTCGCCGCCGGTGGCGAGGAAGGCCGCGGTGGCGACGTCGAGGGTGCCGGCGAAGGTGACGACGCCGTCTTTCACGATCTCCGTGCCGTCGTCGATGATGACGTCGATGATGCGGCTGCCGGCGGTCACGATGTTGCCATCGCCGTCGAGCTCGAGGGCTTGTTCGGTGATGTCGTAGACGACCGAGAAGCCCGAGACCTGAGCGAAGCGGCCGGTGCCGTCGCCTTGGCGCTCGGGGTCGATGCCCGCACCGGCGTCGGCGTCGACGGTGCGGGAGTAGGCGTTTTCGAGCAGCATCTTGAAGTCGTCCGCGGTGACGTCTTCGATGACCGAGACGAAGTTGGAGAACGGCGAGACGTCGAAGGTGTCCTTGACCGAGATGTCCCCCGCGCCGATGTCGGCCCGGATGCCGCCGCCGTTGACGAGGGCCACCGTGGGCGTGTCTACGCCGAAGTCCATGGCACGATCGACCGCGGCTTCGAGGTAGGCGTCGGCGACGAGGTTGCCCACCGCCTTTTCTTCCGAGCGGATGCCGTCGCTGCCGCCCTGGATCAGGGTCTGCGAGGTGGTGCCGACGAGGGTGGTTTCCAGGTCCGCGAGGAATGCGGCCACGGGGTTGACCGAGTTGGCTTGCACGGTCGCATCGGCGGCGACGCCGTTGACCGCGTCTGCGGTGGTGCTGGCGACGCGCTGCGGGTTGGAGTCGGGGGCGACGCCGAGCAGGGCGCCGGCGGCATCGAAGTTCAGGGTGATGCGGCCGAGGTACTTGTAGTTGGCGTCGGTGGCAACGACGGGGACGAAGTTGCCGCCGAGGTCGGTCGCGGTGGTGATGGGGTAGTCGCCGCCGGAGCTGTCGCCGGGGATGAAGCCGGTGTCCGCGATGCTGGCGGGGGCGCCCGAGACGGGCGAGGGGGCGGCGAGATCGCCGAGCAGGTCGTCGCCGCCGCCAGCGATGACCAGGTCGACGCCGGCATTGAGTTGTGAGACGAGGCTGACTTCTTCGCTGACGCCCTGGAGGTGGCTGGCGAGGATGATGTGGTCTACGCCGGAGCCTTGTAGGCTGGCGATCTGGGCGTTGACCGCGGTGGCGACGTCGTTGACGCCGACGGCGCCCGGGCTGGAGATGAAGGGCAGGTTTTCGGTGGTTGCGCCGATGATGCCGACGTTCTTGACGCCCACGCCGGTGTTGACGCTGACGATGGTACTGGGGGCCAGCACGCTGGCGCCCAGGGCGTTGAGCGAGGGGGTGGCGGAAAAGTCGAGGTTGGCGCTGAGGTATTGGGTGGCGTTGGTGGTTTGGGCGTCGCCGATGAACTCGGCCAGCACGTCGGGGCCGAAGTCGAAGTCGTGGTTGCCGAGGATGACCGCGTCGTAGCCGATTTCGCTGATGGCGAAGGCGTCGTAGAAGTCGCGCGAGCCGGGGGCACCGGACTGCATGCTGGCTTCGAACTCGGCCCGGGGCAGGAAGTTGTCGCCCGAGGAGATGGTCAGCACGCCGTGGCCTTGGCCTTGGTAGAAGCTGCGGGTGTTGTCGACCAGGGTCTTGAAGCGCGCGACGCCGCCGAACTCTTCGAGGCCGGCCCCGGCGTTGATCAGTTGCGACTCGCCATCGTTGTTGTGCAGCACGGTCAGGCTGTACTGGCCCAGGGCGGTGGGGGCGGCGGACAGCGCGGCGGCGGCGAGGCCGGTGACCCCCAGACGCTGCAGGACACGGCGGCGGAAGCAGGACGAAACGGTCATGGAACATTCTCCTCTTGCGTAAATGAGATCAAGACACCCGGCGATTCATGCCGCCGGTTTGAGGAAAATAGACCTGCTGTGTGAGCGGCGTTTCAGCGTTTGGTCGTCGATGTGTTGGAGTTCAGTGAATGTGGATAAGCCAGCGAAAGCGCCCGCGGGGCATCGCCCGCACGATTGACCCCGAAGGGCCTTGGGGATACGTTTGTCCGCTGATCGTCACGGCCCGGGCCCGCTTGCTGCCAAACCCCGACCCGCGAACCGCCACCCACCACGGAACACCCATGACCTCCGCTCCCACGGAAGCGACCGCTTCCCCAGCATCCGCATCGACCCCCGCCTCTCAACAGCCGAAGCTGCATTTTGGACTGCGTTCCATGCTGCCCCAGTCGCCCAAGGCCGACCTCTTGTCGGGCCTGACCGTGGCCCTGGCGTTGGTGCCTGAGGCGGTGGCGTTTGCGTTTGTGGCCGGGGTCGACCCGATGATCGGGCTCTACTCGGCGTTCTTCATGGGCCTGATCACCGCGGTCCTGGGCGGCCGGCCGGGCATGATCTCCGGGGCCACCGGGGCGATGGCCGTGGTCGTCGTCGCGCTCGTGGCGATCCACGGCGTGGAATACCTCTTCCCCGCGGTCATCCTTTGCGGCCTCATCCAGATCACCATCGGCTTGCTCCGCTTAGGCAAACTCATCCGCATGGTGCCGCACCCGGTCATGCTCGGGTTCGTCAACGGCCTGGCCATCGTCATCGGCATGGCCCAGATCGGCAGCTTCAAAGAGATCAACCCGGATGGCGTCATGCAGTTCCTCGACGGGCCCCGCCTTGCACTCATGTTCGGCTTGGTAGCCCTGACCATGGCGATCATCTACTTCCTGCCCAAGCTCACCAAGGCCGTGCCCTCGTCCCTCGCGGCGATCGTCACCGTCAGCCTCCTCGCCGCTGGGATCAACGCCGCCTTCACCGGCGACGACGGCAAGGCGATCGTGCCCACCGTCCAGAACATGCTCGCCGACGGCAAACAAGCCGCCGCCGTGACCAGCGCCGCCAAGGCCGAAATCAAAGACACCGCCGAGAAGTCGAGCGCCTTGCTCGTCGAAGCCGGGCTGATGTCGGCCGAGGCGGCGGAAAACTCCACCGTCGAGATGGACAAGCACGCCATCGGCGAAGCCACCGCATCGTTGTCGGACGAGGCCGTCGCCGCGGCGCTCGCCACGATCGACCCCGAAACCGTCACCATGTCAGGCGGCCTGCCCAAGCTCTTCTTTCTCGACGATCAATACAAAGACAGCGAGACCGGCAACAGCCTCCTCCCCCCGCTGAACCTCACCACCCTCTGGATCATCCTCCCCTTCGCCCTCGTCCTCGCGGGCGTCGGCCTCATCGAATCGCTCATGACCATGACCCTGATCGACGAGATCACCGAGACCCGCGGCCGGGGCAACCGCGAGTGCGTCGGCCAGGGCACGGCCAATATCCTAAGCGGCCTCTTCGGCGGCATGGGCGGGTGCGCCATGATCGGCCAGTCCCTCATCAACGTGAAGTCCGGCGGCAAGGGCCGACTCTCCGGCATCACCGCCGCGGTCTGCCTGCTGCTGTTCATCCTCCTGCTCGCCCCGTGGATCGAGATGGTCCCCATGGCCGCCCTCGTCGGCGTGATGTTCATGGTCGTCATCGGCACCTTCGAATGGACCACCCTCAAGACCTGGCACAAGGTCCCCATGTCCGACGTGCTCATCATGGTCTTCGTCGCCGCCTACACCGTCTTCATGCACGACCTCGCCTCGGCGGTCATCCTCGGCGTCGTCCTCGCCGCCCTTGTCTACGCCTGGAAGCAGTCCACCCACATCATCGCCGACACCAAGTTCAACGAGATGGGCAGCAAGATCTATCAGCTCCACGGCCCGCTGTTCTTCGCCTCCGACGAAGCCTTCAAAAAGCTCTTCACCCCCGCCGAAGACCCCGATGATGTCGTCATCGATTTCTACTTCACCCGCGTCTACGACCAGTCCGGCCTCGAGGCCATCAACGCCATTACCGAGAAATACAGCAACCTCGGCAAACGCGTCCACCTCCGCCACCTCAGCGACGAATGTCAAAAACTCTTGGGCAAAGCAGGCGACCTCGTCGAACCCAACATCAGCGAAGACCCGCACTACCATGTAATGACGGACCGGCTAGCGTGATTAAGTCAACTTACAGTTATCTACGTATAGCATATTTCGTATATATTATTCGTCGTTGATTCAATACTACTGAGTAAGAGTATTTATTTTCTGGGAAAGCCGTGTATGCCGGGTGTACATTTGAACCAAGAAAGAACTAGAAGTTGGGGGTTTTGGCTAAGCCTATTGGGTGCATTTATTGCGATTGTTACGTTATGTTTTGCTGCGTTTCAAATAGGTTACGATATAGGAAAAGATAATTCGGAAGAGGCATTCAATGAATTGTCCAGAGAGAAAGACGTAATCGATCAGAATTATTTGTCTTTGTTGCATAAATATCAGAAACAAGAAATTGAACTAGATGACCTAAAATCATCTTTTCATTCTTTAGCAAAAGAAAAGACTGCTGATTCCTTGACTCCGGGTGAAGTGTGGGAGGAAAATGGTGGGGGTTTATTAGAAGGTGGTAATGATGGCAGCAATAAAGCGCCTAATCCTAATGAATTGATGCAGCCGGAAATTGACAAGATTATTGTGGGGCAAAGTGTATCATCAGGCCGCTTAATTTTTGAGGTTGAAAAAATCGATTTGTTTCCGAATGGAATCGCGCGGTGGCACTTGTCAATGCATAATAAGACTGATTCCAGGCAGGGAACACTTTATCGTACAAGTGGGATATGGGTGACAAATGATGCTGGTGACGCTTATCAAGTACAAAAAATGTCAGCAGGGGAGTGGATGGGCAAGGGGGTGCGTGCTGGAGAAAAATTAAGAGGTTGGTTTGAAATTAAAATGACTGGTGAGCCGGCAACAGATTATGTGATCCATTTAGAACGCGCTACTAACGGAACCCACAATCATTCGGATATGACAATTCCCGTTGTCTTGAGTGAGCCAATACCTAATCGCGGCTCATTTGAAAGGTAGTAGTGATTAGCAGAGTGCGGTACTCAACCTACAGATTCAAGTAGTCCATGGCCTGTTTGAAACTTTCGGTCACCCGATACATCTCCCGATACACATCCTTCGCCATCCCCGTCTCGATGAAGTGCTCGAATAGACCGAGCAGGTGGTCGTAGAAGCCGTCGGGGTTCAGGATCACGATGGGTTTGTCGTGGAACTTGAGGTAGCGGTGGGTGATGACTTCCGAGAGTTCTTCGAGCGTGCCGAAGCCGCCGGGGAGGACGAGGAACGCATCGGCTCGCTCGTCCATCTCGTGCTTGCGCTCGCGCATGGTCTGGGTCTCGATGAGCTCGTCCGAGTCGAGGTAGGCGACCTCGACGGATTTCATCGATTCGGGGATCACGCCGATGACGTGGCCGCCGTGGGCGTGGACGCTGCGGGCGACGCGGCCCATCAGGCCGGTGCTGCCCCCGCCGTAGACCAAGGTGTGCCCGGCCTGGGCGAGGCGCATCCCGACTTCATCGGCGACCTCGCCGAAGGCGGGTTCGACGCGGGTGCTGGAAGAACAATAAACGCAGATATTCAGCGGCAACGGGAGCTCCGGGCTAGCCTTGACCCTAGTACGGATGCGGGGGGTGGGGCGGGGATTCTGGGCG
>JBCCWB010000185.1:0-8519 GCA_039194345.1 Planctomycetota bacterium
GGTTTCGAACAACGGCCCGCATTTCCACGTGCGGGAACTCCGGGTGTTCAGCGAAAAACGCGGGATGTACCCTCCGCCGATGTCGAAAGCCGCCGACCGTAAGATTTCCGGCTTGGTCGACTATGCCAAAGACCTCACACTCAAAATACGCTCTAGCGGATTCTACAACCGCCAGACGAAGAACCAACACGCGGTCGATGGAGATATCGCGACAAGTTGGATCACCCAGCCCAAAGGGCGGAAATGGATCGAGTTCGAGTGGCCCTCGGATATCACGGTTGGGTGTATCCAGTTTATTAATGGCTGGAACGACACGAAAAACGACAAATGAGTGGGGATGGCCTCCGACTTCAGGATCCAATACCACGACGGCAAGGACTGGGTCGACATCACCAGCCTGGACGTGACCACCTCTTCGAATTTCGGTAGCGATTACCACACTTTCGGATTGATGTGGGATGAAGACGACATCGTTTTCTATCTGGATCGTAAAGAAATCCGCCGTGAGCGCAACGAATTTGCTTTTAGCGAAACCCCAATCTGGTTGAGTCTGGCGATTATCAAGTGGGACGGACCCGTCACCAACGCCATCGATGGGACCAGCATGAAAGTCGATTGGGTGCGGTACTACCAACCGAAAACAGGCGTTGCCTCCGAACCGGAGTGAATCTCTGCCGCGGTTCCCAACAGATCAATTGAATCGATGTTGAGCGCGTAAGTTTATGGCTTTTCCCGATTACCTGGTTTTACTTCTCTACGTGATCGGCCTTCTGGTCATCACCGTGTACTTCGCGACGCGGGTTAAGAACACCTCGGACATGTTCTCTGCGGGCGGGCAGTCACCGTGGTGGATGAGTGGCCTCAGCGGCTTCATGACGATGTTTTCTGCGGGAACGTTCGTTGTGTGGGGCGGGGTCGCTTACCGGTACGGCCTCGTCGCGGTATCGATCAGCATGTGCTACGGCATCGCGGCGCTCCTGGTTGGGTGGACGCTGGCCGGCTACTGGCGAAAGCTCGGTGTTTCCTCTGCCTCGGAGTTTCTTGACCAGCGGTTTGGCCCCTCGATCGTTCAGTTCTACATCTGGTTGAACGGTACCTTCGGGATGTTTTCCATGGGGCTGGCGGTGTACGGACTCAGCGTGATCGTTGCGGCGCTTGTGCCGATCTCCCCCGAGTCTTCACTGGCGTTTCTTGCCGACCCGGAAACGGATCACCTGTCGGTCACCTACTTGTCGATCGCGTTGTGCATCCTGGTGGTTGTGATCACCTTCGCCGGTGGGCTGTGGGCTGTGCTTATGACCGACGTGCTGCAGTTCATTGTCCTCACCGCGTCGGTCATGTTCGTGGTCCCGTTGATTCTCGATGAAGTGGGGGGATTCAACGAATTCGCTTCACAGGCACCGGAGGGGTTTCTTAAGCCCGTTGCGTCGGAGTTCACATGGTGGTTCCTGTTGGGATGGGTTGCGGTCCACTACTTCAAGGTCGGCGGCGAATGGGCCTTCGTGCAGCGGTACACCTGCGTGCGCACACCCAAAGACGCGCGGAAGTCCGCGTACATCTTCGGGGTCATGTATCTGATCAGCCCGATCTTCTGGATGCTGCCGCCGATGATCTACCGGGTGATCCAGCCGATCCCCGAGGGGCTGTCACCCGCCGAGATCAACCAACTAAGCGAGCAGGCATACATCAGAGCGTGTGAGTTCGTGTTACCCGCGGGCATGGTGGGCTTGCTGGTCGCCGCGATGGCGTCGGCCACGGCGAGCATGGCCACGACGCAGCTCAATGTTTATGCCGGGGCGTTGACGGCCGAGTTCTACCAGAAACTCGTCCGGCCCCAAGCCAACCAACGGGAATTGGTCCGCGTGGGCCGGATCATGACCGTGTTGCTGGGCGTCATCGTCTTGTCCGGTGCGATCCTGATCCCGCGATTGGGCACCTACGTCGGCTTTATCCTGGCGGCGACCGCGATGCTGACGGGGCCGTTGGTGCTGCCCACCATCTGGGGCTTGTTCTCGAAGAGGCTGACCTTGTCTGCGGTCTGGGTTGTCACGGTCGTGGGCGGTTTTTCTGCGGTAGTTGCCCGGTTCGGCCTGCTCAGCGGGCCCGAGTTCCTGGTGGGGGTACCGGGCACCGCGTGGCTTCACGACCTGGTGACCATCAATCCGCGGGTAACCGATTTGGTGGTCGGCTCGTCGGTGACCCTGATCGGGTTGTGTATCGCCGAGTTGATGTCAAACCGGGAGTACGCGGGCTGGTCGCGGGTGTCCGCCATCACCACGGCCTACGGCAAGCGGTCCCAAGACGATGACTCGCCGGGGAGATCAACCCTGCCCGCCGAGATCTGCGGGTACACCGTTACGTTTCTGGGGGTGATGATGCTGATCCTGGCGGTCTTTGCCGGCGACGCCCAAGGCAGGGGTGTGCTGATCGCTTTTGGCGTGATCATGCTGATGCTGGCGGGGATCATCCTGGGGGTTTGTTACAAGCTTGCGTCAAAGTCAATCCAATGAACCCCATCTCATTTTCTGATTCTTACTTGAAAGAAGCCACCGGATGAAGAAGTTCGAGCGAATGTTTTCAATGGTTAAAGGGATGCTCTTAGGGGCAGGCCTCGCATTTTCGGCGACAGCGCAACACGCCACCCTGCACGTCAATCCCGACATCCTGCTGGAACAAGTAGCCGGCCCACACAGCGTCGCTGATGTCGATCGAGAGCGTTACTTCCGGACCTACCACATCCCCGGCATGTTCAATGAAGACTTGGCCGCCGAGCTGAAGGCGCTTGGGATTTCGCCCGCGCGGGGCACGGGCCCCTACCTCAAGGGGCCCGGCGGCGACAAGCACCGGGCCGGCTATTCCCAATTACTCGATCGGCAATCCAAGAATTTTGCTCAGCTATATCGCAGTGCAGAAGCTCGTTACGGAACGATCGAGCACGCGATTGCGGGCGGCAATTACCCCGAATCGGATAAGGCATCCAAGAAACGCACCGGCGAAGCTCAAGCCGACGACACGATGATCCGGGGCAACCGCAAAGGGGTTCAGCCAGAAGACTTCAAATCCGCGGTGGGCCTCATCAATGAATGGCTGGCTGGGATTCGAAAGTATGGCGGACCGCTGCCGACGTACTTTTCCGCCCTCAACGAGCCGGACGCCAACTGGGACAACACGCCTCACCCCGTTCAAGACTTCCTGGACTTTTCACAGATGCTTGCCATCAAAGTCAAGGAGCGTTTCCCCGAGGTGAAAATTGCCGGCCCGTGCACGGCGTGGGGCCACCCGCTGGGGGACTGGCGACGGTGGTCCGCAGAAAATTCGGGCTGGGAAAAAAAGTACATCGAGCAAGTAGGCGACGTTTCGGACGCCTACGACTTCCACATCTACACCAAGGAGTACTGGGCCCATGGCAGCGTGGAGCCGGGCGCAAAACGCCCTGCAAACAAGCAGGACTCGCCCAACATGCACGACCAGTTCAACAACGGCAATATTTATGTCTGGGACTTCGGCAAGGCCGAGGCCTACCTCGACCTGATCTACGCGCACCACCAGGCCACCTGGGGTGAGCCCTCGCTGCCGGTCATCATCACGGAATTCGGCCGGCAGGGCGTGACGCCGCAACTCGGGCCCTGGGCCAGCGACTACCTTCACTACCTCTACGGCACGACCGTTACGCGGCTGTGGATGACTTTTATGGACCGCCCGGAAGTCGAAATGACTGTGCCTTTCATCCTGCCCGAGAGTGACCGTGGCTACGGGATGCGGCGTGGCCAAGCCCTATACACCCGCCCCAACGCGTCTGAAGACCTCTCGACCGAGCCCACCCCGTTTCTCGGTTACTACGGGTTCTTCAAAAACCTCAAAGGCGATCGCGTCGTCAGTCGCTGGGAAGACGTCAGCCCCGCTGAGGCGTTGGGGCTGTTCTCCATCGCCGCGCGTGACGGGGAAGAACTGTGGATCCTGATCCACAACGCGCCGGCCAAAGCGATCACCCTGAATCTCGACCTCGGTGCGACAGAAATGGTCGGCGAGGCGCGTATCGCACGCATGCGGTGGGAGGGCGAGAAGCCCAAGGACCACACGCAGGCCGCTGATGGGAGGTGGCGGATGGATCAGGACGCCGTTGAGACGGCTGACCTGTCCGAACTCCATCTCGCCGCTGAGGAGACGGCGATCGTGCGCGTCAGGCTTACGACCGATCAGCCCTCAAGGCATCAGGGGACCACACGGTACTTCGCTTCGGCGACCTTGCTACCGGCCGCCGACCAGGGCAACGCCCCGGCAAGCTTCAACATTCAGATCCCCGAGTTGTCACCGCAAAGCGAGGCCACTCTGGTGGCCGGGATATCCTCGCCCACAAGCTTCAAAACAGATACTCCTCTGAAGGTATGGGTCAATGACTACGAGACATCGGTAGCCCTCGATTTTCCGGAGAACAGCCGAGACCTGTTTGCGCCGCTCCGTATCGCCATCCCCCAGGGGGTGCTGCGTTCGGGTGAAAACTCTGTGCGGATGCAGATTGACGGAATCAAATCTCCGGACAACTCAAAATTCGTAACCGTTCGGATTGATGTCGCTAACCCACATCAACCCTTCTTTGCCAGGTAGAGGCAACAGCAGGTTGTCCAGATAGCGAGTCGCAGAAGATATAATGCATGGTTGCGCAAGCGTTTTCCGCGGAATCGATTTTGTTCTTGTCTTTGGAGTGTCTGTGTCATGACTGGTTCGATGAATCGCCGTTCTTTTCTGAAAGCCACCGCGGCCTCCGCCGCCGGGGTTGGCGTTGTGCCCAGTTTTTCAATCGGTCAGCCGGGGCCGTCGGCCAACAGCAAGCTCAACATCGCGATGGTCGGAGCCGGCAACATCGCGGGCCACGCGATGTGGGGGGCAGTGAACGACAACATCGTGGCCCTGGCCGATGTGGACGAGAACATGTTTCTCCAGAAGGTGGACACCTTCCCTCAGTTGAAAGACGCCAGGAAGTTCACGGACTTCCGGGTCATGTTCGACGAGATGGAGGATGAGATCGATGCGGTGTGCATCAATACGCCGGACCACACCCACTTCGTGGCGACGATCGCGGCCATGGAGCGTGGCATGCACGTTTGCACGCAGAAGCCGCTCACCCACAACGTCTGGGAGGCGCTCACGCTCAAGAAGGCTAAGGACAAGTACGGCGTCGTCACCAACATGGCGAACCAGGGCCACACCTACGACGGCATCCGTGAGATGCGGGAGTGGTACGAGGCCGACGTCTTCGGGCAGATCACCGAAGTACATTCCTACTTCGCCGGCCCGGGCTGGAAGATCTACGACGGCAACCCCGAAAACAACCACTTCTTCATGCGGACCGAGACCATGCCGCCGCCGGCCGAGCCGGTGCCGTCTCACTTCAACTGGGACCTTTGGAAGGGCCCGGTCATCACCGACCTGCCGTACAGCGGTACCTACCACCCGCTCGGATGGCGGGGCCACTACGCTTTCGGCAACGGGTTGGTGGGCGACTGGATCCCCCACACCGCCGACGCGCCGGTTTGGATCCTCGACCTCTACGACCCTGTGTCGGTCGAGCTCGAAGAGGTCGAAGGCGGCGACGAATGGACCGTGCCCAACTCCAACCGAATCCGTTGGGAATTCGAACGGCGGGGCGATAAGGCGCCGTGTACGTTCTACTGGCACAACGGGCGTCGCGCCTTCTGGCCCGAGAAACCCGAAGGTTGGGACTGGAGCGACGACATCCCGGGCAGCGGCACGTTCTACATCGGCGAAAAACAGATCGGCTACACCGACAACCGCTCAAACAAGCCACGCCTCGTCAGCCGCGAAGCGACCAAGGCCCTCAAAGAATCCGGCGGGATCGAGCCCAAGTACCCACGCATCAAGGGTGGCCCCCACCCCGAGTGGGTGCGCGCGATCAAAGGCGAGGGCCCCGAGCCCGGATCGAATTTCGACGTCTCCGCTCCGTTCACCGCGATGTCGCTCCTGGGTGCGATCGTGATGCGGCACGGCGGCAAGATCGAGTGGGACGCCAAAACCGCCCGCATCACCAACCGCCCCGAGCTCAACGCCTTCGTCAAGCCCGAAGTCCGCCCGGGCTGGGAGTACGGCGAAGACCTGTGGACGTGAACCACTCTCGCTCGTGGAACTCTTCCCAGAATTCGAGCCCACAGAGGGCATCTCCACGCGACAGCTTTGTTAAACGACCGGTGTTCTCGAATCAGAGGGACAGAGAGGTTTGTTCCGCACGGAGGCAATTTACTAGGCTGACCTCTTGTCTCACTAATTCCGCTATCCTCTCATTCATGGCGCTGAGACTTTGATGTGATCACGAAAACCGCGCTCAGGGCCCCAGAATCACGGTTGGATGCAGAAACGCCACCGGCATTACCAGTGGCGTTTTGTGTTAGCCGTTCGGTCGCGGTGTTTCGCGACCGGATTTGAAGCTCCCTGTTCGAAACAACTTCGAACTGACCTCGCGCGCGAGTATTGCGAATTTTGGTAATCCCGGAAGAGCGGGACTCGCGCTTTGCTTAAGCCGTTGTTGGGGCGGGGTTTGATCTTGTTAAACAGTTTTCGGAGAGGCGATTTTGTCTGCCGATCCGGCAGGGATCCGGTTTCGAGCAGGGGCCTTCGCGAGACGGCGGTGCGAATCCATTTAACAGGCCCGTTTAGCGGGGGGGCCTTCAACCTCGTGTCAAACCGAGAGTTTTTGATCGACAGGGCGGTGATGGCAGTGGCTGGGTAGCCTATGGGGATCCCCAAATGTTGTTCGGAAACCACGTTCCGCCTTATCAGTACTCGACCTATGAATCGGTGCCATGAAGTTCATTTTGCAGCCTCTGGTCCTTATCTGGACCCGGTGTAGCCGGGATGAAGTGGGCCGCGAAGCCAATGCACCTCTTGGCCTTCATCCTGATCGAGATGCAGCAGGTTTGGGTGTCGCCTTGCACGTTGTGCCTGACTCAAGACAGGGTGGCTCAACGGGCCCGTAACTTCCTGATGCACCTTGAGTCGGCGAAGCTTCCTGGGGAACTGCTGCCGCGAGATCGAGATGGGAAGTTCGCCCCAATCTTTGACACGATATTGAAATCTTTCGGGGTGGAGGTGAAGAAGCTTCTAGTTCGCTCGCCCAACCTCAATGCGTTTGCTGAGCGGTTCGTCCAAGCGCTGACGTACGAATGCCTGAATCACTTTGTCATCCTGGGCCACAAGCATTTGGATTACTTGGTGAGCACGTTCGTGGATTAGTACCACACGTAAAGGCCACATCTGTCCAAAGGGAACGAGCAGCTGCTGAAGCTGCCCAAGTCACCGCCACCAGATCACAACGGAGAACTCCTCTGCGAAGAGCGCCTCAGCGGTCTGCTCAAGCACTATTACCGTCAAGCGACCTGAATCAGGTTTAATTCAGCAGCACATCTGGGCTTCTATGGAGTGGTTTGGCGCGACCGGTGCATCCGTCGTTCCGTGAAGGAGCGTATTCGATCTGATTCTTTACTTACTAAATATCATTCAATACTCATTTGTCCGAACAACGAAGTGGGTGACCTTTGCCCCAACCATAGGTGCGTCCGATAACTTTTTGGACTCTAAAAAATAATACGCGCATTTCTCAGTCACGATCTAATGAATGCGATTTCGTATGAGCTATAGAATTTGGAATAGTCATGGTTTATCAGATCGTCTTCCTGCTATAAACGTGCATGTTCAAAGAGCACCACTTGCCCCCCCGTATAACTTGAGGCAGACAACGCCAGCGAATTAGTTATTATCGAAACGTTGTGTCGGGTGTCCGATGTTTCCACTTAGGGGTTTAAGCCGGGTTAGAAAAGTTTTGAATTTCACGGGGTAAGTTGGCGGCAGATTTTATGCCGCGCCCTTCCGGCTGATGACTTCTTGGTTATTGCGAAGCTTCTAGGCTTCGTGGCTGTTATGCCAAGCTTACAGTTTGGGCGCGGTAGGTGCATCGATTGCTCTGGTTCAATGGTGAAAAAGAAACAGGATACTTAAACACGGCAGATTGGCACTAAACACGTATGTTCTTAATGCAGTTTTGTTTGCCGGCAAGAAACTACATGCCAAGCAGAATTGATTGATCGATTCACCTTACCGGGATTTTCTCCATGCCTTGTTCCTTCTCGCTGCGTGTATTTCGCTCGGTTGTCGCCCTGTCGGTGGGCTTGTTGTCGTGGTGGGGTGTCTCGGCCCACGCCTCGATCAGCGACCCGCGTCCGACCGAGGGAAGCTCGGGTGCGTTGGCGACCATCTACGGCTACAACGACGCGGGTTACCAGCACCGGGTCACCGACAACGCGGGCATGGTCACTCAGACCGAGTACGACGCGTTGGGCCGCCCCCGGAAGGTGATCGAGAACTACATCGATGGGAGTCCGGAGACGGGGGACGCCGACGAGGACCGCACCACGGCTTACGAATACAACGCCGCCGGTCAGATCACCCAGCAAACGGCAGATCTGAACGACTCCACTTCCGGGGGCGATCAGGTCACCCACTACATCTAC
>JBCCWB010000186.1:0-8513 GCA_039194345.1 Planctomycetota bacterium
CGCGCGGCCACCCCCCGCACGCGGGTCGAGGACGTTGGCGTGAAGTGAACCGCGCGACACGGGCCGATGCGTGTGGCGGGGTTGAGCCGGGCGTTCGCTCTTTGGCAAGTAGGGGTTAGGGAGTAGGCAGTAGGGAGTAGGGCTGCGCGCCGAGCGTGGCTTGTGAAGTAGCCGCGTGGCTACGCCACGCTGGTCATCGTCTTGTAGGTCAGGTCTTCGACCTGACGCGGGTGATGGTGCACCGAAAACCATGTCAGGTCGAAGACCTGACCTACGGGGTTCGTTGGGATTTCATGCGGTTGTCGCTTTGTCAAGAACCGCGGGCCTATCATGGGAACATGTCGTCTACGGAAAATCCATTCTTCAGCACCACGCCGAGCGAGGCCGAGGGTCCGTCGGAGGTGGAGGCGTCTTCCGAAACGCGGGGCAAGCTCACGGAGATGGTCGAGCTGGTGCGGGAGCTGTCGGCCCAGACCGATGCCCAGCAGATGGTCCAGGACTTCGGCGATCGCTTTCGTCGGATGTTCACCTACGAAGGGTTCATGGCGCTAAGTCGTCGGGGGCTGGAGTCGCCGTGGTATCGGATCACGCGGAGTTCGTTGTGGACGACGCCGATCAACCCGTGGAAGCAGAAGGATCAACTGCCCGTGCTCAACGGCGGGGTGTTGGGCGAGCTGCTGTACGGCGACGTGCCGGTGATCATCAACGACTTCCGCCCCAACCCGGACGACCCGGCGTACGAACACCTCAAAGACTTCCGTTCGCTGCAAGCGGTGCCGCACTACCACGAGGGCGTGGGCACGAACATGGCGATCAACTTCAGCACCCGGCCCGATGCGTTTGACCTCGACAAGCTGCCGGACAACGTGCTGACGCACAACCTGTTTGGGCGGACGACCAACAACATGGTGCTGTCGCAGCAGCTCAAAGAAGCCAACGATGCGCTGGATGCGGAGCTGAAGGTGGTGGGCGATATCCAGCGGTCGTTGCTTCCGAAGACGCTGCCGACGATCGAGCACCTCGAGCTGGCGGCGCACTACCACACCGCCACCCGCGCAGGCGGGGACTACTACGATCTGTTCCCGCTGGCGGACGGCAAGTGGGGCATCCTCGTCGCGGACGTGTCGGGGCACGGCACACCCGCTGCCGTCGTGATGGCGGCGACGCACGCGATCGCTCACGCGTACACCGGGCCGGACGGGCACGAGCCTTGTGCGCCGTGCGCGATGTTGAGTTACTTGAACTCCCGGCTGGTCGGGAGGTATGACGCGGACACGGTGATGTTCGTCACGGCCTTCTACGCCGTCTTCGACCCCGCGACCCGCGAGTTGACCTACTCCGCCGCCGGCCACCCCCCGCCGAGGCTGTGTCGGGATGGAACGCCGTCGGCGTTGGACGAGGTTGGCGGGCTGCCGCTAGGGATCATCAACCAGTCCGACTACCACTCGGCGACGGTCCAGCTCCAGCCCAGCGACCGCTTGACGCTGTTCACCGATGGCATCACCGAGGCGTTCAACCCCGCCCGCAAGCAGTACGGCGAGGCCCGCCTCGACGCGGTGCTCGAGCGGAGCGGCCTAGCTCTGGCGTCGCCCCAGGAGACCATCCAGGCTATGTTGGACGATGTCCACGCCTTCGCCCAGGGGATGCCGAACGACGACGATCAGACGATTCTGTCGCTCCGGGTCACCTGACCGGCCCTCGAGATCCCGCCTCCCCCCGAAGCAGCCGGCACAACCGGTAAACCCTCGCTAAACGCCCAGAAACGCCGATTTGACGGGGTTCCTGTGGCTTTCGCCGCACCGATGTGCAATAATGGACGTATCAGTTCGTAATCCTGCTTAACCAAGGCCAAATCATGAGCTTTTCACTTCTGCAACCCACCCTCGCGCTCGGCATGCCCGGCCCCATGGAATGGATCATCATCGGCATCATCGGTGTGCTGATCTTCGGCAAGCGC
The DNA here is from genome assembly GCA_039194345.1 of Planctomycetota bacterium. Taxonomy (GTDB): domain Bacteria; phylum Planctomycetota; class Phycisphaerae; order Phycisphaerales; family Phycisphaeraceae; genus Algisphaera. The sequence goes on from JBCCWB010000186.1 coordinate 1,958, forward strand.
CTGCCCTCGGTCGGCAAGTCGCTGGGCCAAGGCATCGTTGAATTCAAGAAGGGCTTGTCCGGCGTCAAAGACGAGCTCGACGACGCGGTCAGCGCCACCAAGAGCCTCGACGACCCTTCGGCCACCAACACGTCCACCATGGACGCCCCCGAAACCAAGGCCGAAGCCCCCAGCACCCCGCCCCACTCGGCTTGACCGACGCGTAGCTCTCGCTATCGTGTACGGCCGCCCCGAGTTGATCGCACAACTCATTCACGGGCGATTAGCTCAGCTGGCTAGAGCGCACGCTTCACACGCGTGAGGTCACAGGTTCGAGTCCTGTATCGCCCATTAATGCTCCCTTGGCATCTCGCCAAGGGAGCTTGTCGTATACACAGATATCAAGTACCTATATCTGTAGATATGTATCCGACTAGAGCGGCTTGGGCCATGAATCGCCACCGGTGATGATGGGCATTTCTGTCAAGTAGGTTCTATCGATGACTTACTCCATGGATTTACGCCAGCGTGTGGTGCGGGCGAGCCGCGAGGGCTGGGCCCATCGCAGAGATCGCTCGAGCCAATGGCATCCAGCGTTCAACGGTCAGGGCATGGCGTGACCGTGCGGCCCGTGGCGTACTCGATCCGCAGCCCATACCGCCCAAGCGTCACACAAAGCTGACCCACCCTCCGGCGTAAAGTCACCGCCCGACCCAACACCGCGCTAGGCAAGCTGAGCGTCCACGTCGCGGAAGCCACGATCCACCGGTCGCTGCGGAAGTTGGTGCTGACGTTCAAAAAAGTCGCTGATCGCCGCCGAGTAGAAACGCCCCGATGTGGTCGAGCGTCGTAAGAACTTCTCGATCGCCCGGCGGTTCGTACCGCCCGGGTCGCTGGTCTTCCTCGATGAATCCGGGGCCCAGAGCAACCGCACCCGCCGCTACGGCCGAGCCCCCGTGGGCCAACGCTGCGTCGGCCACACCGCCCACGGCCACTGGAAGACCACCACCCTGCTCAACGCGGTCCGCCTCGACGGGGTGATCCAAGACGCCACGGTCATCGTTGACGGGCCGATGAACAGCGAGGTCTTCACCGCTTACACCGAACGTTGCCTGGCCCCGAGCCTACGGCCGGGCGACGTGGTGGTGATGGGCAACCTCAGCAGCCACGAGTCCAAGGCGGTGATCGAGGCGGTCCAAGCCGTTGACGGCGAGGTGTGGTTCTTACCACCGTACAGCCCGGGCCTCAACCCGATCGAGAAGTTGTGGAGCAAGGTCAAAGCCTGGCTCCGCAAGACGCGTCCCTCGAACTTCGACACGATCGGCCGAGCGTTGGCCGAAGTCCTGCGTACCGTCACCGCTCATGAGTGTTCGAACTACTTCCGAAGCTGTGGGTATGGCGATTCAAAATGCAAAACGCTCTAATATTGCGTTGATGAAACCTCTCAAGATCTCCGCATCTGTAATCGCAGAAGGTACGAGTATGAGCTTAATGAAGCGTATCACATCGATTCTCAGCTAATAATCAAGCCTCATGGCTCTTCTCATCGCTGAGCGCCATCGTCGCAGCCTCGTGACGTGAGTTCGCCCCCATGTCGCGCAGCAGGAGCTCCACATGCTTGCGAATCGTGCCGACAGACAACCCCATCGCTTCCGACATCTCGGCATTGGTTCGGCCCGCAATCAAATGGCTGAGCACCACGCTTCGCTGTTTGGAGAGGTTGAATCGTTGAGCTAAGGCTTCGGGGACGATCTGCACGACCGATTGTGATGCCTGGATTCTTTCCCATGAAATGAAGGCGTTGAGCAGATGCTTACGCACCATAGCCATCAGATTGCGCTCTCGTGCGTTAAAACGGTTTTTGCTCGAAAACATAATGGTCAGCCGACGCGTGTCGTCGATCCGGCTGGAGACCAAGTACTGGCTTTCGATTCCGACTTGGCTAAGCACCTGCTCGTAGAGGACATTGCCCTCCATACGAATCGCACGGGGATCGTACGGGTCCGACCAAAACACCCCTTCCCCGCCCGCCCTGAGCCAGGCCTGAATCATGGGGTGATGCGGAAACAGCTCAAGGAATAGCTCGTAAAGATGGGGAGGTACAGGCGATACGGTGTGGCCCGCCAAAACCTTCACTCGCTTGATGTCGATCAGCTCACAGCTGGGGTCCACCCCAGGCAAGAGTTCGGCCATTGCCGCGGTGACATGCGCATAGAAATCATCAACTTTAGAAACATCAGCCAGGCGGGCAGCACAGGCCAAGATACTCGACATGTCCTGACGATCAGGCAGGCTGGACTTGGACATCGGCCCCCTCGGAATCATTCAAAGCCTGCATCGCCGCCGCGTGCCGATTGGTCACTCCCAGCTGTTTAAACAGTAACTGGATGTGCTTGCGGACCGTCGCCTCGGTGAGCCCCAACTGATTGCTGATCTGGGCATTGGATAATCCCTTCGCAATCAACCTTAAAACTTGTGCACGGCGCTTAGATAGTCCGAAGTAGGCCTGCAGCCGCTTCATATCTAAAAGCTCTTCATGCTGGGTTCGTGAAGATACTTTCCAATTCGACCACGCTGCCCGTACATAAGGCTGCAGGCAAGCCAGACGTGCGGTCTCGGATTTTGAAAAAGGAGTCTCACGGGAAAAAGTCACCATGAGTGCCTCGCGCTCATCCAGTCGGATCGCCAACGAAACCTGGTCGGTGATGTTGAGCTTGCGATAGAAATCGTGGTAGAGCCCGGTCTGTTCAAACTGAACCGCCCGTTTACCAAACGCATCCATGGTGATTACGCCGTCTTTCGGCTGATCCCTAACTTCGGAGAAGAAAGCGTGCTGACCGACCATCGGCTTGAAAGTGTCGTACATCTCCGATGTGACTTCATCGACAACCGTGCCGGAGACCCAAATCACCGAATCTACCCCGCCCTCACTGGGCCCCAAGAAATACCGCTCACATGCAACCCACGGGCAGTCTATTAACTTGGCAACCGATCTGGCTATATGAGAGTGAAAGCTCTCTTCATCACTGATGTGATGAATGCCGAGAATACCCTCCGCCGCCTGAAAGATTTTCCTCTGATCTGAGACATCTATTAAATTTGAATCAGACAAATACAACCCGGCTCCCGGTACTTAAATTTACTTCCTTAAAACATCCAACGACAGACCCTTTGCGACGAGTAGGCCGTAACTTCTTTCACTATAGCTAGATCGGCGAGTATATCACCAACATGTTCCGGCAAAAATATGAATTTGAATACCCTTGCAACTTGAATTACGCGATACGACGTAACATCAAGTTAGGCAATAACAAGCCATTCACATAAAACTGCCCAATCTGTAAGCGGAGTCAGTCCCAGCTGAATCGCAATTTACATTTAATTAATATGAAGAAGATGTCCAGCCCAACCTTTATCTTCTTCGGAAGCCAACTCTAACCGCAAAAACGATGGCATCCCGCAGAACGAAAGCGAATCCCATTCGCCAACGCAAACCCGGGCAGCACCGTCTGAATGTGATCAAGCTTAAGAGTGCGGCAAGTTATATGAAATGGATGACCAGAAGGAAAGTTGCAGCCCAATTACCGACTAAGACTTACGCCCAATAAATATGCAAACTGAACAAGAAACCACATGTGCGCCTAAAAAAACTGCGGCCTCGCGATGACCAACTCAATATATACCGGCTCACACCCGTCATAACGAAAACAAAATAATCACCCAGTATACGCTTGATGACGTAACAGGCTTTCGATTCTTGGTGTAGTCTTGCGTTGCCTGCTCAGAACTATGGATAGTTAGTCGTAGTTCTACCCACCGAGCGAGATTCATGGGGTGAGAATCCAACATGACATCATTCACGGGTAGTTACAACCGCACAAAGGTATGCGCGTCTGGTATTTGTAATAAACGCTGCGGAAACAAAAATTCCAAGACCATCCCGACCTACAGATTCCAAACGTGCGATTCGAAATTTTCCCCGCAAGACGACCTGCCTTACACCTTTTCGGAGAGAGAGAAACTATGAGAAGTAAAATGTTCCGGAACTCTGCGACCCTCTGCGCCACTGGAGGGCTAATCACTCTCAGCTCTTTCGCAGGAGCATCGGAGACCAACACTCTCTACGACAGCGGTGGCTTTGAATCCGACACTTTCTTGACCGGCTTCTTGGTCGGTCAAGATGGATTTGCGCAATTTGGGGTAGACACGCCAACTGGCACAGGAACCAGCGTGCCAACCGTTCATGACGCGGTAATTGGCGGCCCAATTAAGAGTGGCGATCAAGCCGTGACCTTCACCCGCAACTCTTCCGATGGCTTGGGTGCGACATCTTTTGTTACGCCACTTGACGGCAGCAGCTTACCCCAAGAGCAAGTTGTGATTGAGTTTGATCTTTATGTCGCCTCAACGCTTGACCAAGACCCAGACCCCGTTTTTGAGTCGATCGGTCCTGTTTTTGCAGTTGACGTCTTCTCCGATGCAGCCAGCGCCGGCACACCTGGCATTGGGGATAGAATTCTTAGCGTAGGTGTTGAGACTTCTACTGTAGGGAACGGCCCTGCCCTTTTTGTCGCAACCAACAACGACCCCTTAGACGCAGACTTTCTACTCCCCGATGGTGTTGATCTGCCACTGGATTCTATCCTCCTAGATCAATATCAAAACTGGGTTATCACGGTTGATATTCCTACCAGCACCTACTCCGTAGCTGTGGACAGTTTGCTCCTACTAGACTCGGTAGCACTGATCGAGTTTGTCGATTTTGGTACTGGTGAAGAAGTTCAAAACGTTTCGTTTTTGACTTTTGCGTCGGATGCTTTTTTGCCAGACGTCGAGGGCGTGGCTTATCTGGACAACTACTCAGTGATCGAGACAGTTGTCCCGGAACCCTCATCACTCGTATTAATCGGTCTCGCAGGTACCTGCTTCCTACTGCGAAAGAAACGTTAAAGCCGTACTCATGAAATTTACGGCATGAAATTTGTTTAGTGGATATCTGTGACAAGATTTAACTAGCCGGAGTAAATCAGGATGTTGATAGAAACAGCAATCACGTTGACCCTTACCAATGGGCTTGTTCCAACCACATTGGACGCTGGGCACATTGAATACGCACCTGAATCCATTGCTATTCAGATTGCAAATTCACAGACGAGTGACATCGCTCATGAAGTAGGCGAAATCATTGAGATGCGCAGACGCCCGAGAACGCCGAACATCCCGCCAGCACGGAGTCCGTTTGGTCCACCCCCAGGCAACTAATTGTTCACACAGGACAAACAGACTGAGAATGTAGCAAGTACATCAACTCAGTAAGTGTGCCGGTGGGTAGCAGCTAAACGGGGCGACTATCGATCCAAGCAATAAGTATGGATGGCTGAGGCATGATATGCCTCAAGCCAAAGCGATCAGTGTGCATGCCTTTCAGCAGCATCGATCTCAGCAAAGGGGACTAAGGATATAAACTGATGAGTGGCTCTGAGAATCAAGAAAACCTAGGAATGACCAAAAACGGCAACGCAGCCAATGGTCATAGCATTCCTGCGCTACGTCCCCCTCGTTTTCTGAGTGCCCAAAACCAATCTGATGGATATTATGCTAATTCCCAACTGCCGGGGAACCCCATCTCCTACATCAACACCAACAGCACTCCCACACCCCCTTCAGACGAAGATGATTCCGCTCTATTTGGTAACTTGCTGCAAATCGGCTGGCAACGCAAGTGGACCATTCTTCTATGCACGCTATGCGGACTTGTAGCTGGAATCGTATACCTGTCACGTGCGACACCGATATACGAGAGCACAGCCGTCATTTACATGGATCAAGCCCAGCCTCAGATTATAAGTGAGAATTTTGGCAGTGGATTTGCTGCTCAGCATTCCATGTCCGCTCAGAGGCAGGTTCTGACTTCAACATCTATGCTTTCCAGAGCCCTGGAAGTCCCATCAATGAAGCAAGCCGACTCTATCTGGGCGGCTACTAACCCCATTGGATATGTCCGAAAGCACCTTACCGTAGATTTTGATGAATCCGAAGAAATCTTGCTCATCTCAATGCGTTCTCCTTCCCCCGAGGACAATGCCATAACGGTAAATTCCTTAGTTCAAGCGTACTCTGAATACCATAGTGATCGTCGCAGCCATACAGCGGCTGAAGTTCTGAACGTACTACATAATGAAAAGCTTCGTCTGAACAAAGAACTTGACGAACTCGCACAACAACAGCTTGAATTTCAAAAAGAAAATGGTGTAGCCGCTCTTCGAACTAAAGACGGTGATAGCGTCTTTGGCAATCGCCTCGAACGCCTCGCAGATACACTCGCCGAAGCCGAACTTTTAACGCTGAGCGCTAAAACTGCTTACCAATCAGCTTTACACGCGGGAACAGACTCAGATGCTTTGCGTATCGTGGCTGTTGCTGACCCGAATTATTCTAAACTTGAACAGAATGCAGCAGCATCCACAGCGGATGCACCAGAAAGAACGCTGATAAGCAACCTTTACTTAGAGCGCACACGTCTGGTTGAAGCGAAAGGGCTCGGGCCTGGGCACTATCTAATCACAGAGATTGATGC
>JBCCWB010000187.1:0-8468 GCA_039194345.1 Planctomycetota bacterium
GATTGACATCCCACGGCGAACAACGAAGCGGCGAAAACGGGCAGGGCGAGTTTGAGTTTCGTCGGGGGTTCCTTGCAAATGAAGAGGTGGATGGAGTTTGTTCTTCTGCAAGTAACATCCCGTAAGACGCCGATAATATTGCGGGTCTGTCGAATAAATTTTCCGGAGGGTGCTGGCACACGGCTACGGAAGGTGAGGCGTTGTCACTCAGTTCACCGACGACGTGGTTTTGCCTTCATGTTGGTCGCCCTGTCCCTCTTCGGCAGAGCGGCTGCCAAAAAAATTCACACCATCGGTCAGGTGTGTCGCCCAGGAGAGCAAACATGTGTCGCTCGAGCCCAAGCTTGGGTCGGCCGTTGCGTCACCGCCCGCCCGATAACGACATTCGGGCAACGCGCTATCCGGTGTGCCTTCGCCAAACGGCATAAACCCACCCTCACCCTTGGTCGATACCACTTCCGGCGAACATCTCGCCGGGGTATTCCATGCGTTTATATGGGACCAATCCGCGCATCTCGAAATGGCACTGGCTCACCGCCGGGGTCGTGGCGGTGTTATGCGTAATGGGCCTGGACATCGTGACCGGGCGCGAAGTGTCGTTCTCCTTGTTCTATCTCGTGCCCATCGGGCTGGTGTGCCTGAAGGTCGGCGGACGCAGCGCGATGCTCGTCGCAGGACTTAGCGCTGCGGCGTGGGCCGAGGCCGAGGTCCTCAGCGGCACCGAATACAGCCACGTCGCCATCCCGTTCTGGAACGCGGTCGTTCGCCTGTCGTTCTTCCTAACCTTCACCATGTTGATCCTCTCGCTGCGTTCGGCGATTGCCAAGCAGCACGACCTCGCCCGGACCGATGTGCTCACGGGCGCGGTCAACCGCCGCAGTTTTTTTGAAGTACTCATGCAGGAGTTGGCCCGCACACAACGTTACGGCCGAGGCTTTTCGTTGGTGTACCTCGACCTGGATCACTTCAAGCAGGTCAACGACCAACTCGGCCACGCCGAGGGCGACCGCGTGTTGATCACGGTGGTCCAAGAGATGCAGAAACGCCTCCGCAAGACCGATACCGTTGCCCGTCTGGGGGGTGACGAGTTCGCGTTGTTGTTGCCCGAGATCCCACCGTTGGCCGCGGAACTGCTGATCGCTAAGCTCCGGTTCGAGTTACTCGAAGCGATGCGGCGTGAAGGCTGGTCGGTCACGTTCAGCATCGGCCTGCTCAACTGCGACTGCCGGGTTGAAGACGAAGACGCGTTAATCCGCCAGGTCGATCAGCTCATGTACGCGGTCAAACGCAGCGGCCGGGACAACCTGCGTATCGCCAACGCTTGGGAATCTTTGGTACCCGACCCCGTATCAGATCCCACCGCTCCCCGCCACGCGGCTTGATCACGCTCGGTGGAATACGCCGAGGCTTCGGCTGGTTGCGTATCATGAGGGTTGATTCGTCGTGTGCGGAAACCGTTATGGATTGGGACATCGTTGATCTGGATCGCATGGGGTATGCCGAGGCGCTGGATGTCCAGCGTGAGCGCAACCTCGCGGTCAGCCTCGGCGAAGCCCGGCCCGCGTTGATCCTGGTCGAGCACGACCCGGTCATCACCGTCAGCCATCGCAAGGGCGTCCGCGACCATGTCCTCGCGGGTCCCGAACGGCTGGCCGAGCTTGGCATCGAACTCTGCGAGACCGACCGCGGCGGCGACGTGACCTACCACGGCCCAGGCCAACTGGTCGCCTACCCCATCCTCCGCCTCAACGACCACGGCCTGAACCTCGGGCGGTACATGCGCATGCTCGAAGAGGTGGTGATCGGGACGGCCGCGGAGTTCGGGGTGGAGGGACATACCGAAAGCGGGGCGACGGGGGTTTGGGTGGCGCAGCGTGATGAGGCGCGAGGCATGAGGGGTGAAGCCATGCAACTCACTCATCACCCCTCATCCCTCACCCCTCCTCGCACCGCGAAGCTCTGCGCCATGGGCGTCCGCATCCGTAAGAACACCACCATGCACGGCCTGGCGCTCAACGTCACCACCGACTTGTCGCACTTCCAGACGATCGACCCGTGTGGCCTCGGCCATCGACCCGTGACCAGTCTAGAGCAACTGCTCGGCGAAGATTGCCCCTCAATGGAAATGGTCAAGCAAACACTTGCTCAGCAACTGGCGTCGGCCTTGCGGGTGGGGGCGGACGCCACATGATCATTCCCGACGTGCCGCTGCTCTGGACGGTGTGGATCGGCTCGGCGGTGATTTGGCTCGGCCTGTCGCTGCTGGTCTTCCGGCGTAACCAACTCACCAAGAAGCACGCGCCCTGGATTATCCTCGGCGTCGCGGCGGTGGTGCGGTTGGGGTACGTATTCTTCATGCCGGTGGCGCTGAGCGACGATATCTGGCGTTACGTTTTTGATGGGCAAACGCTTGCAGTAGGCCAGAACCCTTACGTCAGGCCACCCGAGCACGCCATCAAGGAACTACACGCGGCGGGGGGGCATGAGCAAACCGAATGGATGACCTGGATCAACAACAAAGAGTTGGTCACGATCTATCAGCCGACCAGCCAATGGTTTTTTGCCGGGGTCGCCAAGGCTTACAACATCTGGGCCGGTGACGACGCGAATGGGATCGGCGTCGCCACCGTGTTTCGCTTGGCGTTTGCGTTGCTGGATTTGCTAATCGTCTTATTGCTTCTCATTCAGCTGAAGAGTTTGGGGCGCTCGCCGTGGTGGGCGGTGATGTATGCGTGGAGCCCGCTGGTGATCGTGGAAACGGCGTGGAGCGGACACCAGGACGGCATCGGGATCGCTGCGATGATCGGATCGCTGATGTTGGCGCAACGTGCATGGCGGTGGGAAGACAAACGGCTGGCGGGGTGGTGCGCGATCGGGGCGGGGGTGTTGTTGGCCTTGGCGGCGGGGGTGAAGCCGATCGTGATGCCGTTGGCGCTCTTGATGGCTTGGAAGCTGCGGTCGGAGGTCGGCGGGACCAAGCGGATCCTGCTCGCGGCGGGTTCGTGTGTGTTGATGTTGCTGGCGTTGTACGTGCCGTTTGCTTTGATGGAGGGCGGGCTGAGCGGGATGTTCGAGACGTCCCGGCAGTTTGTGACGCGGTGGAGTTTTAACGGCTCGCTGCATCCGATGATCGAAGCGGGCGTTCGGCCGTTCATCACCGAGGGCAATTCTTGGGAGATTCAGCAGCAAGCGAAGCGCGTTGCGGACATCGTGTCGGGCGTGTTGCTGCTGGTAGTGCTGGTGTTGGCGATGCTGTTTCACCGCGTGCCGTGGCGGGCGGCGACGACGTATTTCTTTGCGATGGTGTGCCTGTCGAGCACGGTGCACCCGTGGTATCTGCTGTGGGCGATGGCGTTGTTGCCGGTGGCGTGGTCTGCGGGGCGGACGATCGTGGGGCCCGCGGTGTGGGTGGCGAGCCTGACGTTGCCTTGGTCGTACTGGGCGTGGGTGAACTACGCCAACGGCGGGGCGTTTGATGGGCGTTATGCGATCGGCACCGGGCTGACGCTCCTCGTGTGGCTAACGGTGTACGCGGCGTTGGCGTGGGGCGCGTGGAAGGTGCGGGGTGCTAAGGCAGTGGGGTTGAGTCGGACTTGAGAAGTGAGCGATGACAACCGCGCGGAAGGCTTCGCCATCCGCGGGCTTTATCGAAATACGATTTCCCTACTCCCTACTCCCTACTCCCTACTCATGGTACCCGTACCACCACCGTTGGCTCACGTTTGTCCTCGGTGGCGATGTCTTGCCCGATGAGGTATTCGCCGTTGCGTTGGGTGTGAGGGAATACTTCCTGCATTTGGCGGATATCGGGGCCGTATCGGTCGACCCCATCGACAGGGACGAAGTCCATCTGGGTGAAGAGCCCGGCGGTGACGAGTGATTGGTTGGGGCCGTGGTAGAAGTAGATGTCAACCTCATGTTCTTCACGCAGGTCGCTTGCGGTTTCCTCGGCGGCCCGTCGGAACTCCTTGCCGTGATTCGCATCGAATACCGCGACCAGTAGCGTGCGATAGCCCGAGAATTGGCTGAGGTCGTATTTGTCGCGGATGCCGGCTTGCTTGCGGTCGATGGCCACGAGTTTGGCTTTGCGAAACACGCGTTTGCCGTCGATCGTTGCGGCACGGACTTCTTTCAATTTGGCTTGCGCTTCGGGGTGATCTTTACGCGGGTAGCGCCCGGCGTATACCACCGCGTCGCGGCCACGATCGACAAACCGGATGTCCGCGATCTGTCCTTTGGTGCGCACGGTGTTGGCGAAGTCGTAAGCCTCTCGCAGCCGATCGGCTCCGGAGAAGGTTTGCAGCTCCACGGCAAAGGCCTGGCCACGCACTCTCTTGCCGTCTTTGCTTTGCTCGGGCGGGGGATCGGCCAACTCGCGAAGACTATCCCAACTGCTGCTGACCACACGCGTCTCTACACAGCCGATGCTCAGCGTTGCCAGCAGGCTGAAAACGAATACCCACAAGAGGCATCGTGCGGAGCGGAGTTGAGGCAGGGGTTGTTCGAGTGGATACGGCATAGGTGGGCCGTACAGTTTAACCCGGGGGAGCCGAAAACCCTAGAAAACCGTGAGCTTGGGTTAGGCCGAGGCGGCCGGGCCCGCGAAGTGGGTGTAGTTGGATAGGTCCATCGCCCGGGCGGGGACGCTGAACGACAGGAGCTCCGACTCGTGGAGCATCTGGCCCTGAGCGGCGCACTGCTCGAACACGGATTCGATTTCGGGGATCGCGTGGATGGTGCCGGTTTCGGTTGGCACGTGTTGGATCGACGACGCAGGGACCGGGATGATCGGCGTGGCTTGGGAGGCGGCGTTGATGATTGTCGTGTGGCAACGTGCGGATTCGAGAGAGGCGACGCAACGCTTGGCCAGAGGTTGACCACGGATCGCCTTGGCGAAGGCTTCGAGCATGTTGCGGTGCATCTGTCGGTCACGCGGCGTGGTCACGGTTTGGCCGTCGAGGGTGACCGAGGTCTCGTCGATCGTCCAGACGACTTCGCCACGCTCGGTCTTGATCCGGATGACGGGGTGGCGTGTGGTGGAGCAGGCGTGGGTGAGGTGGATGAGAAAGTCGATGGGATCAGGGCGATCGAGTGTGACCCGCATCGATGCGGTGTCGAAGTTATCGATGTCGGCGGCACGATACAGCTCGGCCGCGAGACGGGTGGGGCGAGCGCTGCTGGTTTCATCGTTGCCCAGGAGAAACAAGACGATGTTGATGAAGTGGGCCATGGCGTTGTTGGCCGGGCTATCGAGGACCCAAGTGTCGCCGCGTTTCATCGCACCCGCCCAGGTCGCACGGTTGAAGTAGTACGTGTCGCGGGGCCAACAGCCGTGGACGGTGGCGCTGAGCACCTTGCCGAGCTCGCCGGAAAGCAGGCGGCGTTTGAGCGGAAGGGTGACCGAGTCGTAGACATCCTGGAAGCCGACGAGCAATTGCTTGCCCGCCGCGTCGCGTGCGGCAATGAGTTGGTCAATTTCGTCGATTGTCCCGGCGACGGGCTTTTCAAGCATCACGTGCAACCCCTTCGCCAAGGCTTGCTGGGCGAACGGCAAGTGCAAATCGATGGGCACCGGCAGCCACACCGCCTCAAGTCCGGGGTGCTCGAGCATCCGCTCATAGGACTCGTAAACCGTCACCCCCCGCCCCCGCAGCCGATCGGCCTGCTTCGCATGTGTCGCTAGGTCGGGCTCGCAGACCGCCGCGAAAGTGGCCGTTGGCTGGGTGGTGGGGCCGTGATCCAGGAGCAGTTGGGCGATCGTCTGGGCGTATCCCCCCAGCCCCGCGACTCCGATTTGTATCGCTTCCATGCTGCTCATCATCGGCCATGATACAGGGCTCCTCAGCGTATGACTTGGCGTATCAAGCCAACGCAATGGTTCCTAACGCCCAGAAAACGGGTTTTTAGGGTCAGGAGGCCAAAATAACTGGAATTATTCATTCATCCGGATAGACTGATGAAGCATCGGTTGGAATTGCCGATAATGACTTCATGAACCGTACCGACACCCAACCCGACACGATGCTCCGTTGGCTGGCCACCCTGGCCGACGCCACGCGGGTGCGTCTGCTCCGCCTGCTCGATCGGCAGGAGCTGGGTGTGTCGGACCTCTGCAGCGTGGTTCAACTTCCGCAATCCACGGTGAGCCGACACCTCAAAGTTTTGGCCGATGAGGACTGGCTCATCAGCCGCCGCCAAGCGACCACCAACCTGTACCGCATGGTGCTGGATGAACTCGACCCCGCCCAGCGTGATCTATGGGTGTTGACCCGTGACCGTGTGGCGGATTGGCCGACGCTGGCTCAAGATGAGGTGCGTCTCGCCGCCCGCTTGGCTGAGCGTGCGGGTGATAGCTCTGCGTTCTTCGACGACGCCGCCTCGGGCTGGGACAAGACCCGTACGGAGCTCTACGGCGACACGTTCGGCTACGAAGCCCTGCTCGCGTTGCTCCCCAGCGATTGGACAGTCGCCGACTTCGGCTGCGGCACCGGCCAACTCGCCGCAGCCCTCGCGCCCAACGTCCAACACGTCGTCGGCATCGACAACAGCTCGGCCATGCTTAAAGCCGCCGCCGCTCAAACTCGGGGCCACGACAACGTCGAACTCAAGCAGGGCCAGCTCACCAACGTCCCTCTGGAAGATGCGAGCTGCGATGCGGTCCTCTGCGTGTTGGTGCTCACCTACCTCGAAGACCCCGCCGCGGTGATCGCCGAGATGCGTCGCGTGCTCAAGCCTGGAGGCAAAGCGGTGGTGGTCGATCTCATGCTGCACGACCGCGAAGACTTCCGCCGATCACTCGGCCAACGCTCGATGGGCTTCACGCCCGACTCGCTCACCCAGATCCTTGGCGATGCCGGGTTGTCGCAAGCCGACGCCCGCTCGCTCAAACCCGCCCCCGATGCCAAGGGCCCGACGTTGTTGTTGGGCCATGCGATCCGCTAAGCCGCAAGCGGCTTGACCGAAACAAACCCTCCGTACTCAAACCTTAAACCTTACCCCCTTCAATTGGAGACTCTCATGACCGCTCTCGACACCGCCACCCTCCCTTCCGTGGAGACCCTCAACGGCCTTGACTTCAAGGTCGCCGACCTCTCGCCCGAAACCGTTGAGTTTGGCCGTAAAGAAATTCGTCTGGCCGAGGAAGAAATGCCCGGCCTGATGGCCTGCCGTGCGGAGTACGGCCCGTCGCAGCCGCTCAAGGGCAAGCGCATCATGGGCTCGCTGCACATGACCATCCAGACTGCGGTCCTGATCGAAACCCTCGCCGAGCTGGGTGCCGACATCCGCTGGGTCTCGTGCAACATCTTCTCGACCCAAGACCACGCCGCCGCCGCGGTCGTCGTCGGCCCCAACGGCACCCCCGACAACCCCAAGGGCGTGCCCGTCTTCGCCTGGAAGGGTGAAACCCTCGCGGAATACTGGTGGTGCACCGAGCGTGCGCTGGACTTCGGCGACAACGGCAATGTGGGCCCCGAGCTGATCGTGGACGACGGCGGCGACGCCACTATGCTGATCCACAAGGGCGTTGAGTGCGAAAAGGCCGGCAGCGTGCCCGGCCCCGAGACCACCGACAACGCCGAGTTCAAGGAAGTCCTCAAGACCCTGGCCCGCTGCCTCGAAGCTAACCCCACCCGTTGGCAGACCGTAGCCGAAGCCTGCAAGGGCGTGTCGGAAGAAACCACCACCGGCGTGCACCGCCTCTACGAGATGCAACGTGACGGCAAGCTGCTGTTCCCCGCGATCAACGTCAACGACTCCTGCACCAAGAGCAAGTTCGACAACCTCTATGGCTGCCGCCACTCGCTGATCGACGGCATCTTCCGCGCCTCGGACGTGATGATCTCCGGCAAGGTCGCGGTCGTCTGCGGCTACGGCGACGTCGGCAAGGGCTGCGCCCAATCGCTCAAGGGCCAAGGCGCCCGCGTCATCGTGACCGAGTGCGATCCGATCTGCGCGTTGCAGGCCGCGATGGAGGGCTTCCAAGTGACCACGCTCGAAGACGCCCTGACCGAGGCCGACATCTTCATCACCACGACGGGCAACTACAACATCATCACCGTTGACCACATGCAGAAGATGAAGGACAAGGCGATCGTCGGCAACATCGGCCACTTCGACAACGAGATCGAAATGGCTGAGCTCGAGAAGGTCACCACCCGCACCAACATCAAGCCGCAGTACGACGAGTACACCTTCGAAGACGGCCACAGCGTGCTGATCCTCGCCGAGGGCCGGCTCCTCAACTTGGGTTGTGCGACGGGTCACCCGTCGTTCGTCATGTCCGCTTCGTTCACCAACCAGACGATCGCGCAGATCGACCTGGCCCTGAACATGGACGGCAAGGAAACCCTGTCCGGCGAGGTCTACGAGCCCGGCAAGGTGTATGTTCTGCCCAAGATCCTCGACGAGAAGGTCGCCCGCTTGCACCTCGACAAGCTCGGCGTCAAGCTGACTGAGCTTTCCAAGGA
>JBCCWB010000188.1:0-8317 GCA_039194345.1 Planctomycetota bacterium
CGATGTCGATCGCGATCGAGGCGGCCGAGCTGATGGAGCTGTTTCAGTGGGACCCGGTCCAACAACCCCCTGACATCACCGGCGACGCCAAAAAAATGCAGCGCATCCGCGAAGAGCTGTCCGACGTTTTGGCCTACACCTTGGCGATGGCGAACCGGCTGGACATCGATCTATCCTCGGCGTTTACTGCGAAGATGGCGATGAACCGAGCGAAGTATCCGGTGGGGTCCGAGGATTTCAAGAAGGGTTAAAAGGGCTTGGTGGCCGCAGCACCCCGGGCCATTGACCCGGGGCTAAAGTGGGGGATCGGGGCGCTATCATTGGGAATGAATCCACTCTTTCATGGAGCTTTTGTGATGTCGATGCGGATGATGACGACGGCGGTGTTGGGACTCGGGCTGATGACGGCAACCGCCCTGGCGGACGATAAACCCTGGACGCCCCAGTCCTACGGCAGCGATTTCGGCAAGGTCTGGTACGACGGCAACGCCGAGATGGCGACCTACAACCTGACCTACCCGCGTTACAACGAGCTGCGCACCGGCACCGCGGTGGCCATCACGGTCACCGAGCCGTTCAACCCCGAAAAACGCGTCAAATCCGACACCGGCGGCAAGGGCACGCACAACGTGGTCAAGCTCAACCTCGTCGAAGACTTCCAGACCGGAATCTACGACTACAACCTGATGACCAGTGTTTTCGTACCCACCAAGCCCGTCAACGGCCTGCCCGCGGGTTCGCCCACGAAAGTCAGCTTCTCGATGCAAGAATGGTGCGGGCACGTCTACCAGCAGGCGCTCTTCAGCCAAGACAAGACCCGCAGCCCGGGCGTTCGTGAATCGATCAACAGCTATTTCGAAACCGCAGCCGATCAGCAGAACACGATGAAGCACCCCGTCGGTGGGATCGCCGAAGATGCGCTGATGATGTGGGCGCGGGGGCTAGCGGGGCCGGCGCTAGAACCAGGCGAATCGATCGAAGTGCCGGTGTACCGATCGATGGCGTTGCAGCGTTTGCTCCATGTCCCCGCGACGTGGGAAAACGCCACCCTGTCTTGGCAGACCGACCCGCAAACCGTTTCGACCCCCGCAGGCGACTTCGAGTGCGATGTCTTTACCGCCAAGGTTGCTGGAGTCCGCACCTACACGTTCTATGTTGATCGGGCAGATGACGGCGACCGTCGATTGGTCAAGCTCGCTCGCAGCGACGGCTACGGCATGGAACTGACGGCCGTCGAACGCCTGCCCTACTGGCAACTCAACGGCAACGCCGACGAGAAAATGCTCAAGAAGATTGGGCTCGAGCGCCGCGGCGAAGGCACGATGTAATCCGTTCACAACTTGCGGCGTTACCCAGCTCAACCGCCCGGGGCGCTGTCCATCGTGAAACAGACCGTTGGCTCGTCCGGTAGGCCATTAAGAATGGCTGCGGGGGGACCGTCCGTATCGTCAGGAGCGGGGATCACTCGGCTCGGCTCGATGGAAGTGGAATCAGCAAAGTAGGCCTGCACCGCGGCGAGGCGCTGCTGTTCGAGTTGACCCACTGCGTCATCGGGCAGGCTGAGCTTGGCGAGCACCTCGGCTTCAGCTTGATCGAAGGGTATCGACGGGGCGTCGGATCCCTCGGCCGATTCCGTTGAGGTTTCGGCGTCGGCGTCTGGTTTATTGCGACGAGGAACGTTGGGGACACCGCCGCCGCGGGCCGAACCGCCCCGGCGAACTTTTCGGGAAGCTTCTTCGGTTTCCGGAAGCATAAGCGGCGGAACCACGAGCTGGCCGGGCGTCTCGGATTCAGGATCGGCCAACGAGGCGTAGGCCGCAAAGATGGAGGCTTGGTACTGCGCCTCGGTGAGCTGGATGAGCTTGGGGTTCTGCCGAGCCGGGTGATCATTGGGTAAAGTCGGCAGCGTTTTTTCCCGCACAAGGTCCAAGAAGGCTTCGCGAATCAAGCCTTCCTGGTCACGCTCGTCGAGTGATAGTGAGTGAAGCACGACCGCGAGCTCGGGGCGCTTGGTCAAAATTTGGCCGAGCAAGTCCAAACGTTGTTTCGAGTCTTCGCTGAGTGTCGCTTGGCCGTCGGCAAATACGACATGTGACAGCGTGGCAGGGTCGATGTCTTCCCCGCCTTCCAGCGCCCCGGCGAGCAAGTTGAACGGAGCTGCGACGATGCCGGTCACCAGATCATCCAAGGCGTTGAGAATCATGCCGCCGATCGAGACCGATGGCTCGTTCAAAGGCCCCGAGATCGGCACACTCCCCAGCGAAGCAATCTCGCCCGTGACGGGGTTCTTCAAAATCGCCACGGCCAGCTCGATCGGTAATGGAATCTTGTCCGGGCTGTCGACTTTTTCACCGAATTCAAACTCTTTGATTTTGAACTTCGGCGACATGCTGAGTTGATAGTCTTGCACATTCACATCGAACGGCGGGAGAAAGAAGCCGCCTGACCCAATGGTCCTACCGACGTATCTTCCACTAATGCCGCTAAACGCGGTGAGGGAAAGGTCGTCGAGCTGAACTTCAAGATCAACATCGGAATGGTTGAGGTCTTCGAAGTCGGGGACCACGGTACCGGTTGCGCTGAATTGACCGCCACTCGGTGACGCGCTGAGTTTAAGAGTGCCCGGGGCGGCATCCTTCGCGGTGTCGAAGCCGGAGTAATCCAACTCGATCTGGTCGATCACCAACCGGACCTCCGGCTCCACACCGGTGCCGAGCACAAACAGGCGTACATCGTTCTGCGTGTGTTCTTCAACACGAACCGCGTAAGGGAGCGGGATGGTCAGGGGCTGGTACTCGCCCGAGTCAGCCGCAGCTGCTTCGGCGGGCTCGGCCGAGGTCGTCTGCGACTCGCCTTCGGAAGCTTCGGGCTCGTCCGCGACGATCGGCACCGCAGCGCTGGCGTGAAGCCCTTCGCCTTGGATCTTGGCGACGTTCACAGTAGCCGCATCGTGATCGAACGCGATGCCGGAGACCTCGACCTGCTGGTAACCCAACAGCGGCTCGCCCTCGATTGGGCCTTCCACCAGGAGTTCGCTGAGTCTCACTTCGCCATTAAAAATAGCTTTGGGTTTCTCGGGGTCCGAGACATCGGCGGTTGCAGTGCCGGTCACATCGACCAGCCCCGACTGCACATCCGCCTCGGGCAGGAACATCGCGGCGTAGGGCGCGGCGACCGACAGGTCGAGGGCTTGAATCGTCAGCTCGGTGACCTCAGCGGTCAGGGCTTCGACGCCCACCCGCCCCGCCGCTTCCACGGTGCCGGCTGCGGGGCTGAGCTGTTTAAGCGAAGCTTCGAACGGCACGACATAGCCCTCCGCAGACTTCACCGGGCCAACGAGGAGATTGACTTCTTCAACACCCAGCTCCGCAGGCGTCGGCGTCGAGGCGTCGGTGATGCGCAGCGCGTAGTTGATCACCTCGCCTCGCACCAGCTCGACTTCCCAGCCCTGCACCGCGTCGAGCACGATCTTCTGCAGGCCCTCGGCCACACGAGCCCAAGGCGTCAGCGCCGCATTGGGATCCGCCGACGGCACTTTGTTCGACGGGGCCTGTGCCGGGGCTTCGGCCACTGTCGTCTGACTCACTGATGCGCCCTCGTCACTTGGCGGCGTCTCTGGCACGACCAACAGCGACTCCATCACGATGAGATTGCCCTCGGCATCGCGTTCCACCAACAGCTTGCCATCTCGGGTGGCGACGCGTTGGGCGACGAGGTTGCGTTGGACCGCGTCGACCTGGACACCTTCGACCTCAACGCCCACCCCATCGATGATCGCGGTGTCGCCCTGCGAGACCTGGATCGCATCGACAGTCAGGGAGGCCAAGTTCAGCGCCGCCACCGGCGTATCGCCCACCGGGGCCAAGTCGTAGCTCACATCCAGCCCGACCGTGCCGGAGGTCAGCTGGAGCTTGGTGAATCGGCCGAAGTACGGACGGTAGCGCGACAGATCGAGGCCTTCGAGCGTGAACCGCCCCGCCGAGGTCAGCGGATTCAGAAAGAAGGTGCCTTCCCAAGAAACCTTCTCGCCGAGGTCGGTCGTGGCCTCGAAACGGTGGGGGTTTTCGTTTTCGGGGCGGGTGTCCAGGTCCTCCATGTTGAAGGACAGCGGATCGATCACGAACTCAAAAGGCTCGACACCCAGCGCCTGATCGAAGAAACCGAGGTGGCCGTCGGTGATCGCGATGTTGGCAATACGCAGGTGAGGCAGCTCGATCGGCTTATCGGATTTGGGCTTGGGGTTCTCCGCGGGCTTGATGAGTTGGACGAGATTGATCTTGCCGTCTTCGAGCAGGGTCGCCTCGCCGAAGGGGCGATCGACCTCGATGGTTTTGAAGATGAACCCTTTGCGGAAGATCGACGAGGCTTGCAAGTCGCCGTGGAAACGGTCGAAGCCAAGTAGCCGTTGGTCCGCTTCGTCGTTGATGCTGAGGCCTTCGAGCGTGAGCGAGAGCAGCAGCGGATTGCAGCGTGCCTTGTCGAGGGTGATGCTGCCGTTGAGCCGTTCACCGACCTTGGGGATGATGAGTTTCTGGATCACCACCGGCACGCCTACGAACCCGCCGAGCAGATACAAGAGCACCGCGACGGGCACGCCGATCTTGAGCCATCTCTTCCATCGCCGGCGTTTCGGCGCGGCGGTACTGCTTGTTTGCGCCTGATCGTTCATGTTGAAATACCCACTTGGATATTAAGCCCCGGTTCCCAGCCAAAGCATAACTCACCGGATGCTTGCGCTGCGTCACGATCGAGGCTTCATCGGGTTTTACACAACCCATAAAAAAGCACGACCCGGCATCTAGGATGTCGGGCCGCACTCGATCAGGGGCGGGAGAAATTATGGGTCTGGGCCAAGCGGAGTTAAGAACTGGCCTAGACGGTTCTGGATTCGGGTCTCTTGATGCACCGCGGGTGTGGGCCGCGGGTTTGAGTTCTGCCGACTCCTGATCTGGGGTTTGACGTTTTGGCATCCGTTTCAGGGGGCCCAACCCTCCGTGGGCCCACTGAGCGGGATGTTGTTCGTCGGGAATCTCCGGTTCAACGGGGGCGCCACCAACATGGCAGCAGCCGGGTCTCTCGGGTTGCCGGGTTCTCAGGCCGGCGGTCTCTTTTCACCACTGCGGGCGACGAAAAGAGGTACCACAACGGCCGTGCCAATAGAAAAATTGAACCATAATTTTTTATAAACCCTTATTTTTCAGTAAAAATATCAAACTCTCGCCTGCTCCCCACACCGATCCGTCTGGCACAACTGTGGTGCTGACGCAACACGCCGATGTTGCGTGTGGCGATCACGAAACCGGGCACAGCCTCTTGGCTTCGCTCAAACGATTTCACCGCAGACGCGGCCGCCCCGAAAACCACCTCTCCCACCGCTCCAGCCAACCCCACCCATTGCCTTGCCATGGGCCTTCTGCTACACTCCTCGGCTCGCCACGGCGAACCCACACCCAAAATCCATCCGTGCAGCCCGATTTGACCCGGGTTCACCTTTTGAAACCCCTGCTTAACCCCGAGAACCCGCCATGTACGCCATCATCGAAGACTCCGGCACCCAGATCAAAGTCGCAGAAGGCGACGTCATCAAGGTCGACGTCCGCGACCTGCCCGAAGACGCCGCCAGCGTCACCTTCGACCGCATCATGTTCGTCGGCAACCCCGACGGCGAAGCCCGCATCGGCCAACCCCTGGTCGACGGCGTCTCGGTGACCGCCGATATCCTCGAAGAAGGCCGTGGCGAGAAGGTCAGCGTCGTGAAGTTCAAGCGCCGCAAGACCTACAAGCGCATGAAGGGCCACCGCCAGAACTACCTCAAGGTTCAGATCACCGCCATCAACGGCTGATCCGGCCTTCAGGCAAGTCTTGACAACCTTTTTGCCGATAACAGATTCCGGGTCTGGTCGTCTTGCGATGCGGTAAAATGCGTGTTTAATTTGGTTTCAGTAGTTCAACCGCATTTCTACCCCCGCGAGTCGGATTCCTCCCCGGCTTGCGGTTTTTTTTAGCCAAAGCTCGCGCCCACCCGCCGCTCGGCTTCACGGCAAAACCAAATCAACGACCACCGGGCAATGGTCCGATCCGAGCGAGGGACCAACCCATCGATCTTCGACGCGGATGCCCGGACTCACCAACACGTGGTCGATCGGGATCATGCCGGTCCAAGACAGCGAGCTCGGCCAAGTGCCCTGGTGGCCGAAGCCCTCGGCCGAGTCGCGCAGTTGCGTCTCGCGTAGCAAACGGCGAAGAGGAGCCGACCAACGCGTCGCGTTGAGGTCGCCAGCCAAAACAACCGGTTCTTCTGATTGAGCCGCCCGTTCTGCAGCATCACGTAATTGCTCACGACGAAACCGGGAGTAAGCCGAGCCCACCGGCGGCAGGGTGTGTACACCCATAATGCGGACCGCGTCGCCTTCCCCGTTCAAAACAACATCGATCGTCGGAACCTCCGCCGGATCGATCACCGAAGCGAACTCATCGATATCTAAGCCGCCTCGGATATACGCCGCGATGCCGAAATTGTCTTCACGGGTGCTATTGGTCGGCAACCTGTAGAAACCCTCTAATCCGCTATCGAGATGATCGACCCACGCTTGATTGACCTCCTGCAAAATCAGAACATCCGCATCGGTGGTGTTAAGCCAATCGGTGACCACTTGCTTCTGAGGGTTGGAAGTCAACACGTTGAACGCCACCAGTCTGAGCTCGGGGCCATCACCCTCAGGCTGTGTCGGCGTGATCCACAGCGGCGTCAGTAACACCCCATTCAACATCAACGCCGCGCCGAACACGCCCAGCGAAAACCACTTCTTCAGCAGCCCCATCCCGACCACCGCAACCACCAAGCCCACCGCGTACTGCAACCGGAAGTGCGCAAACAGGTCGAGGAACCACGGCCGATCACCCAGCAAACCCAAGACCGACGCCAGCGTCGCCGCCGAGCCCAACATCCACAGCAACAACGCGGCCGAGCCGCGCAGCGTCGTAGGCACCCCGGTCACCGGATCACGATCGCTCACTGATTAACCCCGCCGAGCATGGAATCATTCATGTCGAGGGCTACGTCGTCACCCCCCCACGCGTTACGGATCACCTCACGCATCGCGTCGTATTGCAAGACGAACTCGTCGCTGTGGTCCCGGTCGCCGGGGAACCACTTCCACAAAAACACACCCGACACCGCGGGCTCTGCGGCAACCTCTTCCAATGCGATCCGCATGCACCGCAGCTTCAACGCAGCGCCCGCCGCGTGGCTGCCCACCTGGGTATCCAACCACGGCTGGAGTGCGGCCTCTTCCGATTGTGCATACCCCAACTCGGTCAACATCACCGGCCGATCTTGCTCCTCTGAAAACTCGCGCAGCTGCGACAACCACTTGCGCATCCCCGCCCGCAGGTCGTCGTCGCTCGGCGGCAGCGCTTCGCTAAGCGGGAAGTAGAACTGCACCCCGATCATGTCCAACGCATCCCAAAACGGAACGTTACCCGTCTGATCCCAGTTGGCGGCGTAGGTCAGCTTGCCGGAATACACCGCACGGACGGCCGCGATCACGTGCCGCCAATCGTCTTCGCGGTGCAACGTTTTTTGCAGCTCCGTCCCCACCGCAAAAATCTGTGCCCCGGCCTGCTCCGCCAGCTCGGCCTGATGCACGATAAACGCCTCGTACTCTTGGAAGAACCGCTTCCAATGCGCTTCGTTTTCGAACGTGATATCACCCCGCCAACCGAAACCGCTGCCCCAGTAGGCGAGGTGAGGCTTGAGCAACGTCGCCATGCCGCGCTGGTTGGCCCATTCAATGGGTTTCACTGTCGCGGGCGTCACCGGCCCGGGCCGATAGGTGACTCGGCCGTCGCGGTCGATCCGGGCATACGGATGGATCTGCATCGCGTTGACGCCGAGCGTTCCCAGCTCATCGAGAAGCGGCTGCATCCCCGGCCCGTCCCACTCGCCGGGCCCCCAGCGATAGCAACTCACAACCACGCCACGCAGCAACTCTTGGTCACGCTTATCCGCTTCGCCAATGGCCCTGAGGGCTTCCACCGTCTCAGCATTGGCCTGGCGAACATCCGCCTGCCGATCGCAAGACACCGCGACCAACAACCAAATCAGGAGCAGCAGATAAAACCTTGGCATCTGCAAATGATAGCTTTTCGAGCCCTAGACCAAGCTCGACGCCCCGGGTGTGATCCGACAGCTCGATTAAACTCGTAAAACGAGGCTGAGGTTAGAGCAGCACTTCGTCCCCCGACTTCACCGCCACGGGCAGCTCGATGGCCTTGAGGTCTTCGGGGTAGATCGCGGTGGTCTGCTTGATCTCGA
>JBCCWB010000189.1:0-8098 GCA_039194345.1 Planctomycetota bacterium
CCCGCGGCCATGGGTTCCTCAACGAGGTAGACCCGGCGGGCTCCCGCACGTTCAGCGGAGTCGAGCACAGCCCGCTTCTCGACCGCGGTGATGCCCGAGGGCACGGCGATGACGACACGGGGTTTAACGAACGGCCGTTTGCCGTTGACCTTGCGGATGAAGTAGCCGAGCATCGCCTCGGTGATCTCGAAGTCGGAGATCACGCCGTCCTTGAGCGGGCGGATAGCAGTGATGCTACCGGGCGTCTTGCCCAGCATCTCCTTGGCAACCCAGCCCACAGCGTTGCCGTTTTGCAGGACCTGATTGGTGTTGCGCTTGACCGCGACGACGGACGGCTCGTTGAGCACGATGCCCTCTCCTCGGACACACACGAGGGTGTTGCAGGTGCCCAAGTCGATGCCCATGTCGACGCTGAAGAAGCTCAGGAGGTTATCGAAGATCAATGGTGGTTCGTTTCCAGGATCGGTCTAGCCAGCGGGTCCTCAAACCCACTGGTGCTGCCGCGATTGTAGCGAAACACGACGTCGCCGTCGTCGCCAAGCCGGCCATATGAACTATCGTCGAACCGGACTCATCAGCCCCAAAATTATTCGGACCCGCCGCGATCGGCTTATCCCAAAGAAAAACCCACGCACTTGGGCGTGGGTTTGCGTTCGTTCTGAGTGAGAGGCCTCGGCCTGGATCAACCAAAGGGGTTGACGCTGCCGGTCACGGCCTGGAGTCGCATCCAGGTGTAGCCCACACCGATGAGCAGGGCGACGAAGGCGACAAAGGCCAGGACGGTGAAGATGTTGTTGCCGGGGCCGGAGCTGTTGTCTGCCATAATGCGTTTGCTTTCGAGAGCGGGCCTTGGGGCCGGGGGATATTGATTGGGTTGAGCGCGAGGGCGAACGGCTTAGTAGCGGATGCCGGTCATGGCGTTGTCGCCGATGACCACGTCGCTCTTGGCCGAGTCGATCTTGATGACGCTAACGTTTTCATCAACCGACATCGCGGTGCCGGTGCCAACGAACTGGTCTCCGTTGCGGAAGAGCACGAACTTGGTGTTGGGGATGATCGAGTCGTTGGAGCCCGCATTGAGCGAAGCAAAAGTGATGTCGTCAACCTTTTCGAGGCCGGTGATGCTGGCACGGATTTGCGGGGGCAGTTCGCCGGTGCCGGTCGCAGGACCGGTGGCAACCGCACCACCGGCGAGTTGTTCTTGAAGGTCGACGACCTTCTCGTTAAGCAGACGCACGGTGCGGGTCAGGCCGACGACTTGGGCGTCGAGGTCGTTGTTGGCTTGGACCAGCTGGGCGGCTTCGGTTTTGAGCTTGACATTGCTGGCTTGGGATTCGCTGACGATGGCGTTGCGATCTTCGAGCAGCTGGGTCAGTTGGTCCTGGGTGGCCGACATCAGCGAGATGGTCGTGACGTGCTTATCAACTTGGCTGGTGGCTTCTTTGAGCTGAGCCGAGAGGGTGGTCTGCGACTGCTCCAGCTCACTGATTTTCGTACCGAGCGTGACGATGGTTTTATCTTTGCTCGTATCGGTTTGTGCGAGTTTGGCTTTGAGCGTCTCGTTCTCACCGCCGACACGGCTGGCAGCAGCGTTGGCGACCTGAACCTGTGTCTTGAGGGCCGAGATCTCGGCGTTGAGGTCATCGGTCTGGGCGACGAAGGGAACAACCAGCGCGACCAGAACGATCGAGAGGATAGTCACGAGCAACACAAGGGCTTTGGTCAGTGGGCTCAAGGTGGGAGTCCTCAATAATGAAAAAGGAGCGGGAGGAGGCAGAATACGACACGCCGCCACGCGAATGCTGTGGGGGAACATAATTACAACTCAACGCCGCGGGCTTGTCAACCAATTCTGCACAGCCATTTGTGGATGGCGGGGCCGATAAGTCGCGTGCCGATCGTTATTTGGTTAAATAAGCCAACCGCAATGGAGATGAAGACACGGCTGCGCTGCCTGTTACCCAAGGATTCCGACGGTGTTGGACTGCGGCTGACAGCGAGGTTCAGCGGTACAGAGCCTCGAGCGTTGCCGCCGCAGCCGCGATGCGGACTTGGCCGTTGGGGTCCTCCATGAGGCCGATTAATTGCAGCTCCGCCTCGGGGTCCGACTCGGCCTGGGCGAGGGCGAAGGCGGCCTGCGCCCGCACCGTCGGGGCTGAATGCTGAACCGCCTCGTAGATCACCGGCAAGCCCTCGAGCGAGCCCATCCGGGCCAAGGACTCGGCCGCGGCCAGCCGGAGCTCGATCGGATTCTTCGCGAGGAAACCGATTAGGTTGCCTTCCATGCCGCGGTCCAAGGTTTTGCCGAGCATGAGGGTGGCCAAGATGCGGACCTCGTCGTGGCTGGAATAGGCGGCGCCGCGCAGGGCTTTCAGGCTCTCATCATGGCCGAGGTTCAGGAGTGACTCGGTGATCTGCAGTCGGACCAGTTCCCGTTCGACCGGGCGGGCGCGGTCCATGGGGGCTTCGCTAGCGTCGAGCAACACGGGAATGACCTGCGGATTCTCCATCCAGCCGAACAACATGGCCACGTTGGACCGAGTCCCGATGTTGTCGTCCCAGAGCATGGATGCCAATCGCCCCAGATCGACTTCCTGGCCGCAGCGTGCAGCTGCGAAGAGCGCCGCAGCTTTCACGTAATCCGGCTGGGAGATATCGCGGGCCATGGTCGCGGCCTGCGGGCCCAGAGCCTCGAGTTCGAGACGGCCGGCCGTGGCCAGCGCCGCGTATCGCACCGCGGGGTTCTCGTCGTCCATCGCCAACGTCACCATCGGCAACGCCCGGTCGGGCATGGACTTGGCTCCCTCGATCGCGTGCATCCGTAGCAGCGGGTCTTCCGATCGCGACGCATCAAGCAACACCTGGACCGCCTTGGGCTCGGCATCCTCCAGCGGGCCCGACGTGGCGGGGCCCACGGCAAGAGCTAACAGGCAGGCCGTGAGGAATTGAAGTAAAACAATCGACCTGATCGAAGAGAGGGTTGGATTCATGGGTATGCAGTAGTTGGGATTTGCAATAAGGATGGGTGTGATACGCTCCACCCCTGCACGAGGGTCGCGCGTCCTGAGCAAGGACTTTCCTAGCTATCATACTGTGGTCTCACCAACTCTCCCCTCGATCAGCCCATGCAAAACCCCGCACTCGAATCCGACCCCACGCGGGGCGAAGAATGGGCCAACGTCGCCACCCACGGCTTCGGCCTTGCCGCGGCGCTTACCGCGGCGACCCTGCTGATCGTCTTTGCCGGACTCGGCGGCGAGCCGTGGCGGATCGTCACGCTCAGCGTCTTCGGGGCCACGCTGATCGCGGTGTACGGCATCTCGACGCTCTACCACCTCATCCAGCACCCGCCCAGTAAGCGGGTCCTGCGGAAGCTCGATCACGCTGCGATCTTCCTGCTGATCGCCGGGACCTATACGCCATTGATGCTGGTCACCCTCGGTGGGGGGTGGGGCTGGAGCCTGTTCGGCGTCGTCTGGGGGTTGGCCGCGGCGGGCCTGACGCTCAAACTGGTCTGCTTCGACCGCTTCGGCTGGACCCAGCTGGGGCTCAAGCTGACCATGGGCTGGTTGGTGGTGATCGCCATCGGCCCGGCCATCGCCGCGATGTCCACGCCTGGGCTGCTCTGGGTCATCGCGGGCGGTCTCGCCTACTCGTCGGGCGTGGTCTTCTTCCTTTGGGAGAAGCTCAAATACAACCACGCGATCTGGCACCTGTTTGTCCTGGCGGGCAGCACCTGCCACGTCATGGCGATGGTGACCGATGTCCTGCCCCACGGCTAATCCTTCACCGACCGCTTACTCGACGGCCGCCAACTCGTTCAGGCGTGTCCGCCACAGCGGGTTGCCGGGGTCAAGCTCGATCGCTCGCTTGATGGCTTCGCGAGCTTCGTCCACCCGGCCGGCACGTTTCAACACATAAGCCAGTGTGTCGTGGAAGTTCGGCTCGGTCGGAACCAGCGCGACCGAATGTCTGGCCAATTCCACTGCTTCGTTGAGGTCGCCGCCGTGGTCGGTTATCAACATTGCTAAGTTGTTGCTGGCTCCCGCCAAGCTGTCATCCAGCTCCAACGCGCGACGGTAAGCAGCCTTAGCGTCGGAATAATCCTGATCCACTTCAGCCGCGCTCCCCACGAAGAACCACAGCTCGCCGGTCTCGCCCGCAGTTTGGGCCAACGCTTTGCCCATGGCTCGCCCCTTGTCGCGGAACGGGGCGTAGCTGTCACGCATGCCCAACGACCACCAGGCCTGCGCCAACGCGGCCCGCTCGTCCCAGGCCTCGGTGGGGATGGTTGGCTCAAGCGTCTCAAGCCATTGCGAGGCCTCACGTGTGCTCGACAACTTAAGAACCGCCGCGTCTAACCACGTATACCGCCAGACCGAATCCACACTCAGCAGCGGCTCCAGCATGCGGCGGGCGTCATTGCCTCGCCCCGTCGCGGTCCACGACAACGCCAATTCGATGGTCAAGCTCGGCCGGGCTAGCGGCTCGGCCTGGGCCGCTTGAATGTATGGAGCAAGCGATTGCTTCGCGGCTTCGGGACGCTCCAACTCCCGGTTGGCCCGCGCGGCCAACACATCAGCCTCCCAAGTGCTGCCCGGTGATAAAGACGCCCAGGCTCTGCTCGCAATCAATGCATCACGCCAGCGGCCCACCGCGGCATATGCCTCGGCGACCAGTCGTGCCGACTGCGCTGAATCGGGAAAATGTTCGCGTGCCGCTTCGGCCCGCGGTAGGGCGGATGCAGCTCGGCCGACGTTAAATTCGTGGCTGACCGACAACACCCACAGCGATTCGAATCCCGGCGAGGCTTCGGCCAAAGCGAACAAGCGATCAGCCAACACATCTGCAGCTTGTTCTTGGCCCAATGCGTCGAGAGCCTGCACCGCGACTTCGCGATGCGACTCGTCATCCAGAATCGCCAAGCTCATCGCCATGGCCCCCGGCACCTCGGCCGCACGGGTGATAGCGGAGGCCTGGTTGACGAAGGCGGCAAAGCCCTCGTTTGTGGGCAGCTGCGTTGCTGCAGCTTGAGCCGACTCCACCGCGTCAGCGGGGCGACCAACACGCAGACGGTGGCTGATCAGTTGAGTCCAAGCCTTCGCATCCTGCGGCGCCGCATCAACCAAAGCCAGCCAAGCCGACTCGGCAGTGTTTTCATCGCTGTAGACCGCGTGGTGTGCCGCGGTCAGGCGGAGCCGATCGACCGGATCAACGTCTAACTTGTCGAGGTGATCCAGAGCGGAGCGGGCTTTGTCCGATTGGCCCGACTGGGCGTAGATGTCCGCCGCCAACGCCACCGATGCGGCGTTGGTGGAGTCGATCAACCGGTGAGCCAATGCCATAGCCTCAGCGCGTTGACGAGCCCGCATGTAGAGCTGGGCCAAGGTAAACACGTCGCGGTCTTGGGCATGCTCGCTTTCAACCACCCGAGCCAAGATTCCCGCGGCTCCCTCATAATCGCCATGGTCGATCATGAGTTGGGCTGCCCGGCGTTGGGCTTGAGGCGAAGAGTCTTCAAGTGTCGCGGCGATACGGGCGGTTTCGAGCGCCACATCATTTGAGCCGCTGTCCCGTTGCGCCATCGCCAACTCGGCCCGGGTATCCGCGTTGTCGGGCGACAACGTGACCGCTTGATTCAAAAGAGAAATGGCCAATCGCGGGTTACCCAACAACCGCTGGGCGCGGCCGCGGAGTCCCAACGCCTCCACCGAATCCGGCTGGAGGCGGATCGCGGCGTCCAGCAATGCGTCGGCCTCATCTGCCGCCGCCACGGGATCTTCCGACCCCAATAACCAACGCGCCTGTTCAATCCGCCACAACGTTTCGTTTTCGCCGGTCAACGCCCGTACACGCTGAATAGCATCCTTGATCGCAACGCGGTCTTGCCACGCCGCGGCGCTGCCGAGTTGAGCCAGTTGAACCTGAAGAACGCCTGCATGAGCCTTGCCCAGTGCCGTCCACGCCGAAGTGGCCTCGGGGCTACCGGTTTCTTCCAGCAATCGGGCTCGGCTCACATCCCAATCGACGCCGCTTGCCTTGGCGCGTGCTTGGTCAAAGTGTGCAAATGCCGCGTCGTATTGCCCCGAATCGATCAGACGTTGAGCCTGGATCATGGTGATATCAAGGGTTTGTCCAAAACGTTCGACGTAAGCAGCTTGGGCTTGGGCTTCGCCTTTGGGATCGAGGCCGTAGCGCTTGGCCGAATCGATCAGGGTGAGCATCGCTTCAGCGCTCAGGGGTGGCTCCACTTCAAGCGCTTCACGCATCGCCTGCTTGGCTTGGTCGAGTTCACCGGTCCCAGCCAGTACCGCGATTTTCAGCGTCATGGTGCGTGGTTCGCCGGGCTGGACCTTCTGAATCTTGTCAATAACCGACAGGACATCTTTCCTTTGGGCGGGGCTGAGCGTTGCGGGGTGGTAAGCCATGGCCTGGGCCAACAGGATGCCTCCCTCGGCCCCGCGGGGCTGACGTTTCACCGCGGCTGACGCGTAGCTCAAAGCCTCGAGCGCGTCGCCCTTTTGCAGATGCAACTCCGCCAAGCCCAAGTAGGGCTTCGCCCAAGAGGGCCGTTGGCTGAGGGCTGATTCGTATTTGGTGACGGCCTGATCGGTCTGGCCGGACTTCACATAAGCCTCGGCAACGACGAAATCCAGGTAGGCGTTGCGCAACCCGGCGTTGCTTGCCTCGCGTGCCTCCGTAAAGATCGCGTCAAAGCCTTCGGCCCCGGCATTCATGGTGGCGGTCAACAACGCCGCAGTGGCGCGATTGACCCGGTCGTCCATCGCCTCGAATCCATCGACCACTTGCTGGGCCTCAGCCTCGCGTTGCATGGCAACCAAGAGCAACGCTTTCAGAACACGTTGCTCAGATGTCGGAGTTGCCAACGTCTCAATCCACGCCAACGCATCTTCGCCTTGCCCCGCTTCGAAGCGGCGTCGAATCAACTCGTCTGCGGGCAGCGCGGCGTTGTTCTCGGCGTGCAGCTTTTCCAGGTAGACGAGCACATCCTCAAATAGCATGGCCTGATCCATCAGCTTGATCTGCTGCTGGACAAAATCGGCATCTGTCGGTGACTGCTCGGCCAAATCACTCAGTAACTCGGCCGCCGGTTCCCGGTCTTGCGCCAAGAGATGGGCGTAGGCCTTGGTCTGCCGGAACGCGGGGCGCTCGGGGTCCGAATGGGAGAGGGCTCCGGCGTAGTCGAGCAAAGCGCTGTCCGGCTGCCCCATGCGTTTCATCACGTCAAGCAGCGTCCGGTGGACCCGCACATCATCGGGGTGGCTTTGCAGCCATTGCCGTGAAGCCGTCAGGGCCTGCTGATTCCGGCCCATTGATCCCAGCAACACCGCTTGGGCACGCAGCGCGATCTCGTGGTTCGGTTTTGAACGCAGAACGCGTTCGGCGATGTCGACACCCTCCTGCTCAATCCCGCCGGGGAAATCCGTGAACACCGGCAACAGCAGCTCAGCCGCCGCGAGGTGGTCGGGGTCCTTGGCCAAAACGGCGCGCAAACCGGTTACGGCATGAAGCAGCATGGCCGGGTCGCCCTCGGAGAGTTTGAGCTGGGTGCTGGCAAGAGCGAACATCGACTCGACGTCGGCCACGCCGTTGGCAACGTAGGGACCAAGCTCAGCGATGACTGTCTTGTGGTCGCCAGCGGTAAACGCGGCGAGGCCCGCCTCACGCCTTGGATCAACGGTCGGCGTGCTCGACGCATCGCTGACCATGGCGTAACGCACACCCACTCCTCCCACCAGCAGGAACATGACCCCAAAGATCATTCCGAGGCGGAGACGGCGACGACGACGGCGGGCTGAAAGGCTCATGCGAGGCTCCGGAGTTTCAAGGCAAACGAGACGGGGGGCGAAAATGAATCGACTTGGGCTTTAACGGGTTTGGTCATCCGCGATCGCATGGATCAACGGCCAATGCGGCGTAAGCAGTTCGGCGAAGATCGCGTCGCGTTCAGCCTGGGTATACGAACCGTCGGTTACGACCTGCACCTGGGCGGCGCCGAGCGAACGACGCTGGGGATCGGCCCCGGCATCGCGGACCCTGGCCATGTCCGGCACCATCCCGGTGCCGGGCCCGATCA
>JBCCWB010000190.1:0-8078 GCA_039194345.1 Planctomycetota bacterium
GATGTTCCAACGCGAGATCTGCATAACGAAAAGCCCACTGGTCTGGGGTTTCGTTTTCGAGCTTAACGAAATCCGCGGGCACCACGTAAGGGTGGTGCGTTCCCACCGTTAGCACCATAGCAAACCAAGGCTTGCTGTCAGGGTTGGCCTCCAATTGATCAATCAGCCTTATCGTTTCCTCCATGAGTGTCAGATCATCAACCCCCCACGGTGAATACCGTCTCGCATCTGGAAAGCCTATCGTGTCATGTAAATCGTCAAAGCCTGCCGCTTTGAGAAACGGCGCCTTGGCCATGAAAGCAAGGTCAGCGGCCTGGAGATAGAGCGTGTGGTAGCTGTTACGGGCAAGTACTTGCGGCAGGTAGGGCCGTGGCGGCAGTTCGTTGAATATTGAAATACGCGGAGTCTGCTCGACCAGCATCCCAGGCAGATCACCCGAGAGCAGCGTATAGGTGCCGCGGTTGGTCTGCTGTTGTTGATTGACAAAACGCCGAGCCAATAACCCTCTGGAGGCTAATGCGCTGAGGTGTGGCATCTCAGCATGTGGTTCGGCGATGCCGTGAATGGGGCCGACGCGATCGCCGCCCAGTCCTTCGATGACAACCAATAGGACATTGGGCTTGTCGATTGAGGCGGGGGGTTGGGTGAGGCGTTGCCCGTCGAGATCGGGGGTGAGCCAAATCTCGACCTGCTCCTCGTGTGTGGAGCTGATCGGTATGGATTCGCGGACGTGATTCAATACCCCGCCTTGCGATGTGTCTTTCCAAAGGTACGTAAGGTTTTGTATCACAACGTGCTGGGTCCTCCAGCTTTCGACGCCACGCGGTGCGGGGACAAAATAGAAAGCCACCGTTGCCACAACCGCGAGAATCAATCCGCGTTTGAAATGTTGCGCATGGTGGGTTCTTGGCGTGTGATGGACCACCGCAGTACCCAAAGCGATCGCTAAGAGGATTGCCCATGGGTGAGCGGGCTTGATCGCTGAGCCAAGGATAAAGCTTGGATCCACGAGCATGTCAACGTGCTGGATATCCGGCCATGCCCCCAGAATGCGAACATGTTCGGCGGCCAGGAAATTCGCTACTGCCCAAGCCGCTACGGCTATCGCGGCGGATACCGCTTTCCAGCGGTGTAATAGTATGACGGCGAGGCCTACCCATGCCCCTGCGACGATATCCGCTGCGAAGCCATGAAGTTCGGCCGTGTTCCAGCTGATTTCTCGGTGCATCAATGCCAGACCACGAGCCGCAGCCGCAATGACGACCGTGCAAAGGATTAAGTGGTTGTGGGATGGCGATGGCTTAGAATCGGCCATGGTCTAAGTATAACTGGGCAAGAATCGTGACGGCCAAGATCGATTACGATGCATGAATGGCAAAGACGATCAGTGATTATTCCTGCGGCGTCATCCCGATGCGTGTTGTGAACGGCACACGCGAGTTCCTGCTCGTCCAGCTTCACGCGGGGCACTGGGCGTTTCCCAAGGGGCACCCCGAGGCGGACGAGACGCCGATCGAGACCGCTCGGCGTGAGCTGCTTGAGGAAACCGGCTTGGCCGATGTGACGCTTGTCGAGGCCCCGGCGTTTGAAGAGATGTACTCGTTCACCAAGAAGTCGGGCACGATCGTCGAGAAGACCGTGACCTACTACCTCGGCGAGCTATCGGACCTTGCGGCGGAGGTGACGGTCCAGCCCGAAGAGGTGTCGGCGTTTGCGTGGGGTGACGCCGAATCCACGATGCAGCGTTTCACGTTTGCCGAGGGGCGGCGGTTGTTCGAGGAAGTGCTGGATTATCTGGACGTTTCGGGCTGAAGGATTGGTCTGTAGGGATCAGCGAGCCGGGCGGCTGGGGGTTTTGCAACATTGAGGTCGGGGGGGGTTGCCCGGGGGGCGTTCATATTTTTCTTTGGTATCACGCGTCGTTCGCATCCGTGCGGCGGGTCGGCCTGTTTTTTGGCTGTGGGTTAAGTCTGCCCGATGGCGGGTCGATGAAACCAAAGATCACGTATCTCTTGCCGTGGCCCTAACCGGGTTGCCCAGGAGAGGGCTTAGGCAAGCAATACGTGGTCGGGCGGCTTGAGCGTGTGGCTGAGCCGTCAAACCGTGTTGAGTCGTGTGGGCTCAACGGAGAAAGTCATTGTGGGCAATAGCCCCCAAATAGGAGTTAGTCTTATGTCGGCACGTTCTTTGAAGGCTAAGGGTTTCACGCTGGTTGAAATTCTTATCGTTGTGGTCATCCTCGGCATCCTCGCCGCGATCGTTATCCCCCAGTTCACCAGTGCTTCGGAAGCTGCTAAGGCTTCGAGCATCCAAACCCAGCTGCAAACCATCCGCAGCCAGATTGAGCTGTACCAAATCCAGCACAATGGTGACTATCCCGCTCTCACCAACCTGACGGACGGTACCGAGTGGAACGCTCTGACCGAAACCTCGAACCGCAACAACACCATCCTGACCGATGGTACCGGCGAGTTTGGTCCTTACATGCAAAAGGCTCCGGTCAACCCCTTCACCGGCGAATCGGCTCTGACCGTTGCAACCACCACCGACGGTGCGGTTAGCGGTGCTGCTGCCACCATCGGTTGGGTTTACAACTCGGCCACCGGCACCATCAAGGCCAGCGTTGAAACCGCTAAGGCACGCGAAGTCGGTCTGCTTGAAGCTACCGAAACTGAAAACGCCGACATCCTCGGCTACTAAGTTTCGACTCAAGTTAGTCATACAAATAAACGACGGAGGCATCTCGCCTCCGTCGTTTTTTACCGGACGCCTCAAGCCGACCACAGTCGAGTGTTGATCCGTCCGATGAACACTCGGGACCTTTGTGTCCGCGATAAGCCGCCTCCACCGGAGTTACCCATGAAAACCCTACGCTACCTCAACACCGTGCTGACCGTCATCGCCATCCTGCTGACGCTCAACGTCTACATTCAATTGACCGGTACGCCTGCTGGCGGTGCGGTGTCCGTCGCCCAGGAAGCCCATGCCGCGGATAAACCTCGTGGCGTCGGCTCGAGTGCTCAAGCCCAACTCGACCAACTCAAAGAGATCAACGAAAACCTCGCTCGCCTGTCGGGCAAGCTGACCGACGGTTCGGTGCGCGTCAAAGTCGACTCGCTCCCCGCCGTAGGCGATTGATTTGCACCTCATCTGTACCGCCATGATGAAACGTAAACCCCATCCTGCTGGGCGCCTGAATCAGGCGTACACCCTCGTCGAGGTGCTGTTGGTCGTGGCGATTCTTGGGATCGTCAGCGCCGCGGTCATCCCGAGCATGCTGACGGCGGGGGAGATGGGCGTTCAGGCCGCGGCACGGGTGATCGTGGCCGACCTGCTCTATGCCCAGAATGAAGCTATCGCGCAACAGGCATCGCACAAGGTGGTGTTCGACGTCGCCAACAACTCCTACCAGCTCCAGGATCAGAACGGCAACGCCTTGACCGTGGACTGGCTAAATGGGTCGGCGAACAACTACGTCGTGGACTTCAGCAACGACCAACGGTTTAACGGCGTCACGATCACCGCGGTTAATTTCGGGGCGACCACGCCGAACGAGATCACCTACGACAACCTCGGCGGCCCCTCAACGGGGGGGAGTATCACAATCCAGTTCGACCGCCAGTCGTACCGGATCGATGTGGCGGAGTTTACCGGGCGGGTCACCGTGACCCAGATTTAGAACATATGACGCGTCGAGCTCTGATCCAGCTCGGCAGCGGATTGAATGCAACCAGGGAACGTGTAAACGTCGGGGGAATGTGAGGCAGAAAGTGTTTGGAGGCAG
The DNA here is from genome assembly GCA_039194345.1 of Planctomycetota bacterium. Classification (GTDB taxonomy): domain Bacteria; phylum Planctomycetota; class Phycisphaerae; order Phycisphaerales; family Phycisphaeraceae; genus Algisphaera. Next base: position 3,785 of record JBCCWB010000190.1, read on the forward strand.
CAGAAAGAAAAGTGAACTCCCCATCGGACTCGATGTGGGCGAGCGTGGCGTCAGGATGGTCCAATTGTCCATCCGAGGCGGCCAGGTTAAGGCGACGGCGGCGTCCTCGGCCCCCCTTCAACAAGGCATGGGGCCGGGCGTTGAGGGATATCGCGCGGCTTTGGCGGTAGCCATCCAACAGGCGTACCACGCCGGTGGGTTCACCGGCAACCGTGTGGTGAGCTCACTGCCCGTGTCGTCGATGCAATGTAAAAACCTGCGGCTGCCCGTGATGCCTGCGGATGAGTTAGATTCGGCGGTCGAGTGGGAGGCCCAAGACCGCTTCCGCATGGGTAAAGGGCAATGCTCCGTGCAGTACATGCACGCGGGGCAGGTCAATCAGGGCGATGAGGTGCGTCAAGAACTCATCCTGATCGCCGCCAAGTTGGATCAAGTGGAAAGCCACGTCGCCGCGCTAACCGACAACGGTCTGCGCCCGGTGGCCATCGATTCGGTGCCTTCTGCCCTCGCCCGCTTGTCTGCGATGCAGCCCGAGGCTGTCGACGGCTCAGAGGTGCAAGTGGTATTGGATGTCGGCGAGAGTGCGACCAAGGTATTGATTGCCTCGGACGGCCAGGTGCGTTTCTACAAACCCATCGAGATCGGTGAGTCGGCATTGGATTCGGTTTTGTCGGGGGCGATGTCGATCTCACTCGACGAAGCCCGTGAGCTTCGGCATCGGATTGCTTCGACACCCATCGATGGAGTTGAGGGTGAAGAGACATCTGGCGAATTGAATCAAAGCCATAAAGTCTTTGAGGCCCTCCAGCCCACCCTGAGTGAATTGGCTCGGGAAATCGGGTTGTGTTTACGGTATTACGGGGTGACGTTCCGTGGGGCGCGGCCGGCGCAAGCAAAACTCGTTGGTGGCGGTGCAACGGCTTGGCTCGCTGCGGCGTTGGGCGAATCGACCGGGCTTGCACTGGGCCTGGACGAGCCGCTGGGTGATATCGATGTGTCGGCGGTACGAGAGGTGATCCCCCCCGGATCCGAGGGGGCGTGGGCTGTCGCCGCTGGCCTATCCATCCGTAATCACATGAAGCACTTTGCAGCGAGGGCGGAATATCACAGCAGCGAGGAGCCATCGGTGTTTGCCGACAACGTTCAGGAGAAGGGGGTGGCAGCATGACTCAAGTCGACTTCCTCCCAGAATCGTTTCACCGGGCTCAGCAGCGGCGTGGCCGACTGTTCCGGCAGATCATTCTGCTCGGCGCAACCGTGGGCTGTCTCGCGGTGGCTTCGCTTGGATTGAGGGCTCATACGGCTAATCAATTGCGGACCGCCGAACGCCTGGAAGCCACGGTTGAATCCGAGCGTACTGCGATGGGTTTGATCAACGGCTTAGACCACGAGCGCAAAGAGTTGCTCAAGACCTTTGATCTGAAGCGAGAGCTCGATCCACCGGTGACCTACTCGCAGGTGTTGGCGATATTTGGCCATGTCCTGCCCGAAGCGATCGCTGTGACCGAGTTATCCATGACCTCGGTCCGCCCCAAGCCCGAACCGCTGGCCGTCGAGGAAGCCAGGGGACGCAAGCAGAACGAAGAAACAGAAAAAGTAGAGGAGCCCCATTTGATTGGCCTTGAGCTGAGAGGGTTGGCTCCCGACGACCTGGCGGTGGCTCGTCTGGTATCGGCTCTCGACGAACATCCGATGTTCGAACGCGTCACGATGCGGTCTAGCGAGGGCGTACAGACCCAAGGCGTGATTGCCCGTGAGTTCAGCCTGACCGCGACGGTAGATCTCGACCGCGAGTTCCGCTGGACGGACCATGAGACGGAGGAGGTGGCCCATGCAGATTGATAAATCGCAATGGGTGGTGATCGGATCGATTTTCTTGATGGTCGCGGCGTTCACTCTCGGCGTTTGGTTGCCTGAGAGCAAAAAGATCGCGGCCTATCAGGAACGAATCGCCCACGCCGAGGAAGAGCTGGGCCCTAGCTTTTTTAAGCCGGCCCTGATGGATGAGCGTGCGAACGAAGTCCAGGCGCTCAAGCAGGAGCTCAATTCATCGACGCGCCATGTGCCGAACCGACCGGAGCTTGCGTCGGTGTTGAAGAGTTTGACCGAGGCGGTGGAGTCGCAGGAGGTGTCGGGACAGAGCCTGCAGACACGAGACACCCGCAGCCATCGCCACTACTCGGAGATCCCGCTTTCCCTGGAGTTTGAAGACACCTTTGCGGCGTCTTACGGCATTTTGCAGCGGATCGAATCCCTGCCCCGCTTGGTCCGTGTGGACGCGATGAATATGCGTGTCTTGAACCGTGACGAGACTGAGCATTCGTCACCGGTGATGCAGACCTCGCTGCGGTTGAGCAGCTTCTACACCGGCCGGGAGGAGAACTAGTCGTGAAAGAAAAGCTCAACGAATTGCTGGCATGGTGCAAGCATGACAAGAAACAGACCGGGATGGTCATCGGCCTTCTGGCTGTGGGCATGCTGCTCTGGGGGCGTCTGATCCTCAAGCAGGCCCCTCAAACCGCCTCGGCAGGCGATAAGCCCGCCTGGCTGATGGAGGCCGAAGCCGAGTGGGAATCGGGCCCCAAGGAAGTGGTCACCCTCGAAAAGCCACCGCTCTTGGGGCGTGACCCGTTCATATTGGACCCTAATCGATACAAACGGACGTTATCGGAAGAGGATTTGTTAAGTGGGGCAAAGTTCGATGAAGGCTTGACCGATGAAGCCAAGCGGATGGCGGTCGTGGAAGCGGCCGCGGAGCTTCAGCTCCAAAGTGTCACGTTGGGGGATGTCCCCGCGGCTTTCATCAATGGCAGGTTGATCCGAATCGGCGAAAGCATTAACGGCTTTGAGCTGCTGACCTGCGACGAACGATCCGCGGTGCTCGAGAAACAGGGCATCCGAGTCCGACTGGGGATGTAAGCCCCCGAAACACGTAACGACCTAACCCTTTGATTCGAACACGCTTTGAGGCAGAGCAAGGAGCATCGCCATGACCTCTCGGGATATTGACAAGATGAAGCATTTTTTGGTGGCCACCGGCCTGGGTGTTGCATTCAGCCTGACCGGCGCGTCTTACGCTCAAGCCGCAGAAGGCGACGAGCCCATCGGCCTGTTCGATGAGAACGCCGAAAGCCTCGAAGGCCAAGACGTCGCGGTCGACTCGCTCGGCCAGATCGACATCACCGTGAAAGACCTGGAGATCGCCAAGGTCCTCCAGCTGCTCTCCATCCAGAGCCAACGCAACATCGTGGCCAGCCGCAACGTCTCGGGCAAAGTGTCCGCCGACCTCTACGGCGTCAGCTTCAACGAAGCCCTCGAAGCCATCCTGACCCCCAACGGCTACGGCTACGAGGAAAAGGGCAACTTCATCTACGTCTACACCGCCGCTGAGCTGGAAGAACGCCAGAACGCCATGCGTAAGACGATCACCAAGGTTGTCCGCCTGAACTACATCAGTTCGACCGACGCTGCGGCCTTTATCACCCCGCTCCTGTCGGGCAATGGATCGATCACCGCCACTGGCGAACCCGATGCGGGTTTCCTGCCCAGCCAAACCGACGGTGGTGAAAACTCATTCGCCCACGCCGACACACTTCTGATCCGCGACTACGAAGAGAATGTCGAAGAAATCGAAACAGTGCTCAAAGAACTGGACGTCCGTCCCAAGCAGGTTTTGGTCGAAGCGACCATCCTGCAAGCCACGCTGACCGAACAGAACGCCTTCGGCGTCGACTTCTCGGTCGTGGCTAACTTCGACGCCCTCGCCGACTTCACCAACCCGCTGGGCGTCGTAGATCAGATGATCAACGGCACCAACACCGGCGGCGGCGGCACCGGCGTCAGCAGCACGGTCGGCAACACCGCCACCGGCAACTCGGGCATCAAGGTCGGTGTCACCGGCTCCGACGCCTCGGTCTTCCTCCGTGCTCTGGACTCGGTCACCGACACCACCGTCCTGGCCAAGCCCAACATCCTCGTCCTGAACCGTCAGAAGGCCGACCTGCTTGTCGGTGAACGTCTGGGTTACCTCTCGACCACCGTGACCGATACCTCGGAAACGCAAACCATCGAGTTCCTCGACGTGGGTACCCAGCTCAGCGTCCGCCCCTTCGTCAGCGAAGAAGGCAACATCCGCCTCGAGCTGCGTCCTTCGGTGTCGGACGGTACCACCCGTCTTGAAGGCGGCTTCATCATCCCCGATGAAACCACCCAAGAACTGGTTACCAACATCATCGTTGAGTCCGGCCAAACCGTGGTCCTCGGCGGCCTGTTCGTCGAAGACACCCAAGTCGGC
>JBCCWB010000191.1:0-7978 GCA_039194345.1 Planctomycetota bacterium
CCCGCCGAGATGATCTGTTGGCGCAAACTCGAAGAGATCGACGTTATCTCCAGCCGCATCGTAAGCCTCCAGATCGAAGACTTACCCGAAACCATCGCGGTGGGCCATGCTTATTTCCGGGCGCTGCTCTGCGACTACATCACCCTTGCCGAACACGAACGCGCCACCCTGCCCCGAGATCACGACGACAAAAACACGCCGTTCAACCAACAAACCCACGAGATCCACAAACTCGTCAGGCAAATCGAAGAATGGCCCAGCCGCCCGTGGTCCACCGCCGAACTCGCTCAAGAGTTCGGATACAGCGAGGGCCACTTCCGCTCGATCTTCCGCCGGGAGACCGGGATGAGTTTCCAAGACCTGGTCATCCACAAGCGTGTGCTAAGAGCGCAGTTCCTGCTCACCGAAACCGGGCTGTCGATCTCCGAAGTCGCTGAATCCCTGAACTACAAAGACGTGTACTACTTCTCCCGTCAGTTCAAGCAAATCGCGGGCATGCCCCCCAAAGTTTGGCGGACGACTCACGCCAGACAATAGCACTGCCCAGCCAGCAGTCAGCCGCTTGTGCATTCACGACACAAAGGGTGTCAACGCCGATTTATTCCGCTGGGGTGTCAGCGAGCGGAGTGACCACATAGCTCCGGATCGCAATCGGGCCGTGATCCCCTTGGATGGCGATCGGGCCTTGAGCCGCGTCGCCCCGCAAAGGAGCCGCACGCGTCGGGCCGGTGACTTCCACATCAGCCTGCACGAGCTGGCCGTTGACGTGGACCGTCTCGAAGCGGGCGTTCTGCGTCTTGTTGCCGTCGGCATCGAAACGTGGTGCACGAAACACGATCTCCATCGTCTGCCATTCACCCGGGGCCTTCGCCGCGTTCACCTTCGGGGCCACGCCTTCGTAGCCCTGCGGAATGCCTTTCGCCTCGGCCTCTTCCTTACTCCGCCACCGCTGATACACGCCGCCTAGGTCCGAATGCTTCACCTCCGGCTTGCCGAAGCTGTCGAGGATCTGGATCTCGTAGCGGCCCATGACGTACACCCCCGCGTTGGAGCCGTTCGGGACCATAAACTCGAGCTGGATCGACACGTCGGAAAAATCGTCCTTCGTGAACAGGTAAGGCGCCCGTTGCTTCTCGACGCCGTTGTACAGAACCGCGCCCCCCTGCTCGGCAGCCGTTGCTTCAAAACGCATCTCGCCCGGCACCGCTTCCACCGATTCGGCAACCTTCCAATCCTTCAACGGGCGGAACGAGCTAAGGATGTCGCCTTGGATCAGTTCGGTCGCACTTGAATGCGGCTTCTGGCTGTACTTCAGCACTCGTCCCCATTTGCTGTACTCGGTCATGAGGATGTTGCCCTCAGCGTCGAACGCGATGCCGTGGGGCGAAGTGGTGATTCCCTCACGCCACTGCTCGGGCGGGGTGCGGTTGCCGTTGTACTTGTCGTTGTTGGTGCCCATCGTGGTGTCGATGTTGCCGTCCTTATCGAGCACGCTGATCCGACCCTGGATTTCGGCGATGGCAACGTAAGGCCCGTGGAACGCTGCCGCGGACGGGCGACGCAGGCCGGTGGCAAAGTCGCCCAGGAACTCGCCGTCCAGTGACAGGTGCACCAGCCGCAGGTTCGCCCGGTCGCACCCCAGGATGCGCGGCTCGTCGTAGCGCGGGTCGATATGGATCTTGTGCAGGTTCTTGAAGTTGTACGGCTCGGCCCGGCCCACCCACGTCTCGCGGTAGCTGCCGTCCGCGTTGTAGAGGTGAATGTTGTCCGAGGCGTAGCCATCGGCCACATAGATCGTGCCATCGATCGGAGAAACCGCGCATGACGTGAAACGCGGATTGATCACGTCGCTGTCCTTCTTCTTCCAGAAAAATTTCTCGGGGATCACCGACACCGGCGTAGCGAAGACGACCTCGCCGTCGAGCTTCATCTTGGTGAGCGTGCCCGACAACAGGCCGACGCCGTAGATGAATTCGCCTTCGTCTTCTTGCGCGATTACAAACCCATGGAAGTCTTTTGGCGCACCGGGTACGTTTCGCAGATACTTGCCCTCGGGCGAATACACCTGCAGCCCGGGCTGTTTGCCGCCCATCACCGAGACATATACCTCGCCGCTGGAGGCCACCACGATCTCGCCGTGCCCATCCCCAATTGTCCCCCAATCCGCAGGCACCTCCGGGAAGCCAGAGTGGTGTTCAAACTCGTGCGCGGCAACGGGTAGCGTGCAAAACAGTGCGGCCAAGATCGCAAGCAAGGGTCGGGAAATCATGTGTATGGTTCGCAGCAGGATGAAACGGGAGAGAAAAACAACGTTTAACAGAATCGCTCAAGACGAGCATCCGGAATTCTACCGCATCGATGCCTCATCGCCGAATCCGTGATTACAAAAACGGGGCGCTGCGGATGAGTCCGCAACGCCCCGTGTTCTAAGCTAGTTTATGTTTTATCGCGCCGCAGCAAGAAGATGGGCTTTGGCCTCGCCCAGCTGCATGCCGTTGTAGAAGATCAGGCGATCGAGCTGAAAGCCCTGGGAGCGTCCTGCGATTTCGATCTCGTACACGCCCGGCTTGGGAAACTCAACCACAAGCGCGGCGTGCTTGTGTTTCACTTCAACGGTGCCGTTGGTATCAAACGTGCCTTTGCTCCGGTTAACGAATTTGTTGAAGCCGGTGATCTCGCCGTGGCCAAACTGCTTGGCGTCCGGGAAATTGATCCACATATCGTTGGCGTGGTCACCCTTGACCCCGTCGGGCTGGCGCATCGACATCTTGACGGTGTAACGGCCGGGCTCTTTGATTTTGATCTTTGCCTTCAGCCGATGGCCCGTCACTTTTTGGTAGCTGTTATTGGCGGTATAGGTCACGTAGTAACCCTCGGACGCGAGCTTGTCTTTCTTGATCTCCCAGCCCGAGCCGATGTCCATGCGTTCAGCTTCGACCACGATGAGGTTGCCGGTAAGTTCGCCTGGCTCAATACCCTCCAGCGGCCCCATGCTCTCGCCCATCAGGTTGCGGAACTTGATCGGACTGCCGTTCTCGTCACCTAACAGCAGGAAGTAGACCATCCCCGCGTCCGACACGTCGGCCTTGTTGTAGGTGTGCGCCTGAATACGGCTGTGTAGCCAGCGGTAGTCCGGGTCCGGGCTGTCGCGGAGGAACGACCACACGTGGAACTTCGTGTCGGAGTTCCACAAGAACTGAGGCTTCTCGGCAGCGTTCTGGTCCTGGATCTTGATGTAGCCCATGCCGTCGTTCTCGAAGAACGGCTTGAAGTCTTCGATCGTGCGGTGATTGTCTTGGATCAATTGCGTTTCGTTGTAAACCGAGTGCGACACGAGCGACGTATACTTCCGCTTCGCGGGATCCGCCGCCGCAATCGACCGGTAAATCGATTCCACCGGCCCAGCCGCGATGATAAACAGATGGCTGTCTTCGCTCGAGGCGTTGATCTGCTCGGTGAGATTCGCAACCCCTTCCTCGGTTTGCTTGGTGAGATCGAAGAAGACCTCGGGATTGAATCCCCACTTATCGATCGCGGGCAACACGCTAGGCGTCATGCGGTCTTTGTCCTCCGGCACCGGGCCGACGTCCATCCAGTTGTTGAAGTCGAAGTGCACGAGCTGGTCTTGCACACCCTTCTTGGCCATGATCGCCAGCGCCACCGCCGAAGCCCCGATGTCGTCCGGGTCCGCCACGGTGTATTTGTGGTTGGTTCGAGCCGAGCCCCCGTTGCCATCCATCGACATCGCGATGCGGTCACCGGGTCGCCAAGGGGATTCCACCGCCAGCGAAGCGGGGACACAAACCGCTGCCGACAAGATCGACAGCGCCACAGTACGAAAAACGAAAGTACGCATTGGATAGGTCCGGGAGATACAGAGGAGAGAGATCGAAGGAAGGTGAAATATATCAGCAGCGTGGAATCGAGGCAATGGAAAAATGAAACAGTTCCAATGGACCGAACCAGAACGCTATATCAGGCTTTAGCAATAGCAATAGCCGGACATCTCTCCGCAAACGAACCAGAAAGCATCCGCGGCATACCGTCAAAAAAATTGCCAGCGACGCGTAGATCGCTGGCAACTTGGGAGTACAGAATTTGGATACGGGATATGAGGTCGCAGCCGACTTACTGGCCCGTATAGACACTCCATGCGTTGATGACCATGGCGGCGTCTGCATCGACGACGCCATCCCCATCTTCGATAAAGAGGTTGTCCTCTTCGGTCACGGCGTTGTTTCCGTACTTGGTCTGTTCAACAATCTCGGAAGTAGAAAATTCGGTCGAGTTGTCGTTGCGGGCGATGCCGCCACGCCAGTCTCCGGAGTTTTGCTCGGTCCAAACCGAACTGATCGTCGTATCCAGCCCACCGGTGTTCTTGTCCGAGATGACCGGGGCCGCCGTGTTCAGCGTCTCCTTCCACTCCGCTGCCCGAGCACGGTCTGGCTTAATGGTGCCGGGGTTTGCACCGGGAGGCCCATCGTGCAGCTCAATCATGGCGTAAGAAAAATTGAAATCGCTCACCGCGGGCGGATTGTCTGAGATGCTGATCGGACTGATACGCGTGTCTGCGGGGTTGTTGCAGTATTCAGGAGGGATGTAATTGCGGTTGAGCAGGAGCGCGATGGTATTGGTGGGCAAAGAAGGCGTCCCGCCAAACGATTGATTCACAATCGCGGGCTCGCCAGGGTGCAGAGTGCCGTCGGGATCGAGGCCGGGAAAGAACCCATCATTCCCTCCGGTTTTGTTTTCCTGGGCGAATGTGACCATGCCTTGGTGGATCCCCCGGATCTGGGTGTTGCTGGCCATCTGCCGGGCCGTTCGCCGAGCCGCACCAAGAGCAGGAAGAAGAATGCCGATCAACAGCGCGATGATCGAGATCACCACAAGAAGCTCGATGAGAGTAAAGCCGTGACGCTTGGGCATGGAACAGACTCCAGATGAAAGAGAAGAAAAGAGGGATGGAATCGGAGACAGTTGAATCCCGGAGATGGAACTAACACTTACTAGTATAGATAGAGTTTTCCGCAGACAGAGAAGAATTGGCACATTTTTCCAATTTTGTTCCAGATCGTTCCAACCGGAACAGCATTGGCAGAATCAAGCCCCCGCCGACCGACCCGCGTTCCAAACTAAAGCTGTTGAGGAGCGTGATTTCAGCCCAAACACCAAAGAGTCAACGCTCAGCCTAGAACGACTAGCGTGTATCACCCCAGACTAATTGTTCCAATCAACCCACCACCACGCACACCCCACGCTTGATTGACGCCACCCCATACAGGCCAAGCCCCGGCACACCTCGCCCCAAGATTCATACGGCCGAGGCGGTTACTCCACATGAGTCAGCGCCGCTTCGAGCGCTTCGTAGCGGTTGTCGCGGAAAGCGAGTTCGCCCGTACTCGTCTGACCGATCTTCTCAAGCCGCTCGCGGGTCTTGCCCGACGCGCCGCCGATGTACACCGGGAGGCCCGCCTTGCGTGCCTCAAGCACCACGTTCTCCAGGGCGAGCGCGATCGTTGTCGAAAGAATCGGCACATCGTACAGGTCGATAATCAACGCCTTGCCTTGCTTGCTTTCAATGGCGTCGTGTTGCCGAGCGATGGCCTTGGCGACGCCGAAGATCATCGGGCCGCTGAGGTACAGCAGGATGATCTGCCCTTTGCCGCGCTCAAACAAGGCACGCTCTTCCGGGCTCAACGGCAGCTCGGCGTCACTCGTAGTGATCGTGCGGATATCCGCCGACTGCAGCTTCGACAGCCGATCGATCGTCAAAACATTCGCGATGAACACGCCCAGCCCCACCGCGATCACGAGGTCGACAAACACGGTGAGCCCCATCACGCCATACATAATCAGCGTGGCGGTGCGCGAGACGTGGTGCACCCGTTTGAGGAAACTCCAGTCGAGGATATCGAAGCCAACCTTAAACGCGATCGCCGCCAGCACCGCCATCGGCACCGACTCAAGCAGCGGCGCGAGCACCAAAACCACGAGCAGCAGCAACAACGCCCGAATCACGCCCGCCGCCGGGGACCGTGCCCCCACCTGGATATTGACCACCGTGCCCATCGTCGCACCCGCGCCGGGCAGGCCGCCGAACAAGCCGCTGAACAGATTGCCCACGCCTTGGCCGATGAGCTCGCGGTTCGAGTCGTGGTGCTTGCGGGTCAGGCTGTCAGCGATCATCGCGGTCAGCAGCGAATCGATGCAGCCCAGCAGGCCCAGGATCATGCCCTCGATGAGGATGGTGGTCAGCTGCGCCTGAGAGAAGACGGGGACCTGCAGCTCGGGCAGGCCCATCGGAATTTCGCCGATCCGCTTCAGGTCGGCCGAGGCGAAAAACAAGAGACTCACCACGCTCCCAATCACCAGCGCCACCAGGTGTGGCGGACAATACTTCCGCCAAGCCTTGGGCATCGCGAACAACACCACCAACGCCAAGATCGCCAGCGACGCCTCGGGCCAGCGAATCCCCGACGCCAGATCGGGGAGGGCCGTCACCACGCCGATCGCCCCGCCGCCCGGCGCAGGTTGGCCGGTGAGCGGGCCCAGTTGCATCAAGATCAACAGGACGCCGATGCCCGACATGAAACCCGAGATCACGCTGTAGGGCATCAGCGTGATGTATCGCCCCAGCCGAAAGATACCGAACGCGATCTGCGTCAGCCCCGCCACCACCACCACCGCAAACGCCATCGCCAGCCCGTTTTCCGGGTCCGCGGCGATCAGGGTGGTGATCACCGCCGTCATCACCACGGTCATCGGCCCCGTCGGCTCGGAGATCAGCGTCCGCGTGCCCCCGAACAAAGCCGCGAACAACCCCACAAACACCGCGCCGTACAACCCCGCTTGTGGCCCCGCCCCCGACGCCACGCCGAACGCCAGCGCCAACGGCAGCGAGATCACCGCGGTGGTCACACCGCCAAACAAGTCGCCGACGACGTTGAACTCGCTAAACCGCTTGTCCGGATCAACGACTTTTTGCCAAAGGCTGCTCATACGCGGGCATCGTAGCAGGATGCGCCAACACAACTCACGCCTACGAAACCGCTCCCATATCGCCAGCTTCCGCCACCGCCTAACGCTATGATCACACCGTGAATCATGAAAGGACTCCTATGACTCGGATCGATCGCGTCTCGTTGTGTCTGGTGACTCTACTGCTGTCCGGATTAACCGCATGCACCGCGACCTCTGCGCCGCAGCCGGACTTCGCCGAGGGGCAAGCCCCTGACCTCGGCGGCTCTCGCTTTGAGTTGGTCCCCGAACTCTCGGACGAGTTTGATGGCGACGGCCTGAACTTTTCCAAATGGATCTGGCTCGACGAAAACTGGCCGGGCCGGCCGCCCGCGATCTTTGACTCGAACCAGGTCACCGTGAAAGACGGCCAACTCTGGCTCACCGCCGACCGCATCGACGAACCGTTCGACCTCCACGGCCGACACTGGACCCACCGCGGCGCCCTGGTTGGCAGCCGACTCCCCGCCGACGTGGGCATGTACACCGAGGCCCGCATGATGGTCAACGCCACCTTCATGTCCTCCACCTTCTGGCTCATGGCCTACCCCACCGACACCCCCGAGGGCCGACGCTCGGTCGAGCTCGACGTCGTCGAATGCGTCGGCGTCGACAGCCGTGAGAATCCGGATGATCCGTGGTGGACCAAGGAATGGGACCAGCACTACTGGCTATCCGTCCGCAACCAGGGCCCGCTGGCCAAGCAGGGCCTGTCCCAGGCCCAGATCGACGCCGACGGCCCGATCACCGGCCGGTGGCGGACCTTCGCCTGCTGGTGGAAGACCGAGACCGAGATCTGGTTCTACATCGACGGCGAGCGCGTCGCGATCCTCGGCATCGGACGTTGTCGCCACGATGACGGTTGGCAAGGAATTGCCGGTAAACATGCCCTGGCGCGCTGCGTCCTCGATGGCCGCCGCGGCAGCCGCAACCGGCAGCGGGGAGCCGGTCTCGTTTTGCG
>JBCCWB010000192.1:0-7936 GCA_039194345.1 Planctomycetota bacterium
CCCCGGCGAGCCAGCGGCCAAGTTAACGAGCTATGTGGCCCGCCAACTGCTGGCGGAAGAGCCCGCCCAGTGCAGTGCGGGGACGCAGGAGCGTGACTTCATCTACGTCGGCGATGTGGCCGACGCGTTGAATCGGTTGCTGGTCTCGAACGTGACCGGGGCGGTGAATATTGGAACGGGGCAGGCGGTGGCGGTTCGCAACATCGCCCAGACCATCGGCCAGATCGTCGGCCGCCCAGAACTGCTGCAGTTCGCCGCCCAAACCACTGGCGGCGACGACTTCCCCCGGGTCGTGGCAGATCCCAAACGTCTTCAAGAGGAAGTCGGCTTCACGCCACGTTTTGATCTCCGCGCGGGCTTGTCCAAAGCGGTGGATGAATGGCGGTCATCGGGCTGATGCCCCGCCGCGTTGCTCGGGTTCGCCGCCGCCGATAGGGTAGATGACCCATGCCGAAATTCTGTATCGTGATCCCGACCCGCAACCGCTGCAAGCTGCTGCCCAATTCCGTGCTCAGCGCTGTTGGCCAGCAGCACGGCGACTTCTCCGTGGTTATCTCGAACAATTCGTCGGAGGACGAGACCGCCGAGGTCGGCAAGTCCCTCGCCAAGCAGCACGAGCGGGTGCGCTACGTCGAGACCGACGAAGTCCTGGCGATGCCCGATAGCTGGGAGTTCGCCATCAACCAGGCGGACGGCGAGTACGCGATCATCCTTTGCGATGATGACGCTCTCAACCCCCGGCTGCTGTCCCGCCTGGACGCCGAGATCAAAAGTACCGGCCGGCCGCTGATCACGTGGCAACGCTACGCCTACTGCTACCCCAACTGGTTGGAGTCGGAGTACCGCAACACGCTGACTTACCGCCCACCGAGCAACACCGCGATCCGGCGTGAGACGAAGTCGGAGCTGCGAGGCTGGTTCGAGACCTCGGCCTACCAGAAGCATTCGCCTATGCTCTTTAGCGCGGTATGCCGGCAAGACCTCATCAAAGAGATCCAGACCGAGGCCGGGCGGTTCTTCATCGGCCCCGCGCCGGACGTCGGGTCGAGCGTCATGCTGCTGTCCAAGCTCGACGACTTCGTGTTCATCGACGAGGCCCTCGCGCTGGCCGGGGCGAGCCCCCAAAGCATCGGCGCCAGCCAGAGCTTGGGCACGACCGAGGCGAGCGCCGCATTCGAGGCCGAGTTCAAGGGCGACATCTATCAGCAGCTGCCGTTCAAAATGAACATGGTCAACACCACCGTGGCCGACACATTGCTGAACGCCAAGTCGTTGTGCCCCGAAACCTTTGCCGACTACGAATTGAATTGGCGGGCTTTTTACCGCGGCTGCTACCTGGCGTTGCTCGACATGAAGGGCCGAGGCTTCCCCGTGGACGACCGCTTGGAAGAGATCACCGCGCTAGCCTCGGAATACCCCGGACTTAAGCGTGAGCTGAGCATCATGGCGGCTAAACGGCAACTCAAGAACAGCGAACGGGCCGTGAAAATGAAACTGCGCAGTCTCCTGCCTGGAACCGCACCGAAAGGCCGACGCCAGATGATCTTCGGCGATCAAGCAGGCTTCTCCAACATCCTCGAGTGCGCGGCACAACTCGACCAACTGGTCAGCTACCCCGACGCTTCGGCTAGCTGATCCACGCACCTCTCACTTGCACAGGCCACCCCATGGGTAAACCACTCAAAGTACTCGCTCGGCACCTGCTCTACCGCGGCAAGCCCAACCTGCAGTCGCTCGATGATCCTTATCCCACGATCGCCAAGCTGCTGCGCAACATCGACATCAAGCATATCGTCGATGCCGGGGCGAGTGACGGGCGGATCGCCAAGCGTTTCGGCAAGCGTTTCACGACCGCGCAGCTGCATATGTTCGAGCCGAACCCGGACTACGCGCCAGCCCTCGCCGAGCTCCACGCCGTGCAGCCGCGCTACCACCACTACCCCGTGGTGTTGTCGGACACGCCGGGAGAAAAAACGTTCTACGTCACCGCCGACCCCGGCTCATCTTCGCTGTATCAGACCAACGACGCAATGAAGAAGGCTTACCCGGAACAAGCCGCGCACAAGGCGCAGATGACCGTGCCCGCTACGACGTTGGACCAGTGGGCCGATGAAAACAACATCGCCGGTGTTCAGTTCATCAAGATGGACATCCAGGGCGGCGAGGCCGACATGATGCGTGGTGCGTCACGGCTGCTCGACGAATCGGTCGTCGCGATCTACACCGAGGTCTTCTTCCAGAACTTCTACGAAGGTGGAGCCACGTACAGCGATATCGACCTGGTCCTGCGCGAACACGGCTTCGGGCTCTACAGCCTTTACAAACCCCGGCACGACGAAAATGAACGCGTCTTGTTTGCCGACGCGGTCTTCGTGAATCCCAAGCGTTTGGGCTGGTAACACACTACCCCCTCAAAAGCACAAAGCCCCGGACACCGGTCCGACAAGGCTTTGCATGAGTAGAGGTCAACTTCTTCCGTTAGACGGCCCGAAGGATGCCAGCCGAGGGGTAGTCTTGGCCCAGCGCGAGCTTGGCATCCATCTTCATCCAGTCCTGCAGCAGATCGGTATAGAGGCTGCGGAAGTCGGTGTTGAAAATCAGGTCGCCCTTTTCGAGTTCGGTGAGCGACGGGTGGGTGCCGAGAATACCCGCGTTGACGTGTTCACCGAAAACGAAGGACGGGCCCGCGCAGCCGTGGTCGGTGCCCGATGAGGCGTTTTGGCGGACACGGCGTCCGAACTCGCTGAAGGCAAGGCTCACGACGCGCGAGCGGTTGCCGGTGGCTTCGAGTTCGTCGTAGAACGCCTTCATCGCTTTGGCGAACTGGTCCATAAGACGTTGGTGGTTGTTGAGCTGGTTGGCGTGGGTGTCGAAGCCGCCGAGGGCGACGTAATAGACCCGCGTGGGGAGCTCGGCACGGATCATCTTGGCTACCATTTCGAGCTGACGGGCCAAGCTGTTGGTTGGCCATTTGGTTTTGCTCTTGGTCCATGTGGCTTTACGGACCTTGTCCGAGGCGACTTGCGCGTCCATCGAGGTGCGGTTGATAAACGCCAGCGGATCTTCGCTGCCCGATTCAACCGCGGTGTCGTGGACTTGGTCGTACGTCGCGCTGACTTGCTTGTCGAGATCGCGCCCCGCCCAACGGAAGAGCTGAGCGTTTTCAAAGCTTACCGGGCGCGAGGTCTTGCCCAGCGTGGCCAACGGCGCACTCTTGCCGATGTTCAGGCAATCCAGGCCGGTGGGGCTGTCGAGGTTATCGAGCGCCGAACCGATCCAGCCACGCCCACCCTGCCCCGCAGCGGAGGCGTCGGCGGTGTGCCAAATGTCCATCGAAGAAAAGTGCGAGCGGTTCGGGTTCGGATAGCCCACCCCTTGAACCGCACACGCCAAGCCGCCCTGCATCATCTCGTGGATGGGGGCGAGCGACGGGTGCAGGCCGATGCCGTCCACACCGTCGAACTGCAGTACCGTGTCAGCCTTGATGCCCAGCGTGGGGCGTGATTTGTAGTACACGTCCTGGCCATAGGGGATCACGGTGTTGAGTCCGTCGTTTCCGCCGGAGAGCTGCACCACCACCAACACGCGGTCGTCCGGCACACCCGGCTTACTCGACAAACGCATCGTGGTGTCGGCCGCCAAGGCATCACCCGCACGCATCAGAAACGCGGGCACGGTGGTCGCAGCGGAAACCAGCCCCAGGCCGTGGCCCAGGAATCGGCGACGCGTGAAACCCGACTCGGAAAGACGGGGGGTGTCGCAACTCTGGGGGTGGTAATGGTCACACATGGGGCTTCCTTCGGGCGCGGTGATGAGTTAACGGTGAAAAATGATGAGGTTCAAGACAGATAAAAGACGACCGGGTCATACGATGATCACTAGCAGAGCTGGTACTCCGGCATCGCGGTGATCAGACAGGCCAAGGCCACCAGGGTTTCGTTGGACATCTGTCCACCGGTCTCACGTGAGGCAACAAAGTCATAGGCGGGGGCACGCCGGGCGGCCGACGTGTGTGGACCAACCAAGTGATCGATCATGAAATCCGTGACCGCCTTGGACGATTTGTCATCGGTCTGAGCCAACCAGGACTGGGGGTCGTAGCCCAGGTTGAGGTTTTTCTTGTTGTTTTTCTTGGCGGGGTGCTTGTTGCTGATGAGATAGGTCGTCAGGTTCTGCCGGACGAACAAGGTCGAGGTGTTGATCCACGACCGCCCGCCGTCCCAGCCATCGACGGTCGGCGGCTCGAAGAGCACCTGCCCCATCGCGCCCATGCCTTTCTCGATCAAGCTGCGGTCTCGCGTGGGCAAACCCAGATTCCGAATCGTCCCGACGGTCAGTTGTGTGGGGTCTTTAATCTTCTTGCCGACGATGTCGTCGCTGTAGAAGTGCTGGCTCTTGAATAGCTTGGTCAGCACGGGCTTAATCTCGAAGTTGTTCTTTTCGAGTTCGGCCGCGATCCGGTCGATGACTTGGCGGTTCTCCGCGGGGACGCTTTCGTACACATCACCGACGTCCGCGACAAACGCGTCATACAGCTTGGCCGCGACAAACTTCGAACAGCTGTCCTGGCGGAGCAGGATGTCGACGAAATCGTCGCCATCGAACGTGCCCTGCTTGCCGAGGATGGTTTTCTCGGTCGAGTCGTGCTGGCCTTGGCGGAAGATGAAGTCGTTGTCGTCGATGTGGTAGCCGGTCAGGGCGCGGGCCCCAGCCTTGATGTCTTCTTCGGTGTAATGGCCCACACCCAACGTGAACAGCTCCATCAACTCACGCGCCAAGTTTTCATTGGGTTTGCGCTTGTTGTTTTGGTTGTTGTTCAGGTATTTGAGCATCGCCGGGTCGCGGACGATGCCTCGGGCGAGCTCACTGAAGTTGCCATTGGCGTTCTCGCGCAGCATCTGGTGCTGGCGGTACATGAGGTAGGTGTCGCGGACGCTGCGCCAACTGCTGGCGAAGTGGCCGTGCCAGAACAGGGTCAGCCGGTCCTCTGCGGGCCGGGGCGTGGTGGTCATCCGATCGAACCACCACCTCCGCAGCTCGTTCATCATCTTCTGGTCGGCCCGGCGGGCTTCCAGATTAAATCGCCGTTGCTCATCCAGGACATCCTGATTGCCCTCTCGCCGGGCGGTCTGGTAGCGCTTGCGCTCGTCCTGCGTAAGCTTCCGCATCACATCCGGATCGAGCTCCACTTCCGGCAGATGCGAAACGTCAATCTGAGCGTAATCGACCAAGCGATCGACCGCCGCGTCCAACCCAAGCCCTTGCAGCTCATTGACTTGCGAAGGTGTTCCGCCATAACCGACCCGGTTCAGAAGGTGCCAGGCCGCTACCTGATCGAACTGTTCCGCCGGGATCGCCGAGATCGAGGTATTCATCGCCATGGGTGGTTAACGCCTGTTTGGGGAATCTATTGCCATGTCGCCCGAACGGGCAGAAGAAAATCTTGGCTGATAGCCTCTACGGACCACCGAGCCGTTTCGTTACCCCTCAATCGGCGGCAACCAGCTCGGTATCCAATAACCATCGGCCATTGTAGTGGCCCAAGGCAAAAACCAAACGTTCTTTTCCGACGCGTCCCCCCAACTTCACACCGCTAGGCCAGGCCCGTGCGTATCCGCCGAAGCCGGTGCCGAGCCCATCGTGACCGGCAGGAGAATCGTGAAGGTCGTTCCCACATCGCGCGTTGACTCCACCTTGATGGTGCCGCCGTGTTCGTCCACGACCTTTTTGGTCACCACCAAGCCCAAGCCGGTGCCGCGCAAGCCCTTGGTCGAGTGGAACGGCTCGAACAACGTGCGTTTGGTCGACGGGCTCATGCCCTCGCCGTTGTCCGCCACCGACACCACCACGCGATCAGCCGAGGCATCGAATTCACAACGCAGCGTCACAATGCCCCCTTCGGGCTCGACCGCGTCGAGAGCGTTGCTCAGAAGGTTCAAGACCGCCTGGTGGATCGCTCCGCCATCGATCGGCACGGGCGGCATATCTGGGGCGAAGTCCTGAATCAACGCCACCTTCTTGTTCTCGTACTGCTTGCTCACCAGCGCCGCAACCTCTTCGAGCAGCGGCACGAGATTCTCCATCTCGATCTCGGGCCGACGCTGCTTCGAGTACGCGAGCATGTTCATGGTCAGCTCGTAGATACGTTCAAGGTTACGCGACACGATCTCCCAACCCGAGTTGACCACGCCCATGTTCTGCTTACGCAAGCCCAGCTCAACGACATCCGCCCCACCGCGCATACCCTGCAGGATATTCTTGATCGAGTGCGACAGCGAAGCCACGGTTTGGCCGACACCCGCAAGGCGTTCGCTGCGTAGACGTGCTTCGACCAGACGGAGGTTTGCCAACGCCAAACCGGTCTGCACGCCGATCGCGGTGAGCAGGCTGAGCTGATCTTCAGTGTAGGTGTAGTTGGCGATCTTCGAGTCGACCTGAATCACGCCGTAGATCCGATCCTTGTATTTGATCGGCACACACATCGCCGAGCGGATGCCGTAACCCTGCACGCTATCGCCCGCCGCGAAACGCTGGTCGCTCATCGCGTTGCTCGACAAGACCCCGACCTGCCGCTGCATCACGTACTGCACAATCGTCCGGCTGATTGTGATCGGCTTGCCCTTGTCGCGCAGCTCGGGCAACAAGTTGCGCCCCCCGTCGTGACGACGACGCACCACCATCGGCTCGGGCGGGTCCCCGACCTTCTCGGTCACCAGGATGAACCCGCGGTCCGCATCGAAGTAGTTGAACACCACCTCCATCACCTTCTCGTAGAGCTCCTGCTTGTCGGTGATCGTGCCGATCAGGTTGACCAGCTCGTAGATGATGCTCAGCTGAAATTCCGCCGACTGCTTCGGATCGGGCGAACTCATGATCATCGAGTCGTCGTTGCTGGCGACCGTGTGTTCGACGTTGACGTCGATTTCTTTGTTGCCCGCCAAACGGATGCCGCCGAGCTTTCGGCGTTTTTCGCCTTCGGGGTCCTCGCCAAAGATGAGCAGCGACGTCCCCGCGCGGATCTGGTCGCCGGGGTGCAGCAGGCGGGCGTCGGTCACGCGTACGCCGTTGACGAACGTGCCGTTGCTTGAGCCGAGGTCACGCAGGATCCACCGCCCACCGTCCGGGGTCATCTCCGCGTGGCGGCGGGAGATCGTCTGGTCCTTGAGTGGCAGCGCCTCGGACGATCGGCCGATCTGCTGCGGCTCGTGGTCGGGCAGCTCGAAACGCCGGCCCTTGTCCGGGCCCTGGATAATCGTGAGGATCAGCATGCCAATATCATAAAGCCGCGGCCGGTGGCCGCGCGGTTTTATGGGGATTTGGTAAGTGGATGAAATCTTCGTGGATGCGTCGGCCGCGGGTTGACGGCGCGACCACCGGTCGCGGCTTTATGACTCGTTGTCGGTGCCGAGGCGTTCTTTCCACGCGGCGAGCTGGGCCTCGAACCCGCTGACGCCGGCGTTGCCCGCGCTCTGGTAACGCTTGACCACGTTCTCCGGGCCCAGCCAGTCGAACACATCATCCTCGATCGCGTCGCACTCGGCCCGCATCTCGTCGAGCGTCAGCTTCCGCAGCTCGTGCCGCTCTAGCTCGGTCGCCTTCCGCACCAACGCCCCGACCACCTGGTGCGACGTGCGGAACGGCACGCCCTTGGTCACCAGATACTCCGCCAACGAGGTCGCATCGAGATACCCGCGGTTCAGCCCGGCCTTGATCTTCTCTTCGTTGAACGTGGTCGTCCGCACGATCGCGGCGGCCATGTCGAGGCAGTCGCACACCGCGTCGTAAGCGGCGAAGACGTGCCGCTTATCTTCTTGCAGGTCGCGGTTGTAGCCGATGGTGATACCCTTGCACATGGTGAGCAGGGCCATGAGCGAGCCGTACACCTGCCCGGTCTTGCCGCGGATGAGCTCGAGCATGTCGGGGTTCTGTTTCTGCG
>JBCCWB010000193.1:0-7912 GCA_039194345.1 Planctomycetota bacterium
GGAATGCCAACTTCAGCCAGGAACAGGAAGCGATCCAGGCGGCGGTCCAAGCCATCGATGACCCATTACTTCAGAGTCAGCAGTTTGTGCCCAGCGCTTTAGGGATCGTTCTGCCTGCCGGGATCATGGGGTTGTTTGCGGTCTTCATGATCGGAGCGTCGATCTCGACCGACGACTCGGCCTATCACTCCTGGGGTTCTATCTTCCTGCAGGACGTGATCATGCCGTTCCGGAAGAAGCCTTTCACTACGAAACAGCACCTCCTGTACCTCCGCTTGGCGATCATCGGTGTGGGGGTATTCGCGCTGCTCTTCAGCACTGTTTGGAGGCTGACCGACTTCATCAACATGTGGTTCCAGATTACCGGGGCGATCTATACCGGCGGGGCGATGTGCGCGATTGTGGGCGGCTTGTATTGGAAACGCGGTACCACCGCGGGGGCTTGGGCGGGCATGCTCGTGGGGAGCACGCTTTCGCTGTACGCCATCTACTTCCTCAACGGACGCAACCTCGTGGCCGAGGGAATCAACCTCTTTGGTTTGATTCAATTGGAGCTCAAGAACATCCCGATCCTCAGCATCGTGCAGAGCACCGAAGTGCCCTACAGAGTGCCGCGGTGGATCATCGGTGTTGGTGGTGAACCGATCAATGGCCTGCATCTGGCGGTTCTGAATATCCTGATCTCGATCGGGGTGTATACGGTGGTGTCTACCCTGACCTGCCGGATCCCCACCAACCTCGATAAGCTGCTGCACCGCGGCGAGTATGCGATCGATGACGATAAGACCGCTGCGGCTAAGCAGGCCGAGAAGACCGGTCAGCGTCGAGAGTTTTTACGGATCATCGGGATTACCGACGAGTTTTCGAAATTCGATATCTTCATCTACTTCTTGTCCATCTCATGGACGGCGTTGCTTTCGATCAGCTTCCTGTCCGTGACGTTTTGGTTCCTATTCTTCCAAAGCGATGAAGCACGCAACAACAGTGCGGAGGCCTGGTACACAGGCTGGGCGTGGCTTCTGGGGATTCAGGGCCTGATGGCTGTGATCACGGGTATATGGTACGCATGCGGCGGCGCTCGTGACTTGGTTCGTTTGGTGCGTGCGGTTCAGGGCAAGACGGTTGATGAAGCCGACGACGGCTTTGAACAAACCAAGCCTTCGTTTGAAAAAGAATGATTTTACTTTTGGTCAAGGAGCAAATTGATGCTTAGCCAGCAAAAGATGAAGTGGATGGCGGGGGCGGTGTTCGCCTTGGGCTTGCCGGTGGCATCGATTGCCGAATCTGGCAACGAGGTGGTGTTGAAGATTGATCCGTCGGTCCAACGATCGATCCAGGGGATCAGCGCGTTAGACCGTGAGTCGGTGTTCGCGATGTGCGATCCCGGCAAGGGATTTGATAAGCGCATCGACTCGCAGGACCGGATGAAGTTCCTGTTGAATGAGTTGAACGTATCGTTTGGACGCCAACTCGGTCCGGTTATGTCGGTCGTGAAGTGGGGCGGGGGTGTCGATGAAGATCCCAACCGGCCGGGCTATGCGGATATCGCGAAGTTGGAGAAGTCGCTGCAGTCGGATGAGCCGGGCGATCTGTTCCGTGGACTATCGGGTGGGCGGCTTGATGTTGTGGCGCACGGCCACCACAACGCCTATCCCGAGTTTATGGGGCAAGTCACTACAGATGAGGCTCAGCAAGGCCATAAGCCGCAATACATCCCCCAGAACATCGAAGCCGCGGCGGAGTTGGCAGCCGTAGTTTTCGAGAAAAACTACAACGAGTTCGATCGGCCCCAATACTACGAGCCTGTGAACGAGCCGCACTGGTCGTTTTATTACGACCGCCACATGGCGGATTGGCATGTGAAGACCATGGAGGCCGTGAAGAAACGCACGCCCGAAGTTCTGGTAGGTGGCCCCTGCTCTTCGGTGGCGTATTACTACAAGCGTGATTTCAGTGCGTTTTCTGGTCTAAAAACGTTCATGGAGTACACCGAAGGCAAGCTAGATTTCTACTCGTTCCACGTCTACGACTACATGCGATGGGAGAACGAGCAAGTCACCGGGCGGATCACGGGCGGCCTGCCAATCGAGGGAGTCTTGGACTTGGTCCAATCCCACTCTTATCACACCTACGGCCAGGAATTCCCGTTGGTGATCTCCGAACACGGCGGATACTTCCTGCAAGGCGTCGTCCCCGAAATCGCGGAGAAGTACCTGCCCGCCGGTGAAGGGTTCGAACACACGATGCGGGTGCGTTCGATCGCGTCACATGTGCTGGTCAGCGCCGCGATTGCGAATACGCTGTCGTTTCTCGAGCACCCACACGTCGTCAAGAAAGCGGTGCCGTTCATTCTGCTTGAGTCGATGAATTGGGACCCCGAGTACTATTCGACCGCATATGTGCCCTACAACTTCACGGAAAAAGATAACTGGGTCGAATCTCGGAATCTCGATTTCTACCGATTCTTCCGCGACCTAGAGGGAGAGCGTCTCTGGATTGATGGAGGGGACCCCGACCTTCAAGCGGCAGCATTTATCGAAGGCTCGATCATCCGGGTGGTGATCAACAACCTAAGCGATGAGCCTCATACCGTGTCGTTGGAACTGCCGGGATCGGAGGATCATGCGATCCGTCGATACCGCCGTAACGATGATTACACGCCTTCTTTAAAAGAGTCATCGTTGGCGTCGTTGCAAGAGATCCAGATCGATGGCCGGGAAGCTATCGTCATTGCCTCGGTCTTGGGGCAAGAAGTTGAGGCCAAGGCCACCATCAACGAGGTGCCGTTCTACGCAGAAGATATTCAGGTTGTGGCTGAGCCCGGTAAGCCGATACGTTTTGAGGTCGAAGTTGAGTCGCCCAACAAGGTCGAAAAAGCGTCTGTACGTATCGGTGTCACCCGCCCGCCATCAGCCAGTGCGGATATGCGTGTGAAGTTCAATGGCCGAGAAGTCGAGGTGCCGTTGGAAGATTCTGCGGAACGCTACACGAACGCGGATGAATACGCCTCCACGAAGATCATTCCGATTGATCCGAGTCTCTTGAAAGCGAAGAACCGCGTAATCATCGCGTTCCCTGACGATCAGGGCGGCGCCATCGGTACCGTCGTGATCCGTGCGGGTTACCAGAAGTGATTCGCCAGGGAAGCGGCGGTAACTTCGTGGAATTTTGTAGAATCTAGATATAGCAAGCGGTGCTTACGCCGTTTTGCGGAACTGTGCCCCAGTCGGGTATCGGGATTACGTCGGGGTTTGGTTTGTTCGCCTCATAGCTGCTTTGAAATAGATACATGCCTTCGAATAAGCCCAATATTCTGTTCATTATGTCGGACGATCATGGCGCGAACGCGATCAGCGCCTACGGCTCACGGCTCGCCTCGGTCTTCCAAACCCCTCATCTGGATCGTATCGCCAACGAAGGGGTGCGGCTGAATAATTGCCACTGCGGAAACGCGATTTGTACGCCAAGTCGGGCAACGATTTTCACCGGGCAACACAGCCACATCAATGGGGTCCGGACGCTTAGCGATTCGTTGGATCCGGAGACGACGACGTACCCCAAGATGATGCAGGCGGCGGGTTACCAAACCGCGATCTTTGGCAAATGGCACGTTCACAGCGAGCCGCAGGGTTTCGATGAGTACTACGTCTTGCCGGGACAGGGTTTCTATTCCAACCCCTATTTCATTGGCCCGCAGCACGATTGGGCGGAGAGCTACAGTCACCACCAAAACCCAGGGGGTACTCAACACGAGGGCTATGTGACCGATTTGGTCACCGACTTTACGCTGGACTATCTCAAGAACGTCGACAAAGACCGACCGTTCATGGTCTGCTGTCACCACAAAGCTCCACACGACGATTTCGAGTATCACCCCCGGCACGAACATATGTTCGACGGCGTCACGATTCCTGAGCCCGAGAACCTGTGGGAAGACCACAGCCGCCGGGACCCGTGTACCCGGTACTACGGGACATCCGTCTCAGACCGCAATCCGTTTCGCAATGCGATCATCCGCATGACCCAACCCGACTACATCACGGGGCAGCTCGACGTAACCGGTTTGGATGCGGAGGGGCGAACCAAAGCCGCCTACCAGAAATACCTGAAGGATTACATGCGGACATGCGCCGCGATCGATGAGAACGTCGGACGTCTTTTGGACTATCTGGACGAGTCAGGGCTCGCGGAGAATACGCTGGTCGTTTACACCTCCGACCAGGGCATGTTCCTGGGTGAGCACGACTACATCGACAAGCGGTGGATTTACGAAGAGGCGCTACAGATGCCCATGCTGGTGCGTCTGCCTGGTGAGATTCCCGCGGGTTCGCAAAACGAAGACCTCATCACCAACGTCGATTTTGCAAGCACGCTGCTCGATTATGCCGGGATCGATTCAGCCCCCGGGATGCAGGGGCGGTCCTTCCGAAGCAACCTACAAGGCGACACACCTGAAGATTGGACCGATGCGATCTACTATCGCTATTGGATGCACATGACGCACCACCACAATCCCGCTCATTACGGCATCCGCACGCAGCGATACAAACTCATCCACTTCTACGGCCTTCCGCTCGACGCAACCGATGCGCTTCCGTATTCCACGCCGCCCGGCTGGGAGCTTTACGACCTTGAGAAAGACCCGGACGAGAACCACAACGTTTACAACGACCCGGAGTATGCGGATGTGGTTGACCAGCTTAAAGGCCGTTTATATGAACTGAAGGCTGAGCTGGGTGATGAAGATGAGAAATACCCAGAAGTCATGGCCTTGCCGACACGCTAAGCTTTCGGTTTTTGCGGTGAGTGAATGTGCCGATTCTTTGTGCGCGACTCTTTAAGCTTGAAATCGGTAATCCTGGATTCAAAATACGCATCGGAGGATGCAGTGACGGACCCCGCAGATCCCAAAGATTCTGGTTCGCCCACGAATGTCTTGATCTTCATCACCGATGACATGACTTTTCGTGCAATCGGCTCTCTTAACAATCCGGAGGTGCAGACACCCAATCTCGATCGTTTGGTGGCGCGTGGGACGACTTTCACGCACGCCCACCACCAAGGATCGTGGCAAGGGGCGGTATGTATGCCTAGCCGGGCGATGCTACATACCGGGCGGATGCTCTATCACTGTGGCGGGGAGGCGTGTGGAGATTATCCGTTGCTCGGCCAAGAATTCGGTCGGCAGGGGTATGACACTTTTATGACGGGCAAGTGGCACAACTTTGAAGCGTCTCAAGAACGGAGCTTCCAGAAGATCGGCGACAACGATCGGGGCGGAATGTTTTACTCTTCGACATTCGATTTCAGAAAACTTCAACCCGATGGCGACCCGACTCAGTCGGCCTATCTACGCCCTTCGCCGGGTAATGTCTGGGAGCCGGACGATCCCAATCACGCGGGCCATTGGCTTGAGTACGACGCTGAGCCGACAGGCTATGAGCACAGCAGCACGCGTTGGGCCCGGAACCTCATTGACTATCTGCAGCTGAAGAATGAGCGACCCGATGAGCCGTTTCTTGCCTATTGTGCATTCCACGCGCCGCATGATCCACGGCAAGCTCCGACAGAGTATCTCGAAAAGTATCCGTTGGATGACGTGCAGCTGCCTCCCAACTACGTTCCCGAGCACCCCTTCGACCAAGGCGATTACAAGTTGCGCGATGAGCAACTCGCTCCTTGGCCGAGGACCGAACACGTGGTGAGAACACATCGGCGGGAATACCACGCGATCCTCACGCACATGGATATGGAGCTCGGCCGAGTGCTCGATACGCTTGACCAGACCGGGCAGGCCGAGAACACCCTCATCGTCTTTACCGCAGACCATGGCCTAGCGGTGGGTGAGCATGGCCTCATGGGCAAGCAGAACATGTATGACCATTCTGTCCGGGTGCCCCTAATTTTTGCGGGGCCTGGTATCCCGGAGGGCAAGGTTTGCGACGCGTTGGTGTATCAGCACAGCGTCTACGCAACCGTCGCGGAACTCACCGACGTCGAGGCGCCTGAGACGGTGCAGTTTCCGTCGCTAGCACCGCTGATCCGAGGGGGTGCGGAGACGGTGCCGCCTCACGACTCGGTGTTTTCGTGTTACCGCCACTTCCAGCGTATGTGTCGAAACACGACTCACAAGCTAGTGCTATACCCACACCTCGGGCGTTGGCAACTGTTTAATAACGCGGTGGACCCGTTTGAGATAGACGATTTGTCACTGCATTCTGATGCAGTTGAGACCTACCGCGAAATATATGAGCCGCTATTCGCTGAGCTTCGCGGCTGGCAGAAACGAGTGGGGGACCAACTGTACCTACAACCGAGCGACTACGGTTTGGGGTGAATCGACCGATCTTTGAAGAGTGCGATAGTGTGGGTGTGCTTGAATGGGAGTTAGCTGTTGGTCGGGGCGGGGCCGATGGATTCCCGCATTGCTAGGTCGGGCTTGATAAGAATACGTTCGCGTTCGCCGTGCTGATCGCCTTCTTTGATACGCTGAAGAAGCAGCTTGGACGCACGTGCACCGATTTCTTCGGGGCGCTGGTGCAGGGTGGTGAGCTTGGGCTCGAGCAGGGTTGCGATAGGGTTATCCGCGAACCCGATCACCGATAGATCATCGGGAATGCTGAGTCTCATTTCCTTCGCCGCCCTGTAAACGCCGCGCGCTAATTGGTCCATCGTCACGAAGATCGCGGTCGGGCGGGGGTTCAGCGTTAGCATTTTCTTCGCAGCTTCGTAGCCGTCGATCCCTACACGCCAAGGTTCAGAGATGCTGACGCAAGTCGCGCCGTTTTGTTCCGCCACACGTTTTTCGAATCCCTCACGCCGGAAATACATCCCGTCAGGGAAAGAGCCGGTGGTGAGTACTCCCAGACTCCGATGGCCCGCTTCGAGTAGTTTCTCAGCCGCCATGCGTGCGCCGCCGACATCATCAGTTCCCACGAAATCGACGTGGCGGTTTTCGCCTTGTGTCTCAACGTCAACGGAAACCACCGGCACGTTGCGGTCTAAAGCTTCGTTGAGATGCCGTTCCCACATGGCTTCGGCGCTCGGGCGGATGAGGATGCCATCCACTCGGCGGTCGATCAGCGAGTGCATCTGATCAAGGACCGAGGCGGCTTTGCAGGGCATGAGCACGATTGGGACATACTTCGCTTCCGCTAAGTTATTGTGGAATCCGTTGAACAGCCGAGTATTGAATGCGTCGTCACTCAAGTACATCAAAACGCCCACGGTCATCGTCCGCCCCTTCTGGATCCCGTGGACCAAAAGGTTGGGGCGATACCCCATATCGTTGGCGATTTTGAGGATACGCTTTCGGGTTTCATCTGAGATGCGCCCTGAGCTACCCATGGCTATAGAAACAGCCGCTTGGCTGACCTTCGCGCGTTCTGCAATGTCTTTTAAGGTGATTGGCATTGATCTAAGAAAATGAGAAATAGATGTAAGAACAGCAACTTAAGCATCGCTTAAGTTGCTTTGCTACTTATCATAACGTAGAAAACGCTTATATGTTAAGAATTTGCGATGGTCTGGGTGAAATTTTAAGCAAGCTGTACCCGAAGCGACCACGCCAGATCACCAGGCAGGGGGGCTGGGGGCTGAACGTGGAGGCCTTCTGGCTCCAGGGTCCATTCGACCGGACCGTCGTATCCAAGCAGTGTGACTCCAGTCACCGATTCACCCGCGAGGCTCTTGGCGAGCCAGGGCTGCCCGCCTGAGGGGCACCCTAACGAAATAGCGTACACCACGCTATCCCGCTTGGTGTAGCGGAAATCTTCGGCACAAAATCGGATTTCATCCTTCAGCCCCATTTCACCTTCCCCGATCTGCGTGGGGCCTTCCCCGAACACGCGCCATGGCCGGGTGCCGTAGATCGCTTCGCCGTTGGTGTTCAGCCACTTGCCGACCTGCTCGA
>JBCCWB010000194.1:0-7856 GCA_039194345.1 Planctomycetota bacterium
CTGGGCTTCTCTGATGAGGCGGGGAACCCGGCCCTCGCAGATCTGCAGCTTGATGAAGTGACCATAACAGGCGATTCGGGCAACTTCGGTACCACCGATGTCTTCGCGGCGGGCTCCACCGGCTTCCTCGATACCGCTTACGGCCTCAACACCCAGTTGGACACCACCACCAACGTCGGAGGTTCGTTCGGCGCGTTTTCCCCGGGCGTCGCGAATGGCACCGTCGGTGACACCACCATCGGCATGCTGCTTAACGAGATCAACGCCAACACGGATGAGATGGGTGGCAGCACCGGGAATATCAGTGAGGATGGTCGGCTGGACGGGGCGATGGCCGCCTCTATTACCAACCCCGAGCAAGGCGACGGTTATCTGGCGGATATTTTTGCTGCCACCACCGGCAACTTGTATGTATTCACCGGCACCTCTGATCTGTCGACCGACGTGACGGTGAGTCAGATTCCCGAGCCCAGCACCCTGGCGTTGGCCGTCCTGGCTGGTGCCGCCGGGCTGACGCGCCGCCGCCGGCAAGCCTGAGATTGAGTATCTGTTAAACTACCGCGTCGGTCGGGTGAAACCGGCCGACGCCATTTATCTGAACTGCCCTGTAGGCATTTAGAATCCAATACGGAAGGAGAATTTTATTATGAAAATGAAGTCTTTTGTTGCCGCTTGTGCTGTTTCCGTCGCCGGTTGGTCGGGGGCACAGGCCGATACGTTTCAGCTCGACATCACTGCAGATGGCGACAGCCGTTACTTCGACCTTTTTTCTGGGGCCTTCGCACAAATTGACCGAGGCCACGGCGGCAACCCTACTTTGGACGGCTTTTTTTCAGTTGCAGACGAAACGAACACATTGTTAAGCGGTACGACGCAGCTCAACATAGGTAACGAGGCCGCATTCGACACTTTCAGCCCAACCAACTTCGTTCAATTTGGTGGAGTTGACCTTTTTCCACAAGAAACTGATTTCAGTGGTCTTGGTTCGATCGACTACGATGCGAATACTGGCGTAGTAACTGGAGCTACTCTCGACGTCTTTCCGTTTGTCAGCGATAGTTTTTCTCAACTGGCGGCAAGCCAAGGTGATTATGCCACCGTGGTTTCGAACGTTGTAGGTACAGTGACAACCGTTCCTGCCGGAGTTTCCGGCATTAATCTGACCGCTGATATCGCATTTGTATATGGCGGTGCAATTAGTTACGACGGTGTTCTAGAAATCACAGGTAATAAATTTGACTTGTTTGTAGACGAGGAACCGCTGCTCCCGCTTCCTACCGGTGGGGCGGTTCCGTTTCGCTTGGCTTGGGACATCGAGGGGCAAGTCAACAACTTGGTTCCTGAGCCCGCCAGCATGGGCTTGGTTGGCCTTGGACTCTTGGTAACGTGTGCCCGTCGTCGCCGTGGTTAATATGAATCTTGTCTTAAATCAGCCGCTCTTCCTGGTAAACACCACTACAAGCGGCTATCTCGATTAAATTATGTGAGATAACCATTGAACTACTTAAAGCAAATTTTGGCCTCGGCCGCGTGCATCTCGCTATATGCCGCTCCCGCCTTTCCTGCTATTCAGTCGATAGAGCTGGCAGGTGACGACCACACGGGCTACCTGTCAGCCAGCAACGTCAAGAACTGGGGCAGCGAGGCTGCAGCACTGGCGGGGCTGCCCAATTACGCCTATTTCGAAATTTCACCGGGCGGCCTGTGGACCAGCATTGTTGCCGAACCGCTTTCCGCAGCCTCCATTTACGCCGAGGAGTCGGTCCCAGGGGTAACGGTACTGAATAAATCAGTCACGGAATCTGACTTTGCTACGGTCAGCAGTGGTACGATCGATTACGACGACGTAGGTCTCACAGGGACCGGTACGGAAGTGTTGGGCGTGTCAGATATCTCCGTAACCGTTGACGCGGCTGTATTTTCGCCTCGTAACTCGCCTAACAACTCCGGCAGCGGTGTCGGTAACGCGGGCTGGACCTATGCGATCAGCGCCAGTGGTTTGGCAGGTACAGGCTTGACTTTCGTGGATGGAGCTTTGGAATCGGCTGACTTTACCGCCGACATCTCTATCGAACTTATCTTGGACGGCGGCGCTTTTGGTCCTCTTGCCTTTGCTGATACTTACGACGGAACATTAACCGTTTCAGGAGACCAGTTCAGCTTCGACGTAGACGTCATCCAAGGTAATACGGCCCCCTTCTTAGAGCCTTTCACCGATACCCGTATTGTTTTCAACCGTAGCGGCTCGATCGCGGCGATCCCCGAGCCGGGATCTGGAATTGCTATAATTGGTTTAAGTTGGCTGCTGATGAAGCGCAAGAACGGCAAGTCATAAGCACTAGCAACACTAACTCGACATCCGTTAATCGCGGTTGACGAGTTTTAGAAAATCCATCGTGTCTACACGCTACCGCCTAGCTTTTACGCTGATTGAGCTGCTCGTGGTGATTGGGATCATTGCGTTGTTGGTCGGTATCTTGCTGCCGGTGCTGGGCAACGCAAGAGAGGCGGCTAGGTCGATGAAGTGTCTATCTTCCGTCCGACAACTCGGCCTAGCGAATCAGTTGTATTCGATGGATTACGACAACAAGATCGTTCCCTACGCCGTGTTCGACCCGACACTCGGCGCGGCTGGTGAAAATCGTGCCTGGTGTTTCGCATACTTCACGAGTGCGACATCCGTTGAACAGGTCTTCAATAACGGATTGCTGTCCCCTTATTTAAGTGAAACAGCTGAGATTGCCGGGTGCCCTTCTTGGAAGACTAATCCAGAGGTTGTGGCTGAAGCGGAAGCGGTTTTGGGGTTATTTGGTTTGGCGGCCGAGGTACATTACGGCCTGAATAGCTTCAATCTTGGTCGGCCCGCAAATGACGGTTTAGGCAACTGGATCGGGTACGACTACGCCGATATCGATGACCCAACCCAGACCGTCTTATTCTCCGACGCAGGCACCGATAGCCCCGATTTTGGAGGTGCGGTCGATGCGGTGTACTGGACCGACTACGTCTTGAAGCCCGTGGGCAGCAAAGCAACAATCCATGCTCGCCATCACCAAGAAGAAGCGAATGTGGCTTGGGTTGATGGGCATGCATCCACCGAGACGGTATGTTTCTATAACGACCAAACCGCTTCCGAGATCGAGAAGCGACTGGGCCATCTTGACCCTGATGCGAGCGATGGCCGAACCGATGAATGGTGGCTGTTAAAGTAAAGCCATAAGGCAGGATTGAAACATCGGGTAAGTCTTTGGTACGTTTTCGCGGCAGGATTAATGTGTTATCCATATCGAATTTAAGCAAGACTTATGGGCGAGACGTTCAAGCGCTCAGCGACATCAGTCTCGAAGTACCCAACGGCTTCTTTGGTTTGCTGGGGCCTAACGGTGCGGGTAAATCGACACTTATGCGCACTCTCGCCACGCTGCAGCGTCCAACCGAAGGCTCCGCCAGGCTGGACGATATCGATCTGATCGAAGAGCCCATGGCGGCTCGTAAAGTAATCGGATACTTGCCGCAAGACGCTGGTGTATATCCACGGGTGACGGCGTGGGAGATGCTTGATTACCTTGCGGGTTTGCGGGGTATCGGCCCGGTAAGGGAGCGCCGACTGGTTGTTCAGCGTCAGCTTGAGCGGGTAAATCTTGCTGATGTCGCCCATCGACGGCTCGATACGTACTCAGGTGGCATGCGGCAGCGTTTCGGGATCGCCACTGTATTTTTAACGCAGCCACGTTTGGTCATCGTCGACGAACCCACCGCCGGTCTTGACCCAACCGAACGGCGGCGGTTCCAATGCATGCTCGCCGAAGCGGCCGAAGGATGCGTGCTATTGCTTTCGTCGCACATCGTCGAAGACATTGCCGGGCTCTGCGATCGTATGGCGTTGCTGCATGAAGGGCGGCTGAAACTCCAGGGCGATCCAACCGATTTGGTTGGTGAACTGAACGGGCAAATCTGGCAGCGTCGAGTGGGCTTGAACGAGTTAGACGCTTGGCGATCCAAAACCAAACTCTTGGCGTGGCGTCCAGAGCGGGGCCAACTCGTCTTGCGGGCCTACGGCGAGGGTCTTCAATCCGAGGGCTTTGATCCCGCTGAGCCGGATTTGGAAGACCTGTACAACTTGCATGTCGATGCGGGGAACTAGCATGCATGGCGGTACGGCATTTCTGAGCCAAGTCATCAACGAGTGGCGTCTCCAGCGACGTCGGCCGTTTGTGTGGTTTTGCTTGGTGGTTTACTTCCTATTGGCCGTGGGCGATACGGTTCAAGCGGGATGGTCCGCCAGTGGCGGAAGTTGGATCAACGGCGCAGATGCAATCGCGACGCGATCGATTATCTACAGCATTCTGAGCATCCTGGTTGCGGCGGGCGTGGTGGGTGAGCCGATGGCCCGGGACCGTGTGCACGCGGCTGCGGGTGGAATTTTGACCACTGCGGCCGGGCGTGTCTCCCTGGCCCTGGGGCGTTTTAGTGTGGCATTGGCCTTGATTTTGGTCTCGGGCTTGATGTTTTTGCCTGGAGTCTGGCTTGGAACCCAAGCGCCGGGGATCTTGCCGGAGTACATCGGGCCGTTGGTGGCTGAGCACTATTTGCGTTCAGCTTTTACTTTCATAATTCCCAATTTCTTTTTGGTGTCTGCCATCGCGTTTGCCGTGGCGTCACGCTGGCAGAGCCAGGCCGCGGCCTACGCGGCGGCGGTGGGCTTTGTCGCGTTGTGGGTGACCGTGCGGATGCTGCTTGGCCAGGATGTCCTGCGGCACGATGTCTTTGCCCGTTACGCCTTGCTCGACCCATTCGGTTCGATTGCGTCCGCTCAGTTCACGATGGGGCAGACCGTGGCGGATAACAATACGCAGTTCCCTCCTTTCGCGGGGCTGTTGCTTCTCAACAGAATCATCTGGGGCAGCGTAGCGGTTGGGTTTGTATTTCTCGGCGTTGCTTTCTTTCCTATGCGAGAGCGACGAGCCGGTGGGTCGAAATCTGGTCAACGCCGCAGGAAGTTTGCGATGCTGGGCGGTACATCCAGCATGTCATTGGTACCTGGCCAAGTTGCCCGTATCCTGGGATGGGAATTACGTGCGATCGCTCGAACTCCCGGAGCGAAGCTAGTCCTTGTGTTTGTGGCCTTTTCATTGTGGTGGGCGGCTGCGAGCGCGGTGACCCACAGCTTTTCGCTGCCAAGTACGGACCTGTTGGTCCATAACACGGGCTTTTACTTCGACAAGATCCTCGTCTTAGCGATTGTCTGGGTTGCTGGCGATCTTATGTGGCGGGAAAAGCAGCACGGTGTGGATGGCCTGATCGATGCGCAACCGACCCGAGACACGCATCGCTACTTTGCCAAGCTGCTTGCTCTAATCGTAGTGGTGTTGGTTTTCTGGGCGGTATCCATCGTGGTAAATGTGGCTTATCAGGCGACACACGGCTATACCGACTTTGAGTTTTCGCTCCACCTGACCGATACGTTTGTCTTCAAGGCGCCCTATTACATTTTTCTTGCGGTCTTGGCCTTGACCGCTCAGGTCATCGTTCGCCAACGTTACGTTGCGATGGGTTTGGTCTTACTGGTTTACCTCAGCGAGACGTTGATGGATGCGATGGGCTGGTACCACCCCATATGGCGGTACGGGCGGGTCAGCTTCTTCTGGTATTCTTTAATGGATGGCTACGGCCACTTCTGGGAGGCTCACTTCTGGATGTTGGCCTATTGGGCGCTCGGTGCGGCTTGTGTTGGCCTGTTGGGGTGGGCCGCGCTAGATCGCGGGCCTCAACCGATGGCGCGAGCAAGATTGATTCGACAGCGGCTCGGCGGTGGGGCGGGGCAATTCGTTGGCACGATTTTACTGATCGCATTCATTGCCGTGGGGGCCAACGTATGGTTCCAGTCAACGGTACGAGCGACCTGGCCCCCCATTAATGCAGATGCGTTGAAGGCTGAGGTAGAGAAGACCTATGGCCCAGAGTGGCGCGGGGTTCGCCAGCCCCGAATTGTCGAGATCAAGGGTGAACTCGCTCTATATCCTGACCAGCGCTACTTTGAATTCAGAGGTTTATATACGCTTAACAACCCGCACGATACCCCAATTGATCGCGTCCTCGTTCTGGCTGAGCCTTGGCTACGGGTCGATGAGGTTTTGATCCCAAATGGGGAACTCGAACGGGTTGATTCGCAACTCAATGCGAAGATATACAAGCTCAGCAAGCCCTTGGAGCCAGGTGAAGAAACCTCGATGGAGTTTACATCTTCGTGGTCTGCCCCGGCCGGGTTTGCCGTTCACGCCAAGAACGACGGTATCCCAACCGTCGGCCCCACCGAAGTCATCGGCAACGGTACTTCGCTGCTCAATCTTCAGATTATGCCGGCCGTGGGTTACACCGATCGGGTCGAACACAAGCCCGCCTGGAAGCGAAGGAAATTTGGCCTCCCCGCCGAATGGAACGCTCCAGCAGGCGAAGACGCACGCCGCCAGGCCCACGCGACGTTTCACCTCGATTGGGTCCGCCGCGTCGAGATGACCATCCGCACCGCCTCCGACCAAACGGCCTACCACCCCGGCACTTTGGTGGATCAGTGGACGGAAACTGATGGGCGTCGTGGCTTCCGTTATGTCATCGATCGGCCGAGCCGTGGCTGGGCCACCATCATCTCCGGACGCTTGGTTGAATCCCGGTATCAGCGAGACGGGCTGCCCGACGTTGTTCTCGCTCACGACCCCGAGCATACGCACACCTTAGATGAGTTTGCGGGTGCATTACACGACGCCATAGCCCACTTCCAGGATCGCTACGGGCCGCCACCGTTCGATGAGTTCTTCATGGTTGAACAGTCCCTGCACTTCGATGGCATGGGGACTCGCTCGGGGTTTGGCTTTGCCAGTGAAGTGCTTGG
The DNA here is from genome assembly GCA_039194345.1 of Planctomycetota bacterium. Lineage (GTDB taxonomy): Bacteria > Planctomycetota > Phycisphaerae > Phycisphaerales > Phycisphaeraceae > Algisphaera. The sequence goes on from JBCCWB010000194.1 coordinate 6,890, forward strand.
TTGGAAAACCGACCTAAAAGCAAGCGGTGGCGAAGACTTGCATTCGATGGCGGCCCACCTGATGGGAATGACTTGGTGGGGAGATCAGATCATTCCCGCCAACGTGGCTGGCGCTAAAGTCATTCATGCAGGGTTGCCTTATTGGACCGCTCAGCTGTATCTCCATCAACGCCGATCTCCTGAAGTGGACCACAAGCTCCGACGGCAAGCGCTGGCCGAGGCGTTTCGTGGACGGAGCACACTGATAGATGAAGAATCTCCCTACATTGAAGAGTTCAAAGACTCGACGATGATCCGTGCCAAGGGCTCCGGGCAGATGCTGTATCTGGCGGATCAAATCGGAGGCCCGCAGGTTCTTGAGTCCATCCTGTCTGACTTCCTTGATCGCTGGCGATATCAAGCTGCACCCTATCCCACCGCCCAAGACTTTGTGCGACACCTAGAAGCAAATATTCCGGCAATAACGCATTCAATTCTCACGGATATTTTCCATCGCATTAGTACCTGGGATCTGTCCATACAAAATGCCAGAGCTAAGAAAGCTGATGATGCCCGCTGGACCGTGAAGGCCGTGGTAACCGCCAAGCAGTACGCCACATCGGACTGGGGCGTACTCGATAACGTACCCGTTAGCACCCCGATCGAGCTTGTGATTTACGGTGATTCTGGAGACGGTGAGTCTCCTGTAATCCACCGTGAAATGATCGATACAACGCACGATGCAGAGGAGCGGACTTGGAGTTTGAGCCAAGAACCTAAACGGATCAACATAGATCCAATGTTATTTCTCCCTGAGAGTAACCCATATGACAACGAGTCGTTGGTCAAGCACCAATAGAGACCGCAAGTTGGCTATCGGCTAAAAAATTATGCGTACAGCCACGAAAAAAGACTAGCCCAGAGGGACTAGTCTTGTGTAGAAAGTAGCGGGGAGTGGATTCGAACCACTGACCTCCGGGTTATGAGC
>JBCCWB010000195.1:0-7793 GCA_039194345.1 Planctomycetota bacterium
GCCTTCCCCAAGCTCAACCTGCTGAGCCTCTACTGCTGGATCGGCGGATCGATCTTCTTTACCTGGATCCTCTTCGGCGGCGTCATCGGCACGCTCTTCGGCATCCAGGACATGCCCTGGTTCTTCCCCAAGGGACTGGACACCGGCTGGACCTTCTACACCCCGTACTCCACCGAGACCAACACCGGCGTCATCCTCGGCACGATGGGCGTGTTCATCCTCGGCTTCTCGTCGATCCTCACCGGCGTGAACTTCATCGCCACCATCCATATGCTCCGCCCCAAGGGCATGGGCTGGGGTAAGCTGCCCCTGGTCCTCTGGGCGCTGTACGCCACCTCGATCATCCAGATCCTGGCAACCCCGGTCCTGGCGATCACCGTGCTGCTGCTGTTCGCCGAACGCGTGCTGGGCATCGGCATCTTCGACCCCGCCCTCGGCGGCGACCCAGTGCTGTACCAGCACTTCTTCTGGTTCTACAGCCACCCGGCGGTGTACATCATGATTCTGCCCGGCCTGGGTGTGATCTCCGAGATCATCTCGGTCCACAGCCGTAAGCACATCTTCGGTTACAAGTTCATCGCCGCCTCGTCGCTGGCGATCGCCCTGTTTGGCTTCATCGTCTGGGGCCACCACATGTTCACCTCGGGTCAGTCGGCCCTCTTGAACTCGGTGTTCTCGCTGCTAACCATGTCCGTCGCCATCCCCTCGGCGGTGAAGGTGTTCAACTACCTCGCCACGCTGTACGGCGGCCGGATCCGCCTCGACTCGCCGATGCTCTACGCCCTGGGCTTCATCTGGCTGTTCACCATCGGCGGCCTGACCGGCCTGCCGCTGGCGGCCCTGTCGACCGACATCCACTACCACGACACCTACTTCGTCGTCGCCCACTACCACTACGTGATGGTCGGCTCGACGCTGTTCGCCTTCCTCGCGGGCATGAACCACTGGTGGCCGAAGATGTTCGGCAAGATGCTCGACGAGAAGTGGGCCCGCATCGGCGCGATCATGACGTTCGTCGGCTTCAACGCGACGTTCTTCATCCAGTTCATCGCCGGCTCGCAGGGCATGCCCCGCCGTTACGCCGACTACGACGATCAGTATTTCTGGTACCACCTGTTCTCGACGCTCGGCTCGTATGTGCTGACGATCGGCCTGTTCATCGTGCTGTTCAACTGGATCCACTCGCTGCGTAAAGGCAAGCCCGCCCCGGCCAACCCCTGGGGCGCGAACAGCCTCGAGTGGCACACCCCCTCGCCGCCGCCGCACGCCAACTTCCCCGACGGCTACGAGCCCGAAGGCGTGGACCCCTACGACTACCACGGCTGGGACTACGACGAATCCATTGACGGCTACGTCAAGAAGGAAGACTACGTCCCCAAGGAACACCACTAAACACAAGCCGCACGTCGGACGCCGTTCCGAACTGCCTGAAAGTTTCACCTTCGTATTGAAAACCTCGAACTGAACACCATGAGCGATCACGCCCACGACCACGACCACCCGCCACACCTGGCGCACCACTTCGAGACCCCCGAGCAGCAGATGGAATCGGGCAAGCTCGGCATGTGGGTCTTCCTCGCCACCGAGATCCTGATGTTCGGCGGCCTGTTCTGCGCCTACTCGGTGTACCGGGCCAACCACCCCGAGGTCTTCCTCTTCGCCCACCAGTACCTCGACACCACGTGGGGCGCGATCAACACCGCGGTCCTGCTCGCCTCGTCGTTCACCATGGCGTGGGGCGTCCGTGCGGCCCAGCTGGGTCAGAAGAGCCTGCTGGTCATCATGCTCTGCCTCACGCTGCTCGGCGGCTTCGGCTTCATGGCGATCAAAACGATCGAATACAAGGGCAAATACTCCCACGACATCTGGGTCGGCGGCATCAACGGCTTCTACCAAAAGGACGGCCTGCTGCTGAACCCCGAGGGCAACGAATACGCCCTGCACTACCTCGACGAAAAGAAAGCCAAGAAATACGGCAAAGAAGACGGCCACGGCGACCACGGGGCACACGGCCATGATGACCACAGCCACGCCGCTCACCACGAAGACCACGGCGACGCTCACCACGAAGCCGCACCCGTCGTCGAAGTCTCGAGCATCGGCCGGCCCGTCGCGTCCGAGCCGGGTCTCAAGTCCAGCCTGATCGACGGCCGAGCCCCCATCCCCACCGGCGGCGAAGCGTTCATCACCGGCGTCGGAGCCGAGCAGGCCGCCCACCACGGCAGCCACTACCCCGATTTCGATGAACTCGCCCCGCTCCAGGCCAACGCCACCCACATCTTCTTCCAGATCTACTTCATGATGACCGGCCTGCACGGCATCCACGTGCTCATCGGCATGGGCCTGATCACCTGGATCCTCGTCAAGTCCATCGGCGGGGCCTTCAGCCCGGCCTACTACACCCCCGTCGACCTCGTCGGGCTGTACTGGCACTTGGTCGACCTCATCTGGATTTTCTTGTTCCCGCTGCTGTACCTGATCCACTAGGAGCTTAGGTATTGGGGGCTTAGGGGCTTGGTTTCGAGCCCAAAGCCGCCGACGCCCAACCGCTCCATCCAAGCCCCTAACTCCCAAGCCCCCCATAAAGCCATGTCCGACACCACCGCCCACGACGCTGAACACCACGACGATCACGGCGAGCACGCCCACCACGTCGTGCCCCTGAGCCTGCTCTTCGGCATCTTCATGCTCCTGATGTTCCTGACCTTCATCACCGTCGGCGTGACAAAGTTCGACTTCGGCTACGAGCTCAACCTCGTCGTCGCCATGGCGATCGCCCTGGTCAAGGCCGTCCTCGTGGGCCTGTACTTCATGCACCTGCGGTGGGACGCTCCGCTCAACGCCTTCATCTTGGTGGTCTCGCTACTTTTCGTGACACTGTTCATCGCGTTCACGCTGATCGACACCGGCCAGTACGCCACCTTCCAGGAAGCCGCCGCCATCCGCGGCTCGGCCCCGTAAGCCGGACCGGCTTCCCCAAGCGGGAGCAACACACTCGCACTCTTCGACCCGCTTCGGCGGGTTTTTTCTTGTCACAAGCCGCCCGAATTGGTTTTAACTTGCCGATCCCCCTACAGTTTTAGCCGTGAACGAAACCGCCCCCCCTGCCCCCGCCAGCCCGCCTCCGCCGACGATCTTTTCCAGCAACGGGCAACGCACACCCCGCGGCACCGGAGAGCTGGGCATGTACCTGTTCCTCGCGGCGCTGGCAATGCTGTTCGTCTCGTCGATGATCGGCTACGTCCTGGTCCGTTTCACCAAAACACGCACGATCTACGAGCCCGGCTCCACCACGGAGATCGCGTTCCATCCCACCGCCCCGCCGTTCGGCACGATGGACTTTCCCATTCTGGGTTTGCTGCTTTCGACCGCCGTGATCCTGGCCTCCAGCTTTACGATGCACCTGGCGATCAAGAACGTACGGCTGGAGCGTCAACGCAAGTTCCGCGCTTCGCTGATCGCGACGCTGGCGCTTTCGATCCTGTTCTGCGTGGTCCAAACCCCCTGCATGTGGAGCCTGCTGTGCGCGCACGACGCGGAGAACATCAGCAACACGATGTACGGCATTGTGTTCTTCCTGGTCCTGGTCCACGCCCTGCACGTGGTTGGCGGCATCATCCCCCTGGCCGTAACCACCTACCGGGCCGGGCAAGACCGATACGACCACGAGCACTACACCCCAGTCAAACTCGTCGGGATGTATTGGCACTTCCTCGACGGCGTCTGGCTGTTCATGTTCGCCGTGCTCTTGATCGCACGGTGAGTTCGAATCTGCGGGCAGAAGCTCATGCGCGTTAACTCGTTACCGACAGCGTGCGAGAAATGCCGTTTATCTCCAAGTCCGGCCACGAAACGCCTGCGGCTCAACCAGCGGCCCCCAATACCCGGGATAATCCAGATAAAAATCCTGTAGTCTTTCCGCCAACGGGTTGCTGGTGCTCAACGGATCCATCCGGCGGTCGTAGTCGTTGTAGAACGTTTCGCGTACCGGCGTCGCGGGGGTCTGGCTGGGAATCCGGACGACGTTTTCTGTGCTTTCGGAGTCATCGCGGATCGGTCGATTGAACCCCACGCGATCGTCGTACCACTCGCCGTCCTCGATGACGAAGTTCATAAACCGCCAGTCGGTATCCATTACGGTGTGGCGGTGTTTGATCGATCCCGGAAACAGGCGCTCCCACATTGGAGCACCGGTAGGAGAACCTACAAAAAACCTCATCGATCGACCACGCGGGTAATCCTGAAAGAACTGATTTACCAAATCGCCTGCCGCTGCGGACCGAATCGATGCCGCCCCTTCGAGTTCGTTGCTCGGTTCGATGGGGAAGAAATCCGAGGGCTCAAACCGGAGCGAGGGGTCGTCGCCGACAAAGAAGGTGTCGCGGAGCTGAATCAGGCTGGCGTTAGAAGTTACGCCCGTTGCGGGCCCCGGAGCCTTCGCCGAACCGCGCCACGACTCGTAGCGGTCGATCATCATCCCCCGCTGCATCCGCTCCATCGCGAAGCCGAAGTAAATCACCAGGCTCAAGATAAAAAGGATAAGGGGCAAGACGAGCAACGCCTCGATCATCGCGGCACCACGAGCACGGGTATGGCGAATAGTTATTCCACTCGCCTTCGATGTCGCTTCATTGGCCATCGGCTCCATCACTCGCCCTCCAACATCAAGTCCATGAGCGGCTTGGTCGCCCGGAGGTACGCGGTGACCGCGTTGAGGTCGTCCTCCTCGATCCATGGCGTCTGGTCGAGGGCCTGTGGGTCTTCGAGGGCCTCCATCCAGTCGTCGAGATCGTCGATCGGCGTAAGCTGGGCGTGCCACATCGCGGTCCATAAGTCCCACGAATGGTTGTTAAACACCTGCGCCTGGGCGACCGCCACCATCTTCGAATCGGGCCGGCCCTCATCGAATTTCTCTGGCCAGAATCTCGCGTCTTTAGGTTGGTGGGCGATACCGAAGATCTTGAGTGCATCTAACGTGGCGCTGTCCTCGGGGCTGAACTCATCGACCGTGAAGTTCACGGGGCCGGGCATTGCATTACGTTGTTCCTGGTCAAAGTTATAGGGGTTGCGGATAGAGACTTCCTCGCCGACGTTGATGCCCAACCAGACGAGATAGTTGAGGTACTGGGGCTCTCCTTCCGCAAAGTCGGGATCGTCGGACTGGGGCAATTCCTCGCGCCAGACCTGGTCGGCGATCTCCAATACGCCGAGGCGGCCTCGGGTATCCGGCGCGAGCGGTAAATCCCGCCTCAACCCCCAGCGCATCAACTCGGGTTCAGTAAAAGTGAAACCCGTAGAGGTCTTGAATCGGCGGAACTCCATCGCCAGGTACAGGCCGTAGACAATCGTCTCGGGGGCGGAGTTATCGATCGCCTCAGCCGCGTCGTAGTCGGTAATCCATTCGGGGTCGTGGACGACCCGGCCGGGCGTTGCGGTGCCCGGGAAGCAAGCATTCATTTTTACGCCGGCACCAAATTCGATACGCCGCCCCCATTGACTCGGGGCCAACGGCGCGTTTTCATCCACGACCATGGGGGGGCTCGGGGCCGCAAAAAAACCTCCCGTACCCGGACGCCGACGCCCGTCCCGGTCAACCGGCTCAGACGAAGCGAGTTCCATGATCTGCCCCACCATCTGTTCGTAGGTGCCAATGGTGTTGTACGACTCGATATCAGCTCGCTCAAACTGACGCGTGTTGGGTGGTGCGATCCAACCCAAGGCGTCGGTGCTGTGACGGACATCTTGAGGGAGGTTGCTGAAGATGACATTACTGACTCGGCCGCTCTCACGCAGGCCGAACAAAACATCAAACGGCCCACGGTTGAACTGAGGATCGTTCTGCCCCTCGGGTAGTTGCCCTTCCTGTACCACAGTCTCAAAGTCGTCGAATGCACCTTCGTCCCACGGCACATCCAGTTCCCAAGGCAGCAACAAACCGCCGGCCCCTCGGCCACCCTCACGCTGCGAGATCTGTGCCCCGCGGAAACCGCTCTGCTGAGTCAGCACCGCCAGGTTCTCCATCGTCGTGCGGTTTACGTCCGCCAAGGCTTCGATCGCTTCCCATATCTCCCCGCGTTGGCCCGAGGTCGATTGGTAGAACGTGGTGCGCGCGATGTCGTAGTCGCCGCCGTTAAGTAACGCATTGATGGGTGTGAGGTAATCGATCTGGCGGGAGATATTGGGCGCAACGGTTTCGGCGATCGCCCGGTTAACCCAATAGTCGTCGGCGTAGCCCACCCGGTTCTGCCGGTCGAGAGCCGTAAGCACCGCGGTCTGGTCTTCCAGCGTATGACTCACCGCCAAGGGCACCGCGTCTAGGATGCCCGCTAGCGGAATAAGCCGTGAAATCTCGACATTGTTGGCCGCCACGGTGTTGAACGATCGGGCCGTCCACCGCGCTCCTGAGATCGCCGCGTTATCCGCAGCGTTCTGGGTTTCGACACGCTTGGAGACATGGTTGCCAACATTGAAAATGTAAAACACGATCGCGGCAAGCAGAATCAACGACAGCAACGCGACGATCATAATCGCGCCGCGCGGTTCTCGACGTTTGCCGAAGCGGTCGCACGCCGTCCGAATATCAAGTGATATGGGCGTATTCATTGCTCACGCTCCACTTCGGGCAACTCAGGCAGGTTCACGTCGTAGCCCTCGAGCGTCATCGTGCTGGTCGCGGTGACGATCGAGTAAGCGGTCTGGCCCGCGACGGTCTGGTGCGTGCCGTCAGCGAAGAGCGCCGAGGCGTAAGGAATCGACAGATGCAGGCGGTGGCTAACACCGACGGTCACCGGGTCCTTGGGCCCGAAGTCGATCCTGTTGCCGGACGACCCGGTTTGTTTATCGAGAACAACCTCGCCGCGGTCACTTACGCGGGTCTCGTAAAGTTCCAGCGTGGTGTGGTCCAAGGCATAGGCCAAACGCTCAGCTGCAAGGCGGTCGACCCACGCGGGGGCGTCTTCACCGTAAGAGGTGAAATACGCTTGCAGGCCCGCTTCGAAGGCAATCGCGTCCCCACCGCCCCCCGAACCTTCCCGGCCGGACACGGGGGCAAGGGCAAAAGCCGCCGCGCGTTGGGCTTGGTCAAAGGCGGGGTCGTTTTCGTCCGCCAAATATCCGCCGCCGCCGAGTTCTCCTCGTGGTGCCTCGACGATCGCCGACCGCGTCGCGACGAACGCCGCGTAATGCACAAACAGGTTCCCCGAAAACATCAGCATCGTCTGAAGCAGGATCAAGCTGATCCCCAGCGCCGGCACGAAGACCATCACAAATTCCACCGTCGCGGTGCCGCTCTCTCCCGCTAAACGTTGCCGCATGGTCGAACGTTTCGCCGCGACCGGCCGGGCCCACCACAACACCCACGCCGCCCGCAGCGCGACCGCTAGAAGCACCACCCCCACCGCCACGATCACCGCGCACCGCACCCCCAGATCGCTGCCCAAAGCAGACGACCACCACGGGGCAAGGCCCAAAACGCGGGATTCAATGGCAGGGAGAAACATCATCGGCGGGCCCACCATTTTACCCCGACACCCCGCATTCACCCAGCCTCATTCAGTCTGTTTCTGCCTCTTTCCGACCGCGGCGCAGGCTTTTTCTGCCAATCGCGTAACTCCCCTGCAACACCCCCGCGTTCCGCAGGATCACCCGGCATGAAACTCCTCATCCCCCCACGCCAGTTCACTGCCCCGCTCGCCGCCACCGTGGCCGTGCTCGTGGGCCTGCTGATGCTGACGCTGTACGCGGGATAAACCGGGCTGCCCAGATGCTTCAGCCCACTCTCTAATCCCTTATCC
>JBCCWB010000196.1:0-7791 GCA_039194345.1 Planctomycetota bacterium
ACGAGGTAGGACTCAGGCTCCCCCCAGTCCGTTAGCAATGAGTGATAAGGGATATCCCCTTCTTTTCTACTAGGTTATTTTACCTATAGTCATTCGCTGAGAGTGGGTTGGGACCCATGAAAGTGATGAGGGGGCCTTCATCAACTTTTTGCGTGCCTACTTTCTTTCCGAACCGCGGCGACCGGTCGTCGGCTGCCTGTTACGTTTGCTGCACTGCCGTTTCGCCCGGCGAGCAGAGGAGATTTGCTATGCGACGCGCGTCTGGTTTTACGCTGATTGAACTCTTGGTGGTCATCTCGATCATTGCACTGCTGATCGGTATTCTGTTGCCAGCCTTGGGCTCGGCACGCCGGACCGCCCGGCAGGTTAAAAACAGCACCCAGGTCCGCGGGATCCACCAGGGTATGGTCTCTTGGGCCGAGCAGAATGGCAGTGTCCGAGCGAGGCGTTTTCCCGGCGTACTGACCAACGGCAACAACCTTACCGATGAACCCGGCGATCAATCTGTCACCGGTACCACCGATACTTTTGGGCACATCGATAAGTCAACAGCGTCAACCCGTGCCGCGATCATGCTTAACGACGATTTCTTCCCGGCGGAATACCTGGTGGCCTCTGGGGACCCCGATAAGGAGATCGCTGAGCTTACTGCAGGCAACACCGTCACTACCGACAATATCTCCTACGGTATGCTCGATTTGGTGTTTACTAGTATCGACACGACCGGCGACAATGCGCGGAAAGAAGAGTGGGGCCCGACTCTCAATACCAGCGCGGTCGTCATCGGTGACCGCAACGCGAACCTCGACCTGCCGGTGCCGGCTAATAGAGCTACCGATCAAGTCTATAGCATCTGGAATGAAGAGCCTGGTGAGTGGGAAGGCACCATCGGACGCAACGACAACAGTGTCAGTTATACCCAAGACCCCTTTGTAGCCGGTACAAAGTACGGCAACGCTCCCTCCACCGACACTCCCGAAGGCGATTACATTTTTACCCGGCGTGCTTCGGCCCTCGCTTCGCCCGGGGTACCTGACGACGGTGGGGACTGCATCCTCGTCAACGGAGATTAAGTTCCCGCCATTTTTTGGTAAGTACATCTGATGGACACGGCGGGCTTGCTGTCGTGTGTGATATCATGTGGGTACAACTTCTTTACTCGATCAGGGATGATCCATATGCCGTTCAAATTGCTGCCGATGCTGCTTGTCGCGATGCTCGCCACGGGCTGCTCTGTTTACACCAACATCCCGCCGGAGAACGGCGACTGGGCGTCGAACAATCCCAACACCGGCCCGGTCATCGACGTCTCGGTCGCGTCGATCCAGAAGACGCTCGAGAACGAGCCGTTCAACAGCCCGTACTACGTCGCCCTGCCGCCGCGCACCACGCCCGAGACCTACGCCATCGTGGTCAACGCCTTGGGCGATGATGCGGTGATCCCGACCAACGTGCCCGTGGTCGAGCTCGACGAGAAGGGCAAGCCCGTGAAGAGCGATATCGAGCTCGGCGTCATCGACGACCCGGCCGTCATCGGCGAGTTCCCCAGCGTCGAGGTCCGGGCGATCTACATCCGCGGCGCCGACGCCAAGGTCGATGTGGTGCGTCCCAGCAACAGCGGGCGTCGGCTGTCGACCGTCGACCTGGTCTGGGAAGCGGGCTTCGGCTGGTCGGCGGTGAGCATCCGGGCCTGGCGTGTCGATCCCGACAACCTGCCCCAACCCGCAACCCCGCCGTCGCAGCAGCCGTTGAAGTCTGAATCCGCTGCGGAATAGTTTTATCCCCACTAGCCGGGACGCTACACGTCCCCGGTCCCTCATGACGAAACACTCCGCCCACTACTGCTGGTCCCTGGCGCTCTCGCTGCTCGCGACGGGCTCAGCCGTTGCGCAGAGCGGTTCGTCGCCCCGTGAGATCATCGACAACCTCATCGCCGAGCGCGAGGCTTCGCCTAGCGCCGCGCCCAACGCTTCCCCGGCGATCGAAACCATCCCCAACCGTGTCGGTGTGCCCGCCGCGGCGGTCGACCTCGACGCCTCGGTCATCGGCGTGCTCCCCGGTGCGCCGCTGCCCAAGCTCCGCCGTGAAGGCGAGTTTGTCATCGAACGCCCCGGCGAACTCTTGGCGATGGAAGACGAGACGTTCTGGGTATTCGCCTTCGACTCGGTGTTGGGCCAGCCCGATCTCCGGCCGATGATCATTCAGAAATGTCAACGCCTCGCGTCGATGCAGGACACCATCGAGCAGCGCAAGGGCGACGACCTGGGCTTCACCCTCACCGGCCAGGTCCACACCTACCGCGGCGTGAACTACCTGCTGCCCACGGGGATCGCGGGCACCCGCCGACTCCCGCCCGGCACCAAAGTCGAAACAGAAACAGAAGACGAGGCGGAGGGCAATTCATTCGACCTCATCGAGATGGAGCTGGGCAATTCGACCCCCAGCGCCACCTTCGACAACGCGGGGGGCGGAGATAGCGGTGCCCTCGATCCGATGGAGCTGATGGATCGGTTGTTGGATGAGCGTGGCGAGGCCCCGGCCCGTCCCGACACCAGCCCGATCGCTTCGCCGGTCGACATCGAACTCGACGAGGCGTTGCAGGGCATCAAGCCCAAGACCAAAGCCGAGGAAAGGCTGCTCCGCGAAGGTGTGTATCTGGTCAACCGCGCCGGCCGACTCACCCGCGGCCTCGGCGGAACGGTGGGCGGCGAGGCATCGAACATCATGTTTGCGTTCGAAGCCGACGGCGATGACCCCGAAGCCGCCGAAGCCCCGATGCTGGTCATGCCCTGCAAACTCTTGGAGCTGATGGAAGACCAGGTCGTCGAGTTCGGCGACGAGATTGTCTTCGTCATCTCCGGCCGGGTCTACACCTACCGCGGCGCCAACTACCTCATGCCCAGCACAATGCGGCTGGAGTATGACACGGGGAATCTCAATAATTAACCGGGCTGTTTGACGTTTAGCGGGCGACGCGCAGCGTCCCGTTTCGTCTCCTGCGGGACGTTGCGCGTCAGCCGCTAGAACATACTACTCATCCTCATCGCTGTCTGGCACCGGTTCGGTGATCGCCAAGTGCACCCCCGACTCATCGGCGAGGTTGATCATGCGCTGCATCACTTCGGCGGCAGTGGCTCGTTTGCGGGCCTTGCCCGGACCGCGCTTGGAGTAGGTGCCGATCGGGGTGGCGAAGGTCTGCAACAAGCGGTTGGTCAGGACCGAGTCGAACCGGGGCTTGGCGGAGGCGTCGTAGCTTTCCACCGCATCGATCAGCACCGGGTTGCCCAGTTCGAGGAGCTCGACCAAGTGCGTCGGCGTGTTGTCAGGCTTGCCCACGAGGTGACGGCGAGCGACCGATAGGACCACGGGCAGGTGCCAGGTGACCAGCAGGCTGCGCACCCGCGTGGCCCGGGCGACATCCGCCTCGAAGTGATTGAGGTCACCGGCGCGGGCCGGGGCATGGGCGAATTTTTCACGGGTGGCCAACGCGCGGTGTTTGAGGAAGTTGTAGCGCAGAAACAGCGAACGCACCTTGTCGGGGCTGACCACGGGCTGTGTGTAGAGCGAATGCATCGCCTCGGGCAGGCCGTCGAGGGGCACGGCCGAGAGTCGCGTGTGCTTGCTGGCTTTGACCGGTTCGAGGCTGGCCCGGAGGTAAACGTCCGCCGCGTCTTCACGCTCGAAATTGGTATTGGGGATGACGTCGAGCCGTAAACGCATCGCCCGTGCCGCCCGGCGGTCCAGCACGACGCGGTGGATCGTTGCCCGGCTCCGCCGAAAGCGTTCGGCCAACTTGCCCACGCCCACGCCCATGCGGTGGGCCCGGGAGATCAGCCGCTTCTGCCGCGCGGTCAACGGCCCGGTGCGATCCGCAAACAGCTTGTCCTCGGGGTCGGCTTGTTGCTGGTCGTGCTTCTCGAGGATCAGCCGGATGGTCTCGAGCGCCCGGCCGGTGCGTTTGGCCAGGTGCGCAGCGACTTGGTTGAACGTCGCATCCGTCGTGGCGGAGAGCCGGCGGGCGCGGTCGATGATGCGCTGCCGCTGCTTGGGCGAGAGTTGGCTGAACGTCGTGGCCTTGGCGACGCGCTTGGACTGCTTAGCCTGGAAGTATTCGATGGCGTCGGCCGTGAACCCGATTACCGGGCGGGCGCCCTTCATCGGCGTGATCCACCGCCAACGCAGACCGGCCTTCCGCCAGCGAGACAGCGTCTTGGTGCTGACATTGAGTTGTGCCGCGAGCGCGTCGGCCGTGACCGCGTTGCCGTCGGCCGCGGGCAGGGGGGTGGACTTGCTCAGCCGATCGATCAGCGTGCGCAGGTCCGGCAGCACCGCTTCGCCCACGAGCAGCGAGTCGTCGCCGTAGTTCCGCCGGAACCCGGTGAGGCGGAACGCGATGAACTCAAAGGGGTACGCCGCGTCCGGGTCGAGCTGGTCGTGCAACGCTTCGGCGTTGTGCAACATCGTGGAACGATGCATCTCGTCCAGCGCCAGCCACGTCGGGGCGACGTCGGCGATCGGTTTGCAGCGATAGGCGGGTGCGGTGCGTGCGATATCCATCCCAACATTAGCCCCGGGTCAATGACCCGGGGTGCCACGGCTCACGAATCACTCGAAACGCGTTTTGTGTCCGACATATCCAACGATTCAATCAACCCCAACGATTCCAGCCGCCCGCGGAAGTGCGCGATGGCATCCAACTCCCGCTCGCCGATCTCAAACCGCAAGATGCGCCCGAGATACTCCGCCGCCATGTCCGCTGGCCAGCCGTGCGTCGCGGCATACGTGTCCACAATCTCATCCAGCCGCCCGAGGTTGGTCTTCAGCGTCTCACTCAACACCGCCGGCAACTCGCCAAGCTCCGCGTCCGCTTTCGCCAGCCAAGTCGCAAACACAAACGGCCGACCCGTCAGGTCGTGCCACGCCGCGCCCAGATCCAACTGATACGGGTAAACCGTCGCCGGCGGCGCGTTGGTCACCACCTTGTCGCCGATCAGCAGCATCGCCTCGGGCGGGTGCGTCGGGTCCACGGGCGTCTGCCCCGCGAGCTGCGCCCGCGTGTCGTAGTGCACCAGTTCGGGCGTTAAGCCGTACAGATCGTGCAGCAACACCCGCAGCAGCAACACGGACGTGTGGCTATCCGTGTCCGCGTGGATCGTCGTCAGCTTCTCCATCGGCACCCGGCTAAACAACCGTACCGTCAGCGTCGGCCCCTCGCACGCGATCCCGCCCACCGGCACCAGCTGTGTCGACGCGGGATGGGAAAAATGATCCACCACCGAGCACAACGCCAAGTCCACCCGCTCGTTCGCGTCTTCCGCCAACAGCCGCCCGATCAGCCGCGAGGGCACATCCAGATGCATCGCGCCCGCCTCCGCCGGCAGCCCGTGAATCAGCGGCTTGGCATTTAGGTACGACACGCAGCCGATGCGTTTCGAGTTGGCGGTCGATTCGGCGTCTACCATAGCCATGAATTATAGTTGTGTTCTCAGCGTGTTGACCAAAATCACGCGACAAGTCGCAACGCGTCGCGAGTCAATCGCCCAATCACTAAATCGCCCAATCGCAAAATCCTTCATGACCCCTCCCGATTCCACCCCCGACGACGCCCCCGAAGCCATCACCGCCCAGGTCCTGGTCATCGACGACGAGCCCGACCACGCCGAGGTCATGGCCGAGGCGTTGCGCCGCCTCGGCCACGTCTGTACGCTCGTCCACTCGCTTGACGACGCCAAGGACGAGCTGCAGCACGGCAACTTCGACCTCGTCGTCACCGACCTGAAGATGGACGCCGAGGACGACGGCATGAACGTCCTCGCCGCCGCCCGCTCCACCCAGCCCAACGCCGAGACCGTCATGGTCACCGCCCACGGCGACGTCCCCACCGCCAAGGCCGCCATCAAGGGCGGCGCCTTCGACTTCATCGAAAAACCCCTCGACCTCGACGTCTTCCGCACCCTCTGCACCAACGCGATCAACACCGTCTTCCTCCGCGCCCAGAACGACGACCTCCGCGCCCGCCTCGACGACCAGTACGGCTTCGAGGGCATCATTGGCAACTCCCCGCCGATCCGGCAGCTCATCGCCACGATGAAGCAGATCGCCCCCAGCCCCATCCCCGTGCTCATCACCGGTCAATCCGGCACCGGCAAAGAACTTGTCGCCCAAGCCATCCACAACAACTCCAAACGCGCCAAACGCCAGTTCGCCCCGCTCAACTGCGCGGGCTTGTCGGAGTCCATCCTCGAAGATGAACTCTTCGGCCACGTCCGCGGCGCGTTCACCGGTGCTGAGAAAGACCGTCAGGGCCGATTCGAATACGCCAACAACGGCACGCTCTTCCTCGACGAGGTCGGCGACATGCCCAAGAGCATGCAGGCCAAGCTCCTCCGCGTCCTCCAGTCCGGCGAGGTCGTCCGCGTCGGCTCCAACGAGCCGCGCATCGTCGACGTCCGCCTCGTCAGCGCGACCAACCACGATCTTGCTGAACGAGTCAAGGAAGGCGAGTTCCGCGAAGACCTGTATTTCCGCATCAAGGGCGTCGAGCTCAAGCTGCCCGCCCTCCGCGAACGCCGGGAAGACATCCCGCTGCTGACCCGCCACTTCGTCGCCCAATACGCCAACGAGATGGAAAAGGAAGTCCCCGCGATCGCCGAGGACGTGCAGATGACGTTGATGCAGTACGACTGGCCCGGCAACGTCCGCCAGCTCATGAACGTCATCCAGAACATGGTCGTCATCGCCGACGGCGACACCCTCGAGCCCCGCCACCTCCCCGCGGAAATTGCCCAAGCCTCCGCGGGCGGCGAAGGCGACAGCTCCGCTCCGATCAACACTGGCGGCATGTCCCTGGACCAACTCGAAAAACAAGCCATCCGCGATACCCTCAGAACCACCGGCGGCAACCGCGAACAAGCCGCGAAAATGCTTGGCATCGGCGAACGGACCCTGTACCGTAAGCTGAAAGAATATGGATTGAAATGAATCCCACCCTTCCGGACCCCATCGATCTCGACACCGACGACCCGCCTCGCTTGAGGTGGAGCGAGTGCCTGGGCAAGTGGAGCAAGCTCACCGCGGCTGTCTATGTGTTGCTAGCGCTGCTGGCCCACATGCCTGCGCTTGTCCAATTCTTTGAAGACCCACTCGAGCCAAGTCAATCTGGCGAGTTTCTCGGCGCGGTCATGGGTACATTCCTTTTGGCCTGTCTGCTTTCGTGGGTCGCTTACCTCATCTCCCGTCGGGGTTCGTTGGCTGCGTCTGGCACGTTCATCACGGTGCTTGTATTTCTGTCCCTCGGCCAGCTTGGCACGCTGGCGGAGCGTGGCGGCAACCACGAGGTCATGCAGGACTTTGATCGGGTGGTGGACCGCCAGCGCGCGGCCAACATCGACCTGCTCGAGCGTTCGATCCGCGGCGAAGAGGTCGCCGACCCTATTCAGCAGCTCGACCAGTACGCCGGGGAACTCGACCGCATCTCCACCGACCTACGCGGCGACGACGCGGGCCTGATGCGGGCCGCCGCGACCGTGGTCCGCAGCCTCGAAGCGCCCAGCGCGCGGTACCACGCCGCGTACGACGCCTTCGAAGCCGCCGGCGGGATCGACGCCTCGACCCTCCGCGACCGCGAGAGCTGTGTCGCCCGGCTCGCGCTCATCGACGACTTCGCCCGCGCCAACGACGACCTCGACGCTGCCGTGGAGAAACTCGAATCCACCATGCGGGCAGAGCTGAACGGGCAGGGCATCACCGGCGCCCGGGCCAACCAGTTCATGAACGGCTGGAAGCGTTCGG
>JBCCWB010000197.1:0-7682 GCA_039194345.1 Planctomycetota bacterium
AAGGCGTTGGGCCTGGGCGATGAGCTAGCCCACTCGTCCATCCGCTTCGGCCTGGGCCGGATCACCACCGAAGAAGAGATCGACTACACCATCGAAAAAGTCACCCACAACGTGTCCAAGCTCCTCGAGCTCTCGCCGCTCTGGGAGATGGTCCAAGAAGGCATCGACCTAGACACGGTGCAGTGGGGGGCCCACTAAGCCTGTCCCGCAAACCGTACGCTAGATTTCAACGTATAAACAAGTAGCCAAAGAAGAAGGAAACACCATGGCCTACTCCCCCAAAGTCATCGATCACTACGAAAACCCCCGCAACGTCGGCAGCTTCGACAAGAACGACGAGACCGTCGGCACCGGCGTCGTCGGTGCCCCCGAATGCGGCGACGTCATGAAGCTCCAGATCAAGGTCAACCCAGAGACCGGCGTCATCGAAGACGCCAAGTTCAAGACCTTCGGCTGCGGCTCAGCCATCGCCAGCTCCTCGCTCGCTACCGAGTGGATGAAGGGCAAGACCCTCGAAGAGGCCGAAGCCATCAAAAACACCGATATCGTGCAAGAGCTCAGCCTGCCCCCCGTGAAGATCCACTGCTCGGTCCTCGCCGAGGACGCGATCAAGGCCGCCGTGCACGACTACGAAGAAAAGGCCGGCATCCACCACCACGAGGAAGAAGCCACCGCCTAACCCCCCGGCCGTGCAAAATTTAGCCCCGGGTCAATGACCCAGGACCGCCGCGGCGGCCGACTCCTCCAAAAACTCACCATTGCATTCCGTCCAAAGTGGTGTATTTTTATGAGGCCTTGCCCCACCCCCAAGCACCAGCCCCCACAACCACCGATTCATCAGGAGACGCCCCATGGGCATCGAATTATCTGAAACCGCCGCCCGCGAAATCAAGACCATCATCGAGCAGCAAGAGCTCGACGCCGACAACGTCCGCCTCCGCGTGGGCGTCAAGGGCGGCGGCTGCTCGGGCTTCTCGTACCTACTCGACCTGACCGAACAGTTCCGCGAAACCGACGAAGAGTTCGAGCAGCACGGCGTCAAGATCGTCTGCGACCCCAAGAGCTACCTCTACCTCAACGGCACCAACGTCGACTTCAAAGACGAAGTCATGGGCCGTGGGTTCGTGTTCAACAACCCCAACGCCACCAGCAGCTGCGGCTGCGGCAGCAGCTTCAGCGCCTAAGGCCTTCCTCTCCGCGGCCTACGGCTGGCGCAACAACCTAGAAACACAGAAGCCCACGGACATCGTCCGTGGGCTTTTTCAATTTGGAGTTGGATCTCTCAGATCTGATACCGCCGTATGTTCAAACACAGGCCTCAACGTCGCGGTTAGCTATGCACCGTGGGCTGGCGATAACACCGCCAAGCCAAGAAGCCTAAACCACTCGGCGCCAAGAACGACCACGTAAAATTCATAAAGCTATTCCAAAGCGTGATCGTTCCGAAGTCGCTGATGTTCGTTCCCCTAAGCGCCAGCATGTATCCCATCGGAATCGCAAGAGCGAGCTCAAAGACTAATACCGCCACAATCAGCATCGTAATCATGGCGACGGGGTACGACTTGATCCATCCGCTGACTTTGGCGTTCGGAGCTAGGCCTTTCATACGTTTATTTAAAAAGAAAAACAGCCCCGCCCATACCGCTACGTGCATCGCAATCAATCCCGATACAACCAAGACCTTAGGAGCAGCTATATTCACCGCAAAAATAGCAGCGGGCATCGCAAGCTTGAGCAATCCGCCAGGTAGAACAACCAAAGCGAAATATCCAATCACCATCCACAAGACACGTCGCCGCCAAGCCAAGCTCGGGTTTGCATCGAAGAACTGCGTATCCAGCTGATCCAGCGAGCCCACCCGTCGGGCCGCAAGCAAAACTCGCTCCTCTTCACTGAGACCTTGCGCGGGGATCTGTTGAAGCTCAGCTTCAAGGTGATCTTGAAGTTCATCGAGCTGCTCTCCCTTGATGGATTCACGACAGGCTAAGGCGTCGCGCCAACGGCGGATTGTCAGATTCAGATCGTCGGGCATGGTTTGACTCCCCAGAGTTGGGCAAGGGTGTTATGCACGTTCAGCCACTGGGCCTTCTCGGCCTGCAGGGCGTGGCCGCCGTCGCGGCTGAGGGTGTAGTACTTGCGTTTTCTTCCCGTGTCGGACTTGCCCCAGCGGGATTGGATGAGGCCTTCGCGTTCGAGGCGGTGGAGGACGGGGTAGAGCATTCCGTCGGTCCATTCGAGTTCGCCGCCCGAGAGGGCTTTGACCTCTTGGATGATGGCGTAGCCGTAGGACTCGCCGCGCTCAAGAATCGAGAGCACGAGTGGTCGACTGGAAGCGGCGACGAGTTCCTTTGTAGCCATAGAGGCTTTATACATTGTACCTCAATGTATAACAAGAAAAATCTGCCTACTCCGAAAAAAGGAGGCTGACGAATCAGGAAACCGGTACGGGATCAAGCGATCACGCCGTCTTCATAGCCGGGCTGCTCCCACGGCGTGGGGATGCTCGCCACGGCAGTCGTGACTTCACGGTGCATGATGTCACGCTGGGCGAGGTTGAGCGGCTCGAATTTCGTCGCCATCTGGGCGTTGGCGTTGAGGTGGTCGAGGGTGTCCAGGCCTACGATAGTGGTGGCGATGCCGTCGAGGCTCAGGGCGTAGCGGACGAGGTCCGTCCCCTTGAGGTCGGCGTTGCGGGCACGGCGGACGGTCTTCATCGCGATCACGCCCATGTCGCGCTCACGGGCCAAGGGGAGCAGCTCGTCTTCGTATCGGCCTTCGTCGTCACGCGTGCAGGGATACACGCTGAGCAAGGCGTCGGGGTCAAAACGCTTGATCGCGTCCATGAGGAATCGTGCGCCGCTGTGACCGGTGACGCCGAAGTGGGGCACCACCTTTTGGTCGATCAGCTCACGCACTGCTCGGACGCAGCCCTTTTCCATCTGGGCGAGGTCATCTTTATCAGGCTTGAGGTTGTGGAAGTGGAGCAGGTCGAGTCGATCGGTCTGCAGGTTGTTGAGGCTGGTTTCGACTTCGCGCATGAAACCGTCGTAGTCGCGGGCGGCGCTCTTGCTAACCAGAAAAATCTTGTCGCGGTTGGCTTTGACCACCGGGCCGATGATTTCTTCGCTGGTCTTGTAGCCGCGGGCGGTGTCCCAGTAATTGATGCCGTGGTCGAGGGCGCTTTGGAGCAGGGCGTGCCCGGCCTCGCGGTCCTGATCGTACGGCCGGATGAACGCCGACCCCAAGCCCAACCCGAGGATCGAGACCTTCGCTTCGGTACGTCCCAAGCGACGGCGGTCGACCTTGCCCGCGGCGGGCTCGGCCTTGGCGTTATTGGCTTGCGCCAGAGAGGAAGAAGACGTCGCCGCGGCACCAAGACCCGCGGTGCTGGCGACAACCGATTTGAGGAAGTGACGGCGTGAATTCATGTGACCATCTTAAATGGCAGAACTCAGCCCACCAAGACTTATTCCGGCCAGTTGCTGTGCGCAACCGGACACACTGTGCAACAATGAACACGATGGAACCTTTGGATGAAAAGAAGTTCGCTTCACGCGGCGGCCTGAAGCTCGAAGCAGCACTCGAACACTTCGGCATCGATGTGACTGATGCCACCTGTGCCGACCTCGGCTGCTCCACCGGCGGGTTTGTCGATTGCCTGGTTCAACGTGGGGCCGCGAAAGTCTTTGCCGTCGACACCGCCTACGGCGAGCTGGCATGGAAGCTGCGTCAGGACAATCGCGTGGTTGTGATGGAACGCACCAACGCGCTGCACGCTACGCCACCCGAAGGCAGCATCTGCCATGTCGTTTCGCTTGACCTGGGCTGGACCAAACAAGACAAGGCGATCCCGGTGGCGCTGCGTTGGTTGAGCGATTCGCCGGAGGCACGGATTGTGTCGCTGGTGAAGCCGCACTACGAGTCGGGGCAGCACAAGTTGACCGACGAAGAGGCGGATACGGAGACGCAGCGGGTGGTGGACGAGGTGCTGCCGGGGCTGGGGGTAGAGGTTTTGGGCTGGATCCGTTCGCCGATCCGCGGGGGGAAAGGGAAGAACCTCGAGCACTTGGCGGTGTTGAGACGGGCATGAGTTCGGCGAGTCGGCCACGACGATATAAATCCGAGCACGAAGCGTAAGCGAGTGACAAGACAAGGTGATGCACTCGCTGGCGCTTCGTGCTCGGACGCGACTTCTGACTCTGCGAAGTAACCAGTGTTCGTCGCTACACTCTGCAGATGGCCAGCGAACAGGACATTAAAGAATCAGGGCGGTTGCTCCGCGAAGGCGGCATTGTGGCGATGCCTACCGAGACGGTCTATGGCCTGGCGGCGCACGCGCTCGATGCGGATGCCGTGGCCAAGGTGTTCGCCGCCAAGGCCCGCCCGAGTTTTGACCCCTTGATCGTGCACGTGCCGGACGCGGACACGGCCTGGTCGTTGGTGGCGATCGACCAACTCCACGAAGGCTTGCGCGATCTGCCGGAGGTGCTGGCCGATGCGTTTTGGCCCGGGCCGATCACGATGGTGCTGCCAAAGCGGGAGTTCATTCCGGGCATCGTGACCTCGGGCTTGCAGACGGTTGGCGTGCGTGTGCCGGCCCACCCGATTGCGCAACAACTACTTGAAACAGCGGGCATTCCGCTGGCCGCACCTTCAGCCAACACATTCGGCGGGATCAGCCCCACGCGAGCGGAACACGTCAGCGTTGAGTGCGACGCGGTACTGGATGGCGGGCCCTGCGAGACCGGCGTGGAGTCAACGGTGGTGGGATTCGATGCGGACGCGTCAGCCAGTGGCGTGGTCGTGCTGCGGCTGGGCGGCACCTCGGTCGAAGCGATCGAACAGGTCGTCGGTGGGGCGGTGGCGATCGCCAAGCCCGGTGAAAAAATCGCATCGCCCGGCATGCTCGATCGTCACTACGCACCACGCACACCGCTGCGTCTGGTGGATCGCATCGAAGAACTCGACCCCGCATCGCTGGGCAATCAACGGGTGGGGCTTTTGAGTCTCCGTGGAGAACAGGGACGGGGCATGGGCTTCGCTGCGGCCGAGGTGCTGAGTCCCTCGGCGGACTTGGTGGCCGCTGCGGCACACCTTTTCGACGCGATGCATCGACTCGACCGCGCGGGGCTGGACTTGATTGTGGCCCAGCGTGTGCCCGACCAAGGCTTGGGCCGGGCGATCAACGATCGGCTACGCCGTGCCGCGACCGCGTGATCTTGTACGGGGTACGGGGTTCAAAAAGATCGTTTCGATCACAGTTCGACCCCGCTTAAATTCTTGGCAAACCCAAGGCCGCGACACAATTCTGCTTATCCGATGCGCGCCGCAAAAACTTTAATTTTTATTTGCTTTTTTCATTCCGAAATATTGCACATTTACCCTTATTTTTAAGGGTTTTTCGACGCCTTTTAAGCCACAAATATCACGTCATAAATTAACACACTTCTCACGTCTATATCCCTGTCAATTGGCATACCCTTCGCGTGAGTTACGGCATGGGTCACGACCCGCCGGGCCACCCTCCCTCGATCCCGTGGAACGGGATTCCCGCCCTTTGGGCAACCTGCGCTGGAAGCGCTGAAGGTTGCCTCCCCCACCCCGCCCGAAGCCAAGTTCGTGCAGTGACCCCAAGCCACCCGGCACGCGACCACCGGCTCGGACAACCTCAAGGAAGCGATGTGTTCCATGCAAGACCAAGCGAATCAAGAAACCGCCGTTGATCAAATCTCCTGGATCGAAACGCCCGAGTCCTTCTGGTCGGATGATCGGCCGATCTATGTCGCCCTGGCGGGCTCCGGCCTGGCCGCCGTGGCTTCAGTACCTGTGCTGCTGGCCATCTTTGGTGCCACTCCCATTCTGCAACTGATCTACGTCGCAGCGTTGCTCGGTCTTCTCGTTGGAATGGTTGGCCTATTCACGGCGGGCTTGATCACCAACGCGATTCGGTTCGTCCGAGCTCAGCAAGAAGCCAAAGCCGTTAAGTCGGACCGCGGCCCGTTGGGCAAGCTGGCGTTCAACTGATCCAGCCTCTGGCCAAAGCAACGCATTCGATACCCCTCTCCAGGACATGGTTGCTGGAGAGGGCGTACTTCTGTGTTGCAGAAATTCATAGGCCGAAAGAAAAGTTAACCCACTTCGCGGCGTTGGAAGAGCATCACAGCGAGGGCCAGGACAACCGTGGTGTATAACACCGCGTAGGCGGTGACAAGACCCACGGCGCTAAGCGTAAAGTTGCCATCGAAGTCGTGGATGAAGGAGTGACCTTGTGTGATCGCGTCGGCGGGCCACAGGAACTGCAGGTTCGGCGCGACGAGATAAAGCAGCTTCTGGGCGATGTCCGCGATCTTCTGTGCGGCAGACGTATTGGCCGTGATCACCGCCAGCAGGCTCTCGAACACGTTCATATCCGCGGGCAGCGACAAACGCTGATTCACTTTGCCGCTAAGCGAGCTGGTGATCGCACCGATCAAGAATGTGGCGATACAAATCAGAAGGGTCATTACCTGGCCCAGTCGGGCCGAGACCGCGATGGCGACGGCGGTGAGGATCAAGACCGCCTCAAAGATGAATACCAGGCCCACCGCGATTTGCAGCAATTGGCCTCGATTCTCAGTAAATTCCGTAGTTGGGCTCTGAAGCACCCACTCCTTACCCATAACCAAGATGCCCGCGAAAGCGAGAGTCATGGTGATGGCCAGGGTTTTGATGAAGGTCGAAGTAAAGACCCAGTTGTAGAGGTAGTTGCCCAGAGTGGCGACGCCCAACGCGGTCAGAAAGGCCAAGGTGTTAAGCATGATGACCGGCATGTCGAAGTCGTCACGAACGGTGGACATGACGCCGTGGCGGTAGGTTCCCATAAAAAGCAGGCTGAGGACCCAGTAGGCAAGGAAAATTGCGGCAACAACCCCCACGTACTTGCCCAACACGAACAACGCCCGGTTGACGGGCTTGCTGACCACCGTGAGCACCGTCTTCTGCTCGATCTCCCGGGACAGGACGCCGGTAGCGCTAAAAGCCGCCAGAAGCATGCCGGTCAGAAAGACCATCGATAAACCCATATCGATCAATAGCTTCCGGTCACCGTCGCCGGTTTCCATCGAATAGGCTGAAAGTGAAGGATTGAGGATCAGGCCCAGCGCCGCGATCAGAGTGAGCACGGTAAAGATCGGCTGGCGGATCGACTCGGTAAACGTATTGCGCGAGATGGTGAGAAGCTGTCGGATCATGAGAGTTCGGTATCATACGCAACCCGGCCCGTCGGGGGTCGCCGGGGATCACAGGGAACGGTCGGACACACCCGCGTGTGCCGCATCGCCCCCCTGTATGTGGCTGGCGCCTTCGCCATCCACGATGCCGTTCCGAGAACACCTCGGTGTTTTTTGCTCGGATGAACCTTTAAGCTTTCTAAGCGTACCATTAGACCGCTCTTGCGATTTCATCTCGGCCTAAAATCGACACTTCGCTCGGACATCTCCGCTGCTATCGCCCCCAAACTCCCAAAACCCCCGCCAGGACGTTTTGCGTATGCCCCCCGGACCCGCTCAAGAATTGACTGACGACCAACAGACCTACGGCCGTGCCAGCTCGGCGGCACTGTTGGGACTCGGCACCCAACTCGTGCTAGTGATCATCGTCGCGGGCTTAGGCCTTTACGGCCAGTCGCGCCCCTTCCACGCCGC
>JBCCWB010000198.1:0-7645 GCA_039194345.1 Planctomycetota bacterium
ACGCGCTCGCGCTGGCCGTCGTCGGCGACGGGCGGCGTGGCGGAGTCGGTCTGGTTTTGGGCGGCCGGATCGGGCGGGGCTGCGTTCATACACGCCTTATCGGTTGACGGGTTGGGGCCGGTTCAGTCGGTTTGGGCGGTCCGTTGGCGGTCGCGGACGCCCAGGAGGTAGAGCACCGCGTCGAGGCCCAGCGTCGAAACGGACTGCTCGGCCTGCTCCCGGACGATGGGCTTGGCGTGGAAGGCGATGCCCAGCCCGGCGCGGTTGAGCATGGGCAGGTCGTTGGCCCCGTCGCCCACCGCGACGACTTGCTGCTCGTTGATGCCTTCGGTGGCCGCCAGTTCGCCGAGCAGCTCGGCCTTGCGTGGGCCGTTGACGATGGTGCCCAGGACGTTTCCGGTGAGCTTGCCGTCGATGATTTCGAGTTCGTTGGCGTGGACGTGGTCGAGGCCGAGTTTTTTGCTGGAGATGCCTTCCGAAATAGGTGAACCCGCCCGAGAGGACCGCGGTCTTGTAGCCGAAGGCCTTCAGGTTGGCCAGCAACGTCTCGCAGCCTTCGGTGAGCACGAGGCGCTCGGCCACGGTCTGCATGGTCGACTCGGGCAGCCCGGCGAGCGTGGCGACGCGCTGGCGCAGCGAGGCGTCGAAGTCGAGCTCGCCCCGCATCGCAGCCTCGGTGATCGCGGCGACCTGATCGCCCGCCCCCGCCTCCTTAGCGAGCTCGTCGATGACCTCGGCTTGAATCAGCGTCGAGTCCATGTCGAACACGACCATCCGACGTGACCGCCGGTACACGTCGTCCTTCTGCCAGGCGATATCCAGCGACAGGTCGCTGCCGAGCTGCATGAAGTGCCCGTGCATCGCATCGGCGTCGCGCAGCTCACCACGCAGCCAGAACTCGATGCAGGCACGACGGGGTTGGCCGGTGTCGGCCTCGCTGCCGGGGCGTGGCGGCCGACCCGAGAGGCGGTGGATGACATCGATGTTCAGGCCTTGCGCGGCGATCACCGACGTCACCGCGGCGAGTTGCTCGGCGGTCAGGCTGCGGGTTAAGAGTGTCAGGATGTGCCGGGGCTTGCCCTGCCGGCCGACCCACCGGTCGTAGTCCGCATCCGCGATGGGCTTGGCTTTGAGCTTGAGGTCGTGGTGCTTGGCGACCTTGCGGATGGCTTTGAGGGTCTTTTTGGTCTTCGCCTCGTCGCGGACCAGGTCTTCGGGCAGCCGGACCATCATGCCCAGCAGCAGCGACTGGTGGATCACGGCCTGGTTGATATCGAGCACCGTCGCACCGAGTTGAGCGAGGGCATCGGACAGCTCGGCGGTGAGGCCGGGCCGATCTTCGCCGGTGAAACGCAGAAGGTGGGTAGTGGGGAAGTCCGACATCGCGCGAAGATTGTAACGGGGTGATGTGGTGTGGGGTCGCCTGCGCGGCGAACGGCAGGGGGATACCCCCTGCACCCCCAAACATCTTGTAGTTTCATCAGCTTATTGGCTGCTGTGTCTTTGGGGATGCAAGGGGCAAAGCCCCTGCCGCTCGCCGCGCAGGCGATGCGATTACCCAAATCTTTAGCGCTTCTTGCGTTTTCTTTGTTTGAATTTGTTGTTCTTCTGCTGGGCTTTCGAAGAGCCCTTACGACCCGGCATCCCGGGCATGCCGCCCATGCCAGGAGGGCCACCGGCGGCGGCCATGTTTTTCATGGCGCTGAGGCGGTTCATGGCGCCCATGCCAGCCATCTGTTTGGACATGCCGCTGATCATGTCGAAGCCCTTGACCAGTTGGCTCACGTCCTTCTGATCCGTGCCCGAGCCGCGGGAGATGCGGCGGCGGCGGGAGTTGTCCAGCAGCTTCACGTCCTTGCGCTCGGCCTTGGTCATCGAGTTGATGATGGCCTCGGTGCGGTCGATCTGCTTGTCGTCGAGGTCGATGTCTTTGAGCTGCTTGCCGACGCCCGGGAGCATGCCGAGCAGACTCTTCATGCTGCCCATCCGGCGGAGTTGCTTGAGCTGTTTGAGGAAGTCCTCCATGGTGAGTTGGCCCTTGGCCATCTTTTCCTGGAGGGCCATCGCTTCTTCTTCGCTGACCTGTTCCTGGGCTTTTTCGACGAGCGAGACGATGTCGCCCATGCCCAGGATGCGGGAGGCGATGCGGTCGGCGTGGAACTCTTCGAGGTTGTCGAGTTTTTCGCCGACGCCGATGAAGCGGATGGGCTTGCCGGTGACGGACTTGACCGAGAGGGCGGCGCCGCCGCGGGTGTCGGAGTCGAACTTGGTGAGGATGACGCCGTCGAGTTCGAGCTGGTCGTTGAAGGCCTTGGCGGAGTTGACCGCGTCCTGGCCGGTCATGGCGTCGATGACCAGGAAGATCTGGTGCGGCATCACCGCGGCGTTGACCCGGCGGAGCTCGCCCATCAGGTCTTCGTCGATGTGCAGACGCCCGGCGGTGTCGAGGATCAGTACATCCACCTTCTCACGCTTGGCGGCCTTGAGCGCGTTGCGGCAGACGTCGACAGCGACGCCGACCGCCTCGCCGTAGGCCGCGACCTTGTCGGGCTCGCCGTAGAACTGCACGCTGCCCGTGCCTTCGACCTCGGCCTCGACCTGTTCGGTGAGCACCTGGAGCTGAGTCACCGCGGCGGGGCGTTGGAGGTCGGCGGCGCAGAGCATCACGCTCTTGCCTTTTTTCTTGAGGTAGCCCGCGAGCTTGCCGCAGGTGGTGGTTTTGCCCGAGCCTTGGAGGCCCGACATCATGAGCACGGTCGGTCCGGGCTCGACGTACATGATGTGTTCCGGGGCGATGATCTGCCCGGTCTCGGGGTCGACCGAGCGTTCACCGCCGAGCAGTTCGATCAGCTCGTCGTTGACGATCTTGATCATCTGCTGGCCAGGCTCGACCGCGTCGAGGACCTCGGCGCCGACTGCCTTGTCCAGCACGTTGCCACAGAACGACTCGGCCACCTCGTAGTGGACGTCCGCCTCGAGCAGGGCCTCGCGGACTTCTTCCATCGCCTCGCGGACGTTGGACTCGGAGATCTTGCCCTTGCCGCTGAGCTTGCGCAGCGCGCCTTCGAACTTGTCAGACAGGTTATTGAACATAGCGATCCACAGGGGGAAAAGGTCACGCCGAGTTGCGATGACTTCACAGGTTGTGGATCAGGCTCTGACCGGAGCGGTGAAGAGTATAGCGTAACCCGTGCAAACACAGCGGGTATCGATGGCTTTAAGAGTGGGCGGGCTGGTCAGGAAGCGCGACGCCGATGCGACGCGGGGAGCGGCGGCTCGTCGGCCAGAATCATGACCTCGGGTGAGGCGAGGGCGTCGGCTGCATCCAAAAACGCCGATTCGGTTTCGGCTTGGGCTTCGGCTGCTGGGGTTTCTTGGCCGTCGTCGATCTCCGATTCGTGGAGCGTGATCGGCTCGCACGGCACGAGGAAGATCGAGTCGGGCTCCCCGACGGCGGTGATGGTGAGTTTCAGGGTTTGGTGCATGGTGCGCATCTTCCTTGAATGGCGTCACAGGCTCTCTGAATCATAGCGGAGTTATCGGACAATCCGCCAACGATTTTCTCTCTGTGTATAAATTTTCGACTAAACGCACGTGAAGGCGTGAAAGGTTTGGCCGGTGGCGGCTCGGGATCCATCGCAAAGGTTGGGGTCCATCAAACAGGCATGCCGATATCGGAGCTATTAGCCCGGGTGGCGGGCGGTGAATATTGTTTGCGTGAGTGCAGGCCAGACTGGGGTTTGGCCGATAATATGTTGCACTTCAAGCACGGATCGGCGATTTTTGTGTTGTTAAGGACGCGGTAATGAAAACCCTAGGCGTTGGCCTGACTGGTGTGATGGTGATCGGGATGTTGGGCCTCACGGGCTGCGGCGAGCCGCAGGGCGCGGCTGCCGCATCGGCAGGCTCTTCGCACTCTCAAGAGCGGGCGATGGGTTCTCAACGGGGGACCTATCAGCAGACGTTGGATGGGGTTTACGAGGCCTACGACGTGGTCCTGAACAACCTCGCCCACGCTCAGACCCCCGGCTACCGTGCGATTCGGCCCATCTTTGAAACGGTTTCCAGCGAAGTGGCTGGCCGAAGTGGCGTGCTCAAGCCCGTCATGCTCCGCGATCCGAGCCCCGGTCGGCCCGTGAAAACCGGCCGCTGGCTGGATGTAGCGATCAACGGAGCGGGTTACCTCATCCTTGACGATCCTTCGGCCAACGGCGTTGATGGCCTGGCCTACAGCCGGGCGGGGCAGCTCTACCTCAGCTCCGACAGCGTGTTGGTTGCCGGTTCACTCAGCGGCCCGCGGCTTGAGCCGATCGTGGTGTTCCCGGACGAGTTCCAAGACATCCGCATCCAATCGGACGGCACGGTCGAGGTCCTCGCCGGTGCCCGGCCACGCTGGACCGCCATCGGCATGATCCACCTGGCCCGGTTTGCCAACGACGCGGGCTTGGTCCAAGCCGCCAACGGCCACTACATCGCCACCGCTGAGTCCGGCCCGCCGCTGGTCGATTACCCCGGCGGCTTGGGCCTGGGAACCCTCCAACACAAGCACCTAGAAGGCTCTAACGTCAACGTTGCCTCGGAGTTAGCCGAGCTCAACCGTCTCAAGGACTGGGGCGAATCCCTGGGCGAAGGCCTGGGCATCCAACCCCAATTCAAGGCCCCCGCCCCGGCGGCCGCGACGTGGGACGCCCCGATCCACGCCTCGTCGGGCCCCAGCATGTCCGGCCGACGCTAAAATACGCAGGCTTGCGACCGTCAGCCGTACGGAGCCCGCCCAATGTCTCACCGCCATGATGTCCGTCGCCTCCTGACTGCCACCCTGGCTGGGCTCACCTGTTTTGCGGGTTGCTCGGCACCGTCGGTCACGCAGGTCGAAGAACCGGTCACTCCCAATCGCTCGTGGTTCTCGATTCTCAGCACCGACACTCAAGAAACGGTCGACCGGCTGAACGATATCCGTCGGGCCCGCGAGGCAATCCTTCAAAACCTCGCCCATGCCCACACGCCGGGCTACCACGCGATCCGGCCGGTGTTCTATGTCGTCGATGATGAATCGCCATCGCTCGTGCTGCGACGCGACGCCACCCCCGCGTCGATGGCGCTTACCGGCCGTGAACTCGACATCGCGATCGAAGGTGAGGGTTTTTTCCAAGCCTGGACCGAGGAGAAGGGGTCGTTTTACACCCGTGCTGGAGCGTTATACGTCAACCGTGAAGGCCACTTGGTTCTGGGCTCGCGTACGGGTCCACGCCTGCAGCCGGGCATCACGCTGCCAGAAGATGCGGTGACCATCGACATCTCTCAGCAGGGCGAGGTCCGCACCACGCAACCGGGTGGAATCCGCTCTTCGCATGGCCATATCGCTCTCGTGACGTTCATCGGTGCCGACAGCCTCGCCGAGATCGCCCCGGGCCGCTACGTCGAGACCGAAGACTCCGGCCCGCCGTTCGTCGGCATCCTCGGTCAAGGCACCCACGGAACTATCCTGCAAGGCTACCTCGAAGAGTCCAACGTGAACCTGTATCTCGAAGCCGCGGAGCTCCAGGAACTCCGCGACTGGGAAGACGCCCTGGCGGAATCCATCGGCCTGGATCCGGATGTGCTCGAACAGCCCGGCCCGATCCAAGCCCCGGAAGACAACGACACGGTGTCCCGTTTGGGCCGTTAAGCTATACTCCTGCCCATGAACACCGACCGCCGCAACGACCCGCGAATTATTATTGCGATTCCCAACCTCCGGTAGGGCGGTCCTCCCACGTTCCAGCAATCAACCCGCCCTGCCCACCGGCAGGGTTTTTTGTTGCCTCGCCCCGTCCTCACGCCTCGAACCTCAATCCTCAGACCTCCCCCGATGTCCGACACCCCCACCCAACCCGCCCCGGAAAAGCGCTCTTACAAAAAGACGCTGAACCTGCCCAAGACCGCCTTTCCCATGAAGGCCAACCTCGTGCAGAACGAAGCCGCCAGCCAGAAACGCTGGGACAAGCTCGGGCTCTACCAGAAGCTCCGGCAGCAAGCCCCCAAGGACAAGCCCTTCGTTTTCCACGACGGCCCGCCCTACGCAAACGGCGACATCCACCTCGGGCACCTCCTCAACAAATGCCTCAAGGACTTCGTGGTCCGCAGCAAGACCATGCTCGGCTACGACACGCCCTACACCCCTGGCTGGGACTGCCACGGCCTGCCCATCGAGCACAAGGTCATGCAAGACCTCGGCGATGCCGCCAAGACGATGGAACCCATCAAGATCCGTCGGAAGTGCCAGTCCTATGCCGAGAAATTCGTCAAGACCCAGAGCAAGCAGATGCAGCGCCTGCTCACCCTGGCCGACTACGACGACCCGTACCTGACGATGGCCCCGAAGTACGAAGCGGGCGTGCTCGAAGTCTTCGCCGGGCTGGTCGAGAAGGGCGTCGTCTACCGCGACCTCAAGCCCGTGCACTGGTCGATCGACAACCAGACGGCGCTCGCCGAGGCCGAGCTGGAGTATTACGACCGGGAAGACACGTCGGTGTTCGTGGAGTTCGACCTGTCCCCGGCGAGCCCGCCCGTGTCGGGCGGGGCCAGCGACACCTCGCTGATGATCTGGACCACCACGCCGTGGACCCTGCCGGCCAACCTCGCGGTCGCGGTGCACGAGCGTTACGAGTACGGCTTGTACCAAGCGGGCGACAAGAAGGTCGTCCTCGCGTGTGAGTTGGCCGGCAAGGTCCTGGCCCTCGGCGGGATCGACTCGGCCGAGCCGCTCGAAACCTTCCCCGGCCGCGACCTGCTGGGCGTTGAGTACACCCACCCGTTCATCGACCGCGTCGGCAAGGTGGTCCACGCCGAATACGTCACCCTCGAAGACGGCACCGGCCTGGTCCACACCGCGCCGGGCCACGGGGCCGAGGACTACCAGACCGGCCTCCGCGAAGGCCTCGACGTCTACTGCCCCGTCCGCGCCGACGGCACCTACGACGACACCGTGCCCGATTGGCTCCAAGGCGAGTCGATCTGGAAGGCCAACGACATGGTCGTCGAGCGCCTCCGCGAGAGTGGCCACCTGTTCCACGACCAGAAGTTCCTCCACAGCTACCCCCACGACTGGCGCGGCAAAAAGCCCATCATCTTCCGCGCCACCGAGCAGTGGTTCGTGGGCGTCGACAAACCCGTGGACGACGGGGCGTCGATGCGCGACGCCGCGCTCGAACAGACCGCCGAGGACGTCAACTTCATCCCCGACTGGGGCCGCAACCGCATGCGCGGCATGCTCGAGTCGCGCCCGGACTGGTGCATCAGCCGGCAACGCTCCTGGGGCCTGCCCATCCCGGCGTTTTTCAAAGACGACGGCACCCCCGTGCTCAACCCCGACAGCGTCCGCGCCGTCGCCAAGGTCTTCGCCGAGAAGGGCAGCGACGCCTGGTTCTACATGTCGCCCGAAGACCTGCTCGTCCACTACGAAGAAGACGGCCTGGACAAGTCCACCCTCACCAAAGGCAAAGACACCTTCGACGTCTGGTTCGAGTCCGGCAGCTCGTGGAATGCGGTCATGCGCGAAGGTTGGGGCGACAAGCAGGCCGGCGGTTCTGGGGGCGGTTACCCCACCGACCTCTACCTCGAAGGCAGCGACCAACACCGCGGCTGGTTCCAGCACTCGCTGCTG
>JBCCWB010000199.1:0-7536 GCA_039194345.1 Planctomycetota bacterium
ACGTGGGTTGCTCGGGGTGGCGGTGTTGCTGGGTTTGGCGTGGCTGATGTCCAGCGACCGCAAGCGGGTGCCGTGGCGTTTGATCGCCTGGGGCATGGGGCTGCAGCTGTTATTGGGGTTGCTCGTGCTCAAGACGCCGGTGGGCCTGGCGGTATTCGGCGGGCTGGCGGCGTTCGTCCAGCGGTTGGTGGCGAGCGTCGAGCCCGCGACGTTTCTGCTGTTCGGCACCGGGCTATCTTCAGCCGACGGCACGTTCGGCCCGGCGTTCGCCTTCGCGGCGCAGGGGCTGCCGGTGATCATCTTCTTTGCGGCGTTGATGTCGGTGCTGTACTACATCGGGATCGTGCAGATCCTGGTGTGGGTCTTTGCGCGGGTGATGATGGTCACGATGGGGGTGAGCGGCGCCGAGGCCATGGCGATGGCGGCGAATATGTTCGTCGGCCAAACCGAAGCACCGCTGGTGGTCAAGCCCTACCTCCCGAAGATGACACGCTCGGAACTCAACGCATTGATGACCGGCGGCTTCGCGACCGTCGCGGGCTCGGTGATGGCGGTGTACATCGGGCTGTTCGGCGATCAGAGTGTCGAGTTCGGCCGGCACCTGCTCACCGCCTCGGTCATGAGCGCCCCGGCCGCGTTTGTTATCGCCAAGATCATGCTCCCCGAACGTGACACCCCCGAAACGAAGGGGCAGATCAAGCTCGAGATCAAGCGTGACGCGCACAACCTGATCGAGGCGGCGGCCAACGGCACGACCGACGGCCTGAAGCTCTGGCTCAACGTGATTGCGATGCTCATCGCGTTCATCGCCTTGGTTGCCTTGGTGGATTGGCCGCTGGGCTGGGTGGGTGATGCGGTGTTGGGCATGCCGTTGCCGACGATGGACGAGGCGGGCGTCGTCACCGACCCCGGCGACCCGCTGACGCT
Organism: Planctomycetota bacterium; assembly: GCA_039194345.1. Taxonomy (GTDB): domain Bacteria; phylum Planctomycetota; class Phycisphaerae; order Phycisphaerales; family Phycisphaeraceae; genus Algisphaera. The sequence continues at coordinate 928 of JBCCWB010000199.1, forward strand.
GGCCAAGATCTTCGGCTGGGTGCTCGCACCGATCGCGTGGGTCATCGGCGTGCAGGGTTGGCACGACTGCCAGCTCTTCGGCGGGCTGCTGGGCACGAAGATCGCGATCAACGAGTTCATCGGCTTCCTCCAGCTCAGCCAAATGGCCACCGGCGAAGACGGCGGCTTCCAGTCTTCACGCTCAGCCCAGATGGCGGCTTATGCCCTATGCGGCTTTGCCAACTTCTCTTCCATCGGCATCCAGATCGGCGGCTTCACCCCGCTCGCCCCCAACCGCAAGACCGACTTCTCCAAGCTCGCCTTCCGCGCCATGCTCGGCGGCGCCCTAGCGTCCTGCTGCACCGCCGCCATCGCGGGCATGTTCCTGTGATCTCAACCTCACCACACCCTCCACGCCGACGCTGAGCCCGACCGGGGCGAAGCATCTGGTATCGCCCCCCAAGATTCACCCCCGGTTACAATCCCGCCCATGGAATCGCGATTGGTCAACATCGAAGAAAAGATCGCCCACCTCGAACGCCACCTCGGCGAGCTCGACGGCGTGGTCCGCGAGATGTACGACCGCATGGACGGCTTCAAAGCCCAGCTCGAAAAAATCCGATCCGACCTCCAATCGCATCAAGCTTCCGCGGGAGACGGCCTCGCCCCCGACAGCGATCAGCAACTCGAAGACGACAAGCCACCCCACTGGTAGCCTTACGTCGCACACACCGCTCGCGGCTTTCTAACCAGCTGCTCACGGGCGACGCCGATAGGGCTAGACCGAATCGAACCGGCCGATATGCAAGTCCTCATCTTCGCCAACCCGTTCAGCGGCACCGGCCCCAACCGCAAGCGCGTGCTGCGTCTCGAAGAGGCGCTGACCCAGCAAGGCCTGTCGACACGGGTTGTTTGGGATCGCAACGAACGCATCCCCGCGCTCAATGAAGCGGGCGATGAACTGCAATGCGTCGTCGCGGCGGGCGGCGACGGCTCGATCGCGGATGTGCTCAACGACATGCAGACCGCAGGGTGTCTGGGCTTGCCCTTTGCGACACTGCCCGCAGGTAACGAGAACCTGTTTGCTCAGGAGTTCAAGTTCACCGGCAAGCCCGAAGAGATCGCTGATGCGATTGTGCGGGGTGAAACGGTGCCCGTGGACCTCGCCTGCGCGACCGACCCCGAGCGTCCGGATGAGCCCGGCCGACTGTTTACGCTGATGACCTCCGCGGGGTTTGATGCGGATGTGGTCCACCGCGTCGATCATTGGCGGAACGCCACCGCCGACACCAGTCTCAAGCGGGTCAACCGCCTGAGCTACGCCCCGCGCGTCGTCTCCGCGATGCTGGGCTACCGCTTCCCGTCTGTGACTCTCGAGGCCGACGGGCAAACCGTCACCGGCCACCAGGCCTACGTATTCAACCTCCCGCAGTACGGCGGCAACCTGCACATCGGCAAAGAAGCCAAACGCGACGACGGCCAACTCGCCTGGGTCGTCTTCGAAAAGCCCGGCTTCGTCAATCTGCTCGGCTACCACTGGTGCGTCCTGCGCGGCAAACACCTCTCGTGCAAAACCGTCGTCCACGGCCGAGCCGACCGCGTCACCCTCCGCACCGGTAACGGCCACGCGGCACCCGCTCAAGCCGATGGCGACCCGGCGGGCGATACCCCGCTCGAGATGACCGTCATGCCCGGGGCGATCAATGTCATCCGGATCTAATCCAGCGCGACTTTGATCTCGACTTCTTCGCCCCCGCGGTAGACCTTCAGGCTGATCATGCCGGGGTCCGCCAGGCGTTCCATCACGTTTAGCAAGTCGTTGGTGTCTTCCAGGCGTTGGCCGTCGATTGCGAGAAGTACATCGCCAAAGGTGATCTGTCCCGATGAATCGCGTTGCGTCGGACGCAGCCCGGCTCGGCCCGCGGCGCTGTTGGGATCAACCCCCAGCACCAACACGCCCCGCACGCCCAGCTCTTCGAGCAGCGGAGCGGCGACCCGGTCATCGATCCGCACGCCCAGGATCGGCCGGGTGTACTCGCCGTGCTCGATCAGCTCGGGCACGACACGCTTGACCGTATCGATCGGGATCGCAAAGCCCACGCCCGCCGAGGCACCGGACGGGCTGAAGATCATGGTGTTCACGCCGATGACCCGCCCAGCCGAGTCGAGAAGCGGCCCGCCCGAGTTGCCGGGGTTGATCGCCGCGTCGGTCTGCACCACGTGATCGAGCATGCGTCCGGTGAGCGATTGGATCTCGCGGTCGAGCGCCGAGACGACGCCGGTGGTGAGCGTGTGGTCGAGCCCGAACGGGTTGCCGATGGCGTAGACCCGCTGGCCGACGCGCAGCTTGCCGGATACGCCGATGGGCAGCGCACGTAAAGGTACGCCGTTCTCGGAATTGATCCGCAGCACCGCGAGGTCGTGGTCCGGTGAGACGCCAACGAGTTCTGCCTCGAGCTGCGTCTGATCGTTCAGCGTCACCGTCGCGCCGCTCGCCTGCCGGATCACGTGGTAGTTGGTCACGACGTGCCCCTGGTCGTCCCACAGGAACCCCGAGCCCGACCCGGCCGGCACCTCGACGCTCCGCCGCGACCACGGATCGACCCGCCGCTGGGTGATGTCGACGTTCACGATGGACGGCGAGGCGGTCTCGAAGAGTTGGACGGTGTGCAGCTCGTCCGGCAGCAGGCCTTCGGGCAACGGCTGGGGAGCGGGCTGGATCGCGGGGACGTTTTCCGTCGTCTGCGCGAGGGCAGTGGTGTTCCATTTTCCTTGCCACAGACTCTGAACCGCCAAGGCGCCTACCGCACCCAAGACTACAGCAACTCCCATCGATCGGGTCCAATCACGCATTGCACAGCACTCCTGTCAGGAAGATGACGGCCATGCGAAATCATACGACTCAATCCACCACGGGTTCGGATGTGGCGCAAAACAGCCGGGACCAAACCTGGTCCCGGTGCCGCGGGTGGCAGTGGTTATTTCACGTGGCGACACGCCGCGGCACCGGGGGCTGTTAGCCCCCGGCTACTGCGATACGTAGCGCATGGTGGTGATGTTTATTCTGCAGGAACGGCGGGTCGGCTCAACGCATCCGCCTTGCGGATGAGGTGGATGAACTCCTGTCGGCGTTGCTGATCGGGGGTGAGCAGTCCCATTCGGTCGAACCACGGCTCGGCGGACGCCATCGCGATCTCGTGAACCTCCGCGAAATCCAGTCCGCCCGCATACGGTGAGCCCCGCAGCAGCATCCCGAATCCCGCCACCGCCGCGGCGAACCGCGTGTCTTCCGACGCCTCGGCGAACGGCGTGCTCGCATCCTCGACCGGGAACACCATCAGCTTCGACGTCCCCTGCACCTTAGCCGCGTCCGGCTGCTTGTACCGCAGCTTCAAGGTCAATAACTCGTCCGAATCCGCAGCGTCAGAAAGGGCGGCGGGTTTTTGATACTTCAACCGATCCACATCCTTCGCTGGAGCGGAGGGTACTGGCTCACCCAATGTCTCTAAAAACTGCCTGTGTGTTGCTTGGGCAAGTGCGAGTGATGCTTGATGTCTAACCAGTTCTTGGGCATTGCGTTCCTCTTGAGGCGTGAGGTCGCCTTCGTGACGTCCATCCACCGAGGAAGAAGATCGGCGGGATTGACGGTCTACATGATCATTGCTCGATAAGCGATCGATGTGTCTCGTCAGTTCTACAATCGTTCTCTGCAACGCATCGATCTGCTCTTGCTCTTCGAGGGTGTATACCCGTTCAAAGTGATGGCCCTCGGTATCGACGGTATGTTGTTGGTTATCCGCCATGATCACCTCATACAACGCCGTCACTGTGTGACCGGCCCCGATGTCGCCCGCGTCGACCACGTCGTTGTTGAAATCTTCTTTCGCCAGGATGCGGTTTTCGTAGCCGATGAGGCGGTAGGACGCGACGTTGGCGGGGTTGAACTCGACCTGGACCTTCACGTCCTTGGCGATGGTCAGCAGCGTGGCGTTGACCTGCTCGGCCAGGAGTTTCTCGGCCTCGGCGAGCGAGTCGACGTAGCCGTAGTTGCCGTCGCCGACGTTGGAGAGCTCCTCCATCGTGGCGTCCTTGAGGTTGCCCGTGCCGAAGCCGAGCACCGTGAGGTACGTCGGCGTCTCGGGGGCGTTGGCCTTGTCTTCGATGAGGCGGGTGAGCGCGCCGCGGTCGGTGATGCCGACGTTGAAGTCGCCGTCCGTACAGAGGATCACGCGGTTCAGGCCGCCCTCGATGTGGTTCTGCGTGGCGATGTCGTAGGCGAGCTGGATGCCGGCCGCGCCGTTGGTCGAGCCGCCGGGCGTGAGGTTGTCGATCGCGGCGAGCACCGCGTCGTGGTCGCTGGTCGAGTCGAGCACCAGCCCGGATGCCCCGGCGTACACCACGATCGCCACGCGGTCGTCCATACGGAGCGCCCCGACGAGCTTCTTCATCCCGGCCTTCACGAGCGGGAGTTTCTGCGGGTTGTTCATCGAGCCCGACACGTCCAGCAGGAACACGAGGTTCGCCGCGGGCCGATCGTCGGTGGCGATTTCCATGCCCTTGATCCCAATGCGGACGAGCCGGTGCTCGGGCGTCCAAGGCGCGGCGGTGACTTCGACGTGCGCCGCGAACGGGGCCGCCTCCTCGGCGTCCTTCACTACGGCCGGGGGTTCATAGCCGTACTCAAAATAGTTCACGAGTTCTTCGATCCGCACCGCGTCTGCGGGCGGTAGTTGCCCCTGATCTATGAACCGCCGGACGTTCGCGTAGCTGGCGGTATCGACATCGACCGAGAACGTCGACAACGGGTTGTCGATCGCCGCAAGGAACGGGTTATCCTCGACGCGGTCGTAGGCTTCGGTGTTGTGAACTTGCTGGCTGATACGTTGCCGGAGTTCAATGATTTGTTTTTCTAAATTACCGTCAGAAAGAATAATTAATCTGATCGAATCGTCAGCAACTTGCTGATCGGTGTTGATAAGGTTGGATCGATGCAATTCAGCGGGTAAGTCACGGCTGGCTTCGAGGAACGCCAGCATTTGAAGGTCTTGTTGGAGACCGCTGTTAAATTGAGCTAATTCGACGGCTCGTGTTGCCACCCCCTCTTCCAATCCGAACGTTTCGGATAGACGCTGATCCGAAAGCTCGGGCCAGTCTTCGGGGAAGCCGATCAAGTCGTTGTACGGAATTTCTGATTTCTTGGCGAGGCTGGCCAGTTGTTCTGTTTGAGTCCCGCTGTGTGGCAGCGCGGATGCTTGGGGTCGATTCAGCTTTATTGCGCCTGCTTCACCGGGGCTCTGGTACCAGAACCGAGGTTCGGCTTGGGGTTGATTACCACCTGAGTCAGAGTTGGGATCGCTGAAGAAATAGAGGTGCCTGTTGCGACGAGCCCCCGCTTCGCCGGCGGCAACCTGCGTCCCCGAATGTTGCTGCAGGGAGGTGGTTTCGTCATCGCCGAACAGTGCAGTGCCGCCGAAGGGGTCGCCACCGAAAGGGTTACCACCATCTCCGCTGTTGGTGTTGCTTAATGCTTCATTGAGATCAAACTCGGGGCCGTCGGTGAAGTTGGGGACTTGTACCAGCAGGTCGCGGATGTCGTAGACGCGGGTTTCGTGAGCGGTAGGGGAGTTGCCTTGCAAAACTTCGGCTGAATTACGCTTAAGGGCAAAAGTGTCTACTGCACTTGAAAGTTGAGTCACGCCGGGGTGGGCTGCGATGAAGGCGTCGTGTTGGGACTTGATCTCGTGGTTGTCGGGGTCGAGCTCGTAAGCTTGAGCAAAGAGAGTGGCGGCGAGAGTGTTGTAGCCTTTGTCGGCAGCGGCTTGGGCGTCTGCGGCATACTCTCGGGCTGTTTCTTGGCGGGCTTGGATAATCAGAGCGTCTTGTGTTTCTGAGGTTGTTGGCGAGGGGTTTGCGATGGTTGTCTCGGCGGGGTCGTTGATAGGCTCGGGCCAAAGCAGCGCGACGCCCAAGGCCGCAGCGGCGGCGAGGCTGGCGGCGAGGGCGAGGCGGCGGGGCCAATTGCGGATCGGGATGGGGGCGGGGGGAACGCTTGGGTCGTTGTCCGGAGTTGCCGAGACCGCGGATGACATCCGCGGCTTTGTATCGGGGGTCGGCTCTTGGGCGAGGGCGGCGGTGAGGTCGGCGGCGGTGGCGCGGATCGACTCAAGCTCGGCGCGGGCGGCGTCGCCTTCGGGGCCGGGGGCGGCGAGCAGGGCTTCGATGGCGGCGTGCTCGGGGGTGGCCGGGTCGAGTTCGCCCAGGGCGTAGTCGGTGAGGTTGGTGTCGCCGGGAGCGGGGGTGTTTTCGGGGGTGTGGTTGTTGGTGGGTGGGGTGGTCATGGTGGGTTTCCTCCGGGGAGGGACGCGGGGCCCTTCGGGCCGGCCGCTAAACGGGGTGCGTGGGGGAAGGCCGGGGATGGGGTCCGCGGCTTGGGGGGTTCAGTGGGTGGGGTTCATTTGTTGCCGGAGGGTTTTGAGGGCCTGGTGGAGCAGGACGCCGACGTGGGAAACGGTCAGTCCCGTGACCTCGGCGATCTGCTTGTAGGAGAGGTCGGCCTGGAACTTGAGGCGGACGACCTCCTGTTGCGGGTCCGGAAGGGCGGCGAGTCGGCGGAGCACGGCGGCATGCGTG
>JBCCWB010000200.1:0-7532 GCA_039194345.1 Planctomycetota bacterium
CGGCGATTAGCGTTGCGAATAGAGCCCCTAGGAATTGCATGGCGCCTAGGCACATGCCTACGAGCGATGCGGTAAACAACTCAGAATCGTCGGGGCCGACGTGTCCGGTCAGCTTTAAGTAAAAGGCTGTCAACAGGACCGGTAGAAATAGGCCAGCTACTCCTGCAACAAAGCTCACCATCAAGCCGGTCAAGGCGATGGTGAGCTTTCTGATTATGGGGTTACGAATGCGTTGCGCCATTCGTTTCCGATCCGGTTTTTGGTACAAGTGATTTACGCCTTGAGATACCCCGCGCCCTTCTTCCCGATCCGTTTGTTTGCGGCGAGGTGGGAGAGGGTGAGGTCGATGGTTTCGACGGCGTCGGCATCGCCGATCGTTTCGGCGATCTGGGCGGGGGTTTGCGGGGAATCCGACAGGGCGGCGACGGCCTTGGCTTGGTCTTCCAGCACGGTCGCGGCGGCTTTCTTGCCGGCCTCGACGCCGGGCTGGTGGTAGGCATTGATATTCACCAGCGTGGCGTAGAAACCCACGGCCCGTTCGTACAACGCGATCAGGGCGCCGACGGTCTTGGCGTCGATCTTGTCGCAGGTGATGGTCATGCTGCCCCGGCCGTTCTCGAACAGGGCGGTACGGGTGCCCTGGAAGAAGCCGCTGAGGTAGTCGCCCGCGGTGACGCCGTCTTCGACTTCGATGACGTTCTTGCCGGGGGTGGTGGTGTCCTGCAGGCCGACGATGAACGTGGCGAAGAAGTTGTTGACGCCCTCGCGGAGTTGTTGGACGTAGGCGTGCTGGTCGGTGCTGCCCTTGTTGCCGTACACGGCGATGCCCTGGTACACGGGGTTGCCGTCGAGGTCGTTTTCTTTACCCAGCGACTCCATGACGAGCTGTTGGAGGTAACGCGACAGCAGGAGCAGGCGGTCTTTGTAGGGCAGCATGACCATGTCTTTTTCGCCCTTGCCGTTGGTCGCGAGGTGCCACATCAGGGCGAGCAGGGCGGCGGGGTTCTTCTTGGTGAAGGTCTTGCGAGTGATCTCGTCCATCTTCTGGGCCCCGGCCAGGAAGTCGTCGATCTTGATGCCCTGCAGCGCGAGCGGCACGAGGCCGACGGTCGCCATGACCGAGGTGCGGCCGCCAACCCAGTCCCACATGGGAAAGGTCTTGAGCCAGCCCTCGCCCTTGGCCACGCCGTCGAGTTGGCTGCCGTCGCCGGTGATGGCCACGGCGTGCTTGGCGTAGTCCAGGCCCTTGGCCTCGAAAGCGGCCTTGGCTTCGATCATGCCGTTGCGGGGCTCGGGGGTGCCGCCGGACTTGGAGATGACCAGCACGAGGGTGGACTTCATCTTCGCGCCCAGGCCGTCGAGCGTCCGGCGGATGCCGTCGGTGTCGGTGTTGTCGATGAAGTGGACCTTCATCTTGTCTTTACGCTTGATGCCGCCTAGGGCGTCGGCGAGGAACTGCGGGCCCAGGGCGCTGCCGCCGATGCCGATGGACAGCACATCCGTGAACTTCGCGGCGGTCGCGGGCTTCACGGCCTTGGTGTGCACCGCGTCGGCGAAGGCCTTGATGTCTTCGACGGTGTCATGGATGGCTTTGGTCAGGTTGGGCTCGGGGGCGAGGCCCGGAGCTCGGAGCCAGTAGTGGCCGACCATGCGGTTCTCGTCGGGGTTGGCGATCGCGCCGCTCTCGAGCTTCTCCATCTCGGCGTAGGCGTGCAGCATCGCGGGCTCCATCACGCGGAAGAAGCTCTTGCCAAACGGCATCCTGCTGATGTCCAGCGTCATGTTCAGCCCGGGCACCTTGCACAGGTTCTTGCGGTAGCGCGAGTACAGCTCGGCGGGCGAGAGATCGAAAACAGAAGCATCAACGGGCTGGGCGGTGGCGGTGGTAGTCATGGTGGGCACTTAGGGGTTGGGGGTCGGAGTTTAGAAGTTGGGGGCTTAGAGGTTTGGGGCTCGGAGGTTTAGGTTATGGGCTCACAGCAATCTGCGAGGCGTGGGCCGTGTGAGTGGTGGATGTCTTTTCCTAACACCCAACACCCAAGCCCCCAACACCTATTTCCTACGGTGTCTCATCCGGCCAAACGAGCAGCCGATGGCGGAGGCCGGATTCAAGATCGAATAGCTCGGCGAGGACGACCGGGAACGCGGCGTCGGGGGCGAGAAACGACCCGACGGGGAACGGTTCTCGGTGCTCGTTGATCCAGCGGTTGAGGTCGAAGCGGTTGTCGGGGCCGATCTCAATCGCGGGGAGTTCGCGGACGTATTGCTGGTTCAGCCAGATACGCACATCCCGGTAGGGCTGGGCGGTGCGGTTGGCGAAGGTCAGGCTGCCGCCCTCGCGGCGGACGACGATGTCCAGGTCCGGGCCGTACGTGGCGTCGGAAGGGTAGTCCAGTGTAGCGAGTCGCTGGCGTTCTTCCTCCTGGCTCATGGTGAGCGGGGGGGTGCAGCCGACCAGCAGGCAGGCCGTCAGAACCCCAGCCAGGGGCGTGGTCCACGGGGCCAATCGACGACGAAGCGGGGGTAATCGCATATCCGAACTATAATGCCCGCCATGATCGTCCCGAGCAAACCCAGCCCCGCCCCCGGAAGTGTTGCGAAACATGCTTCCGCTGGACACCCGCCCCTGTCGTTGGGCGGGGTGGCCATCGATGCGCCGTTCTACCAGGCGGGCTTGGCAGGCTATTCGGATGCGGCGATGCGGATGGTCGCCCGGAAGCACGGCAGCCCGTACTGCATCACCGAGGCCATGCTCGACGCGTTTCTCATCGCCGGGGGCAAGGGACTAAAGCACGCCGAGATCCCCGAGGGCGACCACCCGATCTGCGGCCAGCTCATGGGCAGCCACCCCGACGACATCGCGGCGGGGGCGAAGATCCTGGTCCAGCTGGGCTACGACGTGGTGGACGTGAATCTGGCCTGCCCGGTGAAGAAGATCAAGAAGAAATGCCGGGGCGGGCACCTGCTGAGCGTGCCCGAGGAGGCGATCGCGATCCTGGAGGCCGTGAAGGCGGCCGTGCCCGCGGGGTATCCGCTGACGACGAAGCTGCGCCGGGCCTACGACGACACGCCGGAGATGGAAGAGAACTTCCATCAGGTGTTCCAGGCCGCGATGCGGTTGGGTTACGCCGGGGCGACCGTGCACTGCCGAACGGTGCAGCAGAAATACGTCGGCTCGGGCAAGTGGGAGAAGCTCCGCGAGCTCACCGATCGCTACGGCGAGCAGGCCCGCCAGCAAGGCTTCACCATCGGCGGCTCCGGCGACATCTGGACGGCCCAGGACATCTTCCGCATGCTCGACCAGACCGGCGTCGACTGGGTCAGCGTCGCCCGCGGCTGCATCGGCAACCCTTGGCTCTTCACCCAGGCCCGCGCCATCATGGCCGGCCAAGCCGCGGTCGCACCCACCATCCACGAACAACGCGACGTATTGCTCGAACACTTCGACCTCTCAGTCCGCCTCCACGGCGAAGGCCAAGCGTCGCGCATGATGCGTAAGTTCGGCATCAAGTTCAGCCGCCACCACCCGCAGGCCGACGCGATCAAGCAGTCGTTCATTAAGGTCAAATCCACCGACGATTGGCGTGCGGTCTTGGCCGACTTCTACACCCAAGACGGCCCGGGCGTCGAGGGCGATGCGGCGCTGCCGCCCGAAGCGCCGGGCTCCCCCGAGTCGATAGCCAAGGCCCAGGCGGACGAGTCTTGCGGATTGCCCGTCGGCGAAACCCTCCCCGCGTAAAATCCCGCCCATGAAACTCATCGTCCTCGGCGATATCCATCTGTTCACCCTCGACGTCCACCCCCGCCGGCTGGTGAGCAAGCGGTTGTTTGCCCACACCAACCTGCTCATGAACCGTCGGCACCGCTTCAACCACGCGCTGCTGCCGGACCTTGTGGAACACGCCAAGTCGTTGTCCCCGGAGATGGTTTTGTTCTCGGGTGATGTGAGCACGTCTTCGCTGGAGCGCGAGTTTGAAGACCTGATGGATGTCGTCGATCCGCTGGTCGACGCGGCGAGCGAGGGCGGCCTGTTGGTGCCGGGGAATCACGACCGCTACACGTTCAAGAGCCGACGCGTGAAACGCATCGAGACGATCCTCGAGAAAGTCATGCCCGCCGAGTTCCCGCACGTCCGCCAGCTCCGCCCCGGTTGGCGGCTGCTCGCGCTCGACTCGGCGATCCCCAACCGCATGTTCTCACGCGGGGCGCTGGGCAAAGAGCAGTTCGCGTCCGCTGTCCAAGCGATCCGAGACGTGCCCGAAGACGAAGCGCTTATCGTGCTGTGTCACTACCCCTGCAGCCTGCCGCCGCGCGTACCCAGTGCCTGGTCACACGACCTGAAAGAGACTGAGGCACTTCGCCGCGAACTGACCGCTTGCCGCGGCCGGGTGATTTACATCCACGGCCACATCCACAAGCCATGGCACGCCCTGCCCAGCCCGCCGCCGCGCGACGGGGCCGACCCCGCCAAGTCCTCGTTCAACCACGGCCCGGCCTTCGAATGCCTCAACGCGGGTTCGCCCTGCATGACCAGCGACAAGTACCCGCTGGGCCAAGGTTTCTGGGAGATCGAGCTGCCCGACGACCCAGGGGCCCCGATCGGGACGAACCACCACGTGCCCATGCCCGTACAACCCGCAGAGACGGGCGCAATCGTAAATCCTGAACCAGGTTCCGCTTCGGCAGATTCTCGGGTGCGGTGGATCGATGGCACGGCTTTATAATGGTGGCACACTTGGGCGGCGCGTCCGCGCCAGGCGTGCACGGGGAGCGTTCAGGGTTTACGACTTGAATCACGCCCTCAGGGCAGGCCGTAGGGCCAAGGAATCAGCACATGTGTGGAATCGTGGCATACGTCGGCAACAAGCAGGCCTCACCCCTCCTGATTGAAGGCCTCAAGCGCCTCGAGTACCGCGGCTACGACTCGGCTGGCGTCGCGTTGACCACGCCCGGCGGCGTCGAATACGCCCGCAGCGTCGGCCGCGTTAGTGTTCTCGAAGACCTGGTCAACGCCGAGCCCGATCGCTACCGTGGCACCCTCGGCATCGCCCACACCCGCTGGGCCACTCACGGCGAACCCACCGAGCAAAACGCCCACCCCCACACCGGCACCACCAAGTCCGGCCACACCATCAGCCTCGTCCACAACGGCATCATCGAAAACTACCGCGCCCTGCGCACCTACCTTGAGGGCAAGGGCCATGTCTTCACCAGCCAGACCGACACCGAGGTCCTGGCCAAGCTGATCGCCGAGCTTTACGAGTCAGCCCCCGGCAGTGAGAACGCCTCGGCCGCGCTCGAGACCGCGGTGCAGACCGCGCTGCGCGAAGTCACCGGTGCGTACGCCATCGCCGTGACTTGCACCAATGAGCCGCACACCCTCGTCGCCGCCCGCAAGGGCAGCCCGCTGATGATCGGCGTCGCGGAGAACGCCTACGTCGTCGCCTCCGACCCCAGCGCCATCGTCGCCCACACCACTCAGGCCATCACGCTCGACGACTATCAAGTCGCCCGCCTCTGCGCCGGCCCGGTCGACGGCTGGGGGCAAAACGCTGGCATCGATATCGCCGCCGCCAAAGCCACCGGTAAGCCGTGGGCCGTGGACTTCCGCACGACGACCATCGACAACATCGAGGTCACCCAGACCGTGAGCGAGTTGGAGATCGACCTCCAGGAGATCGAACTCGGCGGCTACGAGCACTACATGCTCAAAGAGATCATGGAGCAGCCCGAAGCGATCCGGAACTGCCTCCGCGGCCGGATCGACACCCGCGAGGGCTCCATCGTGCTAGGCGGCCTGTCGAACCTCTCTCGCGAACTGGTCCGTGCTAAGCGTATGATCCTCGCCGCGCAGGGCACCGCCTACCACGCCGGGCTGATTGGCGAATACCTCTTCGAAGACCTGGCCAAGATGCCCTCGGTCGCCCACTACGCCAGCGAGTTCCGCTATCGCAACCCGATCATCGAAGAGGGCAGCGTGATCATCTCGATCAGCCAGTCCGGCGAAACCGCCGACACCCTCGCTGCGCTCCACGAAGCCAAGGACCGCGGCGCTCTGGCGCTGGGCGCGGTCAACGTCGTCGGCTCGACCATGTCGCGCGAGACCGACGCCGGGGTCTACCTCCGCGTCGGCCCCGAGATCGGCGTCGCCTCGACCAAAGCCTTCGTCGGCCAGGTCGCCGTGCTGACCATGATGGCGCTCTACGTCGGCCGCCGCCGCTACCTCGCCCCCGAGACGGTCGCCGATTACCTCAAGCAACTCGAAGAGATCCCCGAGCACATCGCCACGATCGTCAAGCAATCCGACATGATCCGCGACGCGGTCACGCAGGTCGTCGACCGCGAGAACTGGCTATTCCTCGGCCGGGGCTACTCGTACCCCGTCGCGATGGAAGGTGCGCTCAAGCTCAAAGAGATCAGCTACATCCACGCCGAGGGCATGCCCGCCGCCGAGATGAAGCATGGCCCGATCGCGTTGATCGACGACGGCATGCCCGTGGTCTTCGTCGCCACCCAGGGCAGCCAATACGACAAGGTCATCAGCAACATCGAAGAGGTCAAAGCCCGCGGCGGCCGCGTCCTCGCGGTCGCCACCGAAGGCGACACGCAGATCGAGAAGTACGCCGACTTCGTCTTCCGCGTGCCCCACGTTGCCGAAGCCCTGCAGCCGATGCTCACCGTCGTGCCGCTGCAACTGCTCGCCTACCACGCCGCCGTCCTCCGCGGCCACGACGTCGACAAGCCCCGCAACCTCGCTAAGAGCGTGACGGTTGAGTGAGCGGTAGAGCGGGCTAATGACCTGCGATGGCGAACACGCGCTTGACGTTTTTGGAATGGTGGGCGTGAAGGCCAGACGCCAGTTCCCCGGATCAATCCTTCACATTTTCATATGCCTCGACGATCCGCTGGACGAGGCTGTGGCGGACGATGTCCTTGCCGTCGAGGGTGCAGAAGGCCACACCCTTGATGCGTTTGAGCCGGTGGGCGGCGTCGATGAGGCCGCTGTCGCGGGGGTCGTCCAGGTCGATTTGCGAGGCGTCGCCGGTGACGACCATCTTGCCGCCGTGCCCGAGGCGGGTGAGGAACATCATCATCTGGCTGCGGGTGGTGTTCTGTGCTTCGTCGAGGATGATCAGCGCGTCGTTGAGCGTTCGGCCCCGCATGAAGGCGAGCGGTACGATCTCGATCAGGTCGTGGGCCATGAACCGTTCGATGTGCTCGAACTCCATCATGTCGTGCAGGGCGTCGAGCAGGGGGCGGAGGTAGGGGTTGACTTTGTCCTGCATGGTGCCGGGCAGGAAGCCTAACTTTTCGCCAGCTTCGACGGCGGGGCGGACGAGAACGAGCTTGCGAACCTCGCCACGTTTGAGCATTGCGACGGCGGCGGCGACGGCGAGATAGGTCTTGCCCGTCCCGGCCGGGCCGATGCAGAAGGTCAGGTCATGCTTCGCGATGGCGTCGATGTATTGCTGCTGGCCGGACGTTTTGGCGCTGACGCGTTTGCCGCGCAAGTACACTTCAACCCCGCCGCC
>JBCCWB010000201.1:0-7516 GCA_039194345.1 Planctomycetota bacterium
CCGCGGCAACCACCGCCGGCAAGAGCAACACCCCCGCACCCGTCGCCATCCCCGACGGCCAAGTCGTCCCCACCCAAAAGACCGACACCCAGCCCGGCCCCTCGAGCGACGTCAAAAACACCAGCTCGCCCACCGTCCAGATCCGCGAACGGATCGACGTCATCACCGCGGAAATCAACGAACTCACCGCCGAGGAAACCCTGGATGAATCCCAGCAGCTCCGCCTCCAAGAGCTGACCCAGAACCGCACTCAGCTCTACACGATGCTGACCAATCTCATGAAATCCGAGCACGAAGCCCGTATGGCGATCATTCGTAACCTCTGATTTTAAATAATCTTGCAGTTTGATCAAGGCCGACGCGTTCACCCGCGTCGGCCTTGTTTTTTGGGGGGGCAAAAGTTTTTAATCAAAGCGTGCAACACCCGCTGTGGTCGCTGGATAACCCTCTGTACCCAACCCATCCACAAACCTCGGAGCCCGCCATGTCCCTCTCGCTGAACACCAACGTCGCCCAAAACGCTTACACCAACCAACCCACCCTGGGACGCTCCGAGCAAAACACCACCACTCAAACCACCGCGGCCACCAAGACCTCGGCCCCCAAGAACACCCCTGCTTCCGGGGGTAGCGTCACCGACCTGTTCAAGAGCCAGTTCGCTGAACTCGCCGGCGACAAGGCCGCGTTCCACGCCATGATGAAGCAGTCCTTCGGCGAGGGCTACGACGCCGCCACCGCCGAGGCCTTCCGCAAGATGGCTCTGGCCGGCGACTTCTCCTGGATGCCCGCGGTGGCTTACGTCACCGACGAAAAGCTCGGCGGTGCCCTCGGTGCTTACGACTCGGTCAACAACGTCGTCTACCTCAACCGCACCCTCGCTTCCGACCCCAGCTTCGCCGCTTCGATCTACGTCGAAGAGGCCGGCCACTTCCTCGACACCGCCCTGAACACCACCGACACCGCCGGCGATGAAGGCGAACTCTTCCGCCGCCTGATGGCTGGGGAAAAGATCTCCGCCGCCGACCTCAAAGCGATCAATGCCGAGAACGACTTCGGCACCATCACCATCAACGGCCAAGAAATCCAGATCGAACAATGGAACCCCTTCAAGTCGATTAAAAAGGCCGCCAAGAAAGTCGGCAGCGCCATCAAGAAGGCCGCGAAGAAGGTGGTCTCGGCCGTGAAGACCGTCGCCAAGAAGGTCGGCCAAGCGATCAAGGCCGGCGTCGACTTCGCCGTCAACAAGATCCTCACCCCCGTCGTCAAAGCCCTGCTCAGCACGCTCGGCCCGCTCGTCGAGAAGCTCGGCAAAGAGCTCGCCCCGCTGATCGCGGCGGGTGGCAAGGTCGTCGAAATCCTCGAGAAAGTCTTCGGCCCGGTCATGAAGGTCGTCAACGATCTCGCCGGCCCGATCCTCAAGCCCCTGGGCAAGATCCTCGGCGGCATCGAGAAAGCGACCGACGCGATCCTCGGCCCGTTCCTCAAGCCCCTGCGTGAAGGCATGAGCAGCCTGATCGGCAAGCTGACCAAGGGCGCCCGCTCGGCCCACGTCACCCAGACCCCGGGCACCAAGCCGCTGTCCAAGGCCCAACGCAACGCCAACATCAACAAGGCCGAAGAGCAACTCCAGTTCTCCGCTAAGGAGCTGCTCTCCGGAGCGACCATCGGCCTGGCGATCATCGGCGGCGTCGCCGCCCTCACCGGCGTCTTCAACAAGCTCAAGAACTACTTCAAGAAGTTCACCAAGGGCAAAGGCAAGAAGAGCGTCTCCTTCGACACCCCCAGCAAGAAGTCCACCAAGAAGCTCCACAAAGACCGCGCCAACTTCCGTAAGAAACAGAACCGCAAGGTCAACACCAAGAACGGCCGCAAGCCCATCCAACACCAAGGCCCCCGCAAGAACCTGGGTGATGGTCCGGCCAAGAAGCAAGGCGTCACCAGCAAGCGTGACATCGAAGCCATCCGCAAGAAGCAGGCCGCACGCCGCGGCAAGACCTACGAGTCGCCCGCCCAGGCCCAGAAGAACGCCAACGCCAAGGCCCGTCACCACCACAACGACCTGAAGGCTGAGAACCTCAAGGCCCGCAAGGCCAAGACCCAAGCGAACCGTGCCCGTGCAAAGAAAGAGATCGCGCAGAACAAGGCCGAGCTGAAGAAGCTCAACCGCGAACAAGCGAACCTAATCTCGAAGCGGAACAAGATCGAAGCCCAGAACCGCCGCACCGCCGCCCGCAACAAGGCCGCCGATCAAGCCCGCGAAACCAAGCTGGCCAACCGCAAGGCCCACGCCCAGGACATGCAGCAGAACTGGGCCATGAAGTCCAGTGCCGAGAAGGCCAGCTACATCAAGTCCATCTACGGCAAGGGTGGCTACGGCCGCTAAGCCACGGCAAGACGCACTCCTTACACCTCGGGCGGCGGGCCCCATCAGGCCCACCGCCCTTTCCGTTCCCAACAGATCACACGACTTCCCGTATGATTTAAGTTCATGTGTCCTCAGGTCAAGATGGGTGGGTAGTCCATGCGGGGTCTCTTTGAAAAACTCAACACGCTGCTGATCAAGCACAGCGACCTGCTCTTGGCGGGGCTCGTCGTTCTGATCATGGCGACCATCGTCATCCGGATCCCCCCGGAGATGATGGACTGGTTGATCGCGATCAACATCGCCATCGCCGCCACCGTCCTGCTCACCGCCCTCTATGTCAGCGATGCGGTCAAGCTCCCGTCCTTCCCCACAATCCTGCTGCTCACCACGCTCTTCCGGCTGGGCCTGAACATCTCCACCACCCGACTGATCCTCTTGGAGGCCGACGCGGGCGACATCATCGACAGCTTCGGCGAGTTTGTCGTCGGCGGAAACTTCGTCGTCGGCGGCGTTGTGTTCCTGGTCATCGTACTCGTTCAGTTCATCGTGATCGCTAAAGGTTCCGAACGCGTCGCCGAGGTCTCGGCCCGCTTCACCCTCGACGCGATGCCCGGCAAACAGATGTCGATCGACGCCGACCTGCGTGGCGGCATGATCACCCCCGAGGAAGCCCGCAACCGCCGGCAATCCCTCGAACGAGAGAGCAAGCTCTACGGGGCGATGGACGGGGCGATGAAGTTCGTCAAGGGCGATGCCATCGCCGGCATCATCATCTCGCTGATCAACATCATCGGCGGACTGATCGTCGGCGTCATGCAACAAGGCATGGAAGTCGGCGAAGCGGCCCAGGTCTACTCGCTGCTCACCATCGGCGACGGTCTGGTCTCGCAGATCCCCGCCCTGCTCATCAGCGTCTCGGCGGGCCTCGTGGTGACCCGCGTCGCCGCCGAGTCGGGGGCCGACGGCAAGGGCGGCGGACGCGTGGCGGGCGATATCGTGAACCAGGTCCTGCGGCAGCCCAAGGCATTGGCCGTCGTGTCCGCGGTGCTGCTGGGTATGGCGTTCCTGCCGGGCTTCCCGTCGCTGGTGTTCTTCGTGTTGTGCGGCCTCGCGGCGGTGTTGGCGGTGGTCGGTTGGACCCGTTTGGATGACGCCGAGGTCGCGGCCCAGGCGCAGGCTGCCGCGGTGCAAGAGGCCGCAACCGACGTCGCCACGCAATCCGGGCCCGTGCCGTTGGCGTTGGAGATCGACAGCGAGCTGGGCGTGATGTTCTTCCAGGAACGCGAAGTCGTCGGCCCCGACGGCCAGGTCACCATCCAGCAAACCGCGACCGACGGCCTGCCCGAAATGCTGCGTGCTGCACGCTTCGAGCTCGAACGTGAGCTGGGCATCTCGATCCCCCCGATCGTGTTGCAGCCCGATGACCGCCCCGCCGAGGCCGGTGGACCGGGCTACCGCGTCGTGATCCACGGTGCGCCCGTCGCGTCGGGCAAGGCCGAGGCGCAGCACGTCGTGCTCGTGGGCGACAAGCCGTGGGAACCCGAGGTGACCGCGTCGCTGGGCATCGAGCACGAATACGCCTTGCCGTGGTGCCGGGCGGTGGTGCCGAGTGTGCCGTTCGATGCGTTCGATGGCGTGCTGGACAAGATCGGCAAGCTCGACCCGCCGCCGATGTTCAAGGTGCTGGATGTGCGCGACCTCGCGCTGTCGCACCTCAAGGCCGTCGTACGTCGCTACGCCGCGGAGTTCCTTGGCATCCAGCGGGTCAACGACCTCGTCGAACAACTCAAAGAAAGCCAGCCCGACCTCGTGAAGGCGGTGGTCCCGGTTGTGCTCAACGTTGCGCAGCTCACTGAACTCTTGCAGCACCTGATGCGCGACGGCGTCCCGATGCGCGACCTGCCGAAGCTGCTCGAAGCCGCGACGCGGCACGCGCCGAAGGCCGGCAACCCGATCGACGTCGAGGTGCTGGCCGGACTGGTTCGTCGCGACATGGGCCGGGCGATCTGCGCCCACCTGTCGAAGGGCCGGGCGAGCCTGGGCTTCTACGCCTTGGACCCGCAGCTCGAAAACGCCGCCGCGGAGTCGATGCGCGAGACGCAGTCGGGCGTCACCTTGGCGCTCAACCTCGACGAACGCCGCCGCCTGCTCCAATCGCTCAACGCCGGGATTCCCGCGCACCGCCACGTCGAAGACCCTGCGGTGCTCGCCGTCAGTCAGCCCGTGCTGCGCGGCCCGCTTTCGGAGTTGATCAAGCCCTACCTGCCCGAGGTGGTGGTGGTGACCTACGACGACCTGTCGGCCGAGATCGTACCCAAGCAGCTCGGTCTGATCATGCCCGCCGACGAACCCGTGGAGGCGTAAGCGATGAACCTTCGTACCCCAAACACTATCGCATCCCTCATCCCGTTTAGCGGACGCGGCGAAGCCGCCCGCGGGACGCTGCACGTCGCCCGCTACACCATGACGGCGGCCACGTTGTGGGTGGCGGTCTGGTCCGCAGGCTGCGCCTCTACCCCGCCCGCGCCCGAGGTCAGCGAGAACATCGTCCTGGTGAGCGACAACGGCAGCGCCTTGTTCTACCGGGCCAAGGACACCTACGCTGCGATCCGCCAGCAAGACCTCACCGGCGACGCCTTCGTCGCCGAGATGGACAAGGCGCTGCGTCTGCTCGACGCCGCCATCGTCAACGACCCGGGCAACCCGTTGTTCCACTCCAAGCGGGCCGACCTCTGGCTGGAGCTTGGCGAGTTCGACAACGCTTCCGCCGGCTACGCCCAGGCCCGGGCGATCACCGAGGACTGGGTACCGTCCTGGATCGGCGACGCGGACATCGCCCTCGTGCAGGGCCGACTCGCCGACGCAGGCAACCTGCTCACTAGCGCGTGGTCGGCGGTTCGGGCCGCGGAAGGCACCGCCCCCAAGCCCACCGATCCGTATGCCGAGCTCTACGCTCTCATCGGGCTGAACATCCAGACCCCACCCGAGGTCGCCGATCCCGACGACCCCACGCTCAACGAGATGACCCGCAAGCAGCTCCAGCTGCACTGGTTGCAAGAGAGCGAATCCTGGACGATCGAGAATCCCGCACTGACCACCGAGGTCGACGGGCAGATCGGCAAACTGCGCGTCGATCAGGCTGGGTTGTTCCGCCGACTGCGCGCCGCGATCGAATACCGTCGAGCGCGGTTGGCCTGGATTCAGTCCAACCAAGCGTCCTCCCTCAACCAGGGCGTTACCGCTTCGGCCCAACAAAAACTCGACCAAGCCCTGACCTGGGACCCCAACTACTTCCCCGCCAAGCTCATGCGGGCCGAGCTGTTCGCGGTGGATGGTCGGTACAAGGACGCCGAGCGTATCCTTCGGCCGTACCTCGACTCGCCCGACCCCAAGCTCGCGGGCAACGGCCAACTGCTCCACGCCATGGCCAACGTCTACGCCGAATGGTTTGTCCTCGAGCCCTCCGCCGAGCTCGCCGACGAGGCCGATGGCTTCTTCACCAAGCTGCACACCCTCAACCCCAAGCACGGCCCGGGCTACCTCGACCGCGCCCGGTTCTACCTCGCCACCGGCGAGCATTTCGATCGCCCCGACACCCTTCAAGCGGGCCTCGCCTGCCTCGATCAGGCGGACGCCTTGTCCGGTGAACCTTGGCCCGAGTCCAAAGCTCTCCGCGAGCAACTCACCGCCGCCCTGCCGTGAACCGCTCCGTAGGGTGGGCACCGCCCACCACCGGGCGTAAACGACTTGGCGGTGGGCGGTGCCCACCGTACGCATGTCAACTGGTCTGGTTTTGGTGGTCTGGTCGGGGGACCGACCAGTTCCAGACCAGTTGGGCCCCGCGTCCATGTCGCACGGGAGATCAAAATTATTAGCCGTCCAGCCCATCGGTTGCGCCTCCACCTAGGGGTGTGACGAACGCGCCGTGCGCCCAAAACCGTCGCTTTTGGCCCAAAATCCCATATTTGCATCCATTTCAGCCCGGAAAACCACCCCGCAAAATTTTCTTCCCCAACCCCGCAACACCCCGCCGCAACGCACGATCACTCTCTGTCAGCCCCGAGTGGGGCACCGAAACCGACCCTCACAAACCACGGAGAGCACCATGTCCAACGTCAGCCCCATCCAGAGCCAGAACTTCAGCAACCCGCCCCAACACACCGGCAATACCGCCCCCGCCAGCAGCTCCGACGGCTTCGCCAAGGCCCTGACCGGCCTCGCCAGCGTCGCGGTCCCCGTCGCCGACACCGCCATGCGGCTCTCGACCGGCGGTTCGACCAGCCTCCGCAGCCTCGGCCTCGGCTCGATCCCCGGCAGCAACGCCTCGGGCAGCCAAAACGCCGACTACATGGCCGACCTCCTGGCGAAACAGGAAGAAGTCCAGATGCGAAACATGCAATTCACCACGATCTCCAACGTCTCGAAGACCGAACACGAAACCCGCATGTCCGCTGTCCGTAACATCCGTGCATAAATGACTTAAGGTCAAACCACCGCACCCTCTCCGAGCCCGCCGACTTCGCCGTCGGCGGGCTTTTTCGGGAAGTCGAAAAAAACTTCCCAAAGCCTGCAACACCCGCCGGTACCATGCGATCACCTTCTGTCACCTGAGACTTCTTTCCCGAAAGCACCCACCATGGCCATCAACGGACCCCTGCGACCCACCGGCCCCGGCAACACCAACCCGGTCAACGGCCCCGACAAAACCTCGGCCGCCAAACCCGCCGGCGACGCCAAGTTCAACCCGCAGGTCAACGCTCCCCAAACCGGGGCCACCCCCTCCGCCCCGAAGGGCTCCGAAGGCGGCCCCAACCTCGACGCGATCAAGTCCCGCGTCCAGGACGCCCTGGACCAAGGCAAAACCAAGCCCGAGATCCTAGACCTGCTCGTCGAAGAACACCTCGCTCAAACCCTCGGCGACGCCGCCAACGATGGCGTGAAAAAGAAAGTTGCCGACCAGTTCCGCAACGACCCGCAACTTACCCAACTGTTCAACGCGGTCTACAACGCTGCCACCAAGAACTAACCCGAAACACCACCCCTCCGAAACGGAGATTCACGATGCCCGCTCCCGCCGCCCTACCGCCGATGGGGGGCCCCCCCCCCCCCCCCCCCACAACCACCCACCCAACACCCCCGGCCACCCCACAC